>NZ_JAFBCQ010000001.1:620444-930667 GCF_016907815.1 Microbacterium aurum
CTCGCCGGCGCCGCAGCGAGCTTCGCCCCGCCGCGGGGCGCGGAGAACGACCACGGGCATGACCACGGGCACGAGCCGGCGGCCGGCGCACCCGGTTCATCCGACGCAAATGGTGGTCACCGCGCCGCGGACGCGCATTCTGCGCCGGATGAGCAGCGGGGTCAGCTCCGTCGCGCGGATGCCGCGTCGCCCCGATCCCGTCCGCACCACCACCACCACGGGCCCGGCGTGCTGGGAACCGCGGCGACGGTGACCGGCGGCATCCTCGCCACGGGGATCGTCGCGGTCATCGTGCTGACGCCGCCGGCGACCCTGTCGGCCGAGCTCGCCATGCAACGCGACACCGGCGCACCCCCCCTGTTCCAGGGCGCCGACACCGTCGCGCTCGCGGCAACCGGCGACACCGCGTCGTTCGGCGTCGGGGAGTGGGCGAGCGTCTTCGCGACGGCGACCAATCCCGAGGCGTTCGACGGCGACGAGATCACCCTCACCGGATTCGTCACCCCCGGCGACGAGGGGTTCTCGCTCACGCGCCTGGTCATCACGCACTGCGTCATCGACGCTCAGCCCGCGAGCCTGCCGATCGCCGCGGACGGCACCGCGCCCGGCACCGGCACGTGGGTCACCGTCACCGGCACGATCCGCGACGCGGACGGGCGCTTGCAGGTGCAGGCCTCGGACGTGACGGTCATCGATCAGCCCAAGGACCCGTATGAGTACTGAGGTCCGCACCCGCCGCGAGCAGGCGCGGCGGCGACGCTCGCGCGCGTTCATCGGGGCCTTCGGCCTCGTCGTCGCGGTGCTCGGCGTCGTCGGTCTCGCCGGGGCGGCCGTCACGACGGCGCAGGGTCCGCGCGTCACGCACGTCAGCGTCGACCCGGATGCCGCCATCAGCGCCGCCGGATCCCGCATGATCTTCACGACGACGCAGTCCCTGGCCGACGTCGATCCGGCGCAGGTGACCGTGACCCCCGCGGCGGACTTCACCGTCGACACGTCGGGTCGCAGCGTCGGCGTGCGCTTCACCCAGCCGCTGTGGGACGACACCGCGTACACCGTGACGATCGACGGCCTCACCGGCGTCGGCGGGGGACCCGCGGCATCCGTCCGGGAGTCGTTCACCACCCCGCCGCTGCAGTTCTTTCTGCTGCAGCGCGGCGGCGACGGCGACACCATCTTCCGCACCGATCTCGCGGGAGACGCGGCCATCCCGGTCTACACGAACGCGCACATCGAGGACTTCCGCGCGACGGCGAGCCACCTCGTGGTCGCCACGCTCGGCGACGACGGCGACTCGCACCTGATCGTCACCGACCTCGACGGTCAGGACGAGCGGGAGCTGCCGCTGCCGGGCGCGGGCACCGTCACCAACCTGCAGAGCGCCGACAAGGGCGACCTCATCGGCTACACGTTCACCGACGCCGCCGTCGGCACCGCCGGCGCCCGGGAGGCGCTGCTGTTCACGGCGTCGCTCACCGCCGCCCAGCAGGACGCCGAGCCCACCCCGGTGCTCCGCACCGGCGGGGAGTCGCGGGTGGATGACTGGCGGTTCGTGCCCGGCACGGACAGCATCCTCATGCTCACCTACGACGGCGCGCTGACGCTCGTCTCGCCTTCGGGCGGGGCGCCGGTCGCGCTCGGCAACGCGGTGTCGATCGACGGCATCGCGCGCGGGTCGGCGACAGCGGTCGTCGAGCGGGTCGACGGGCCGGTCGCGGTCGACCTCGCGACCGCGCAGGAGACGCCGCTGCCGGCCACCGATCCCGCCCTGGGCCAGGTCAACGCGACCGTCCCGCTCGTCGGCGGCGACACGCTGCGCGTGCTGGCGGTGGTCGACGGATTCACCGTCACGTCGACGACCGTCAACGTCGTCGACGGCACCGGGGCGGCGCGACCGGTGTTCTCGATCGACCCGACCGACGTGCTGCTGCAGTCGTGCGTGTCGCCGAGCGGCCGCTACGCCGCCTTCCTCATCGTGCCGGATGCCGTCTCGAACCCGTACGACGGCTACCAGCTGCCCCTCCCCGAGCGCGTGCAGACACACGTGGTCTCCCTCGCCGACGGCGACGAGGTCGTGGCCCTGAGCGGCTTCGACATCTCGTGGTGCCAGACCCCGCCGCGCGGATGAGCGGCCTCGCGCCCGCGACCCGCGAGGAGCTCGCCGGGTTGCCCGTCGAGGTGGCCCCGCGCCTGCTGGGCGGCGTGTTGCAGGTCACCGTGGCGGGGGCCACCGTCGCGGTGCGCCTCACCGAGGTCGAGGCCTACCACGGCGCGGGCACCGGCCCCGTCGCCGATCCCGGTTCCCACGCGCGCATGGGGCGGACCGCCCGCAACGCCACGATGTGGGGCGAGCCGGGGCACCTGTACGTGTACCTCAGCCACGGCATCCACTCGTGCGTCAACGTCGTGTGCGGTGCCGAGGGGTCCGCGGGGGGAGTCCTGCTGCGCGGCGGTGAGGTCGTCGAGGGGGAGGATGCCGCGTTCTCGCGCCGTCCGGCCGCGCGCAGCGCCCGCGACCTCGCCCGCGGACCCGGCCGGCTCGGCGACGCGGTGGGCCTGCGGCATCCGGTCCACGACGGCATCGACGCCGTCGCGGGGACGCCACAGGCCGGCGCCGTCGCGCGGTTGTGGCTGCCGGCATCCGTCCGCGACGACATCGCCACCGGCCCCCGCGTGGGGGTCGCCGGCGTGGCGGGGACGGCGGCATACCCGTGGCGGTTCTGGATCGCCGGTGACCCCACGGTGTCGGCGTTCCGGTGGGGGCGGGGCGCGGCGGCGCTCTGACGGCGCCGCCTCGGCGCGTGCCTAATCTTCGAGGATCAGGCGCCGGACGGCGCGGAGCATCCACGCCCGGTAGCGCGTCATCGACCATTTCGCGTCGACGACGAGCTGGGTGTAGCTCTCCGGTGAGATGAGGAACGACAGCTCGTCGGCGAGTTCGGCGTCGGGCCGCGCACTGTGGCAGAGGCCCTTCGATCGGTACTCGCGGATCGAACTGAGCATGTCGAAGCGGCGGTTGTGCTGCAGCTGCTCGAGGCGACGGCCCACCTCGGCATCGCCGGCGGCGGCGTCGAGGATCCGGGGCCAGAGGCGGGCGACCCGCGCGTTCGCCTCGGCCACGAACCCGAGGTGGAACGTGAGCATCTCCTCTCCCGGTGCTGAGCCTCGGGATCGTCCCGCTGGGGCTGCGCAGCCGCGACACGGCGCCGTTCGCCCTCGGCATCCCGCCTCTGAGTGGGCCGCTCGGACGCCTGCGTAACAGCCTCCTCATCTGGACCACCGACCGGCTCGTGTTCGCCGATCTGCAACGCGATGCCGCGCGCATTGCGCGGGAGGCCACCGGGCACGAGCTGTCGACGCCGGCGATGAACTACCCGGCGCTCGCCGACGCCGTCGTCCAGTTCAGCGTGCCCGAGTTCGAGTACCCGCGCTCCGACCTCACGACGCCGGTGCACTTCGTCGGCCCTGCGTCGCTCGCCTCGGCATCCCCCGACCTGGCCGTGCCGGACTGGTGGGGCGACCTCGACGGGTCGCGCCCGGTCGTCCATGTGACGCAGGGAACGGTGGCCAACACATCGCTCGACGATCTCGTGCTGCCGAAACTCCGAGCCCTCGCCGACCGTGACGTTCTCGTCGTCGCCTCGACGGGTGGCCGCGACCTGCCGGCGGCGATCCCGGCCAACGCCCGCGTCGCGCCCTATCTGCCCTACGACCGGCTCTTCCCGCACCTGTCGGCCTTCGTCACCAACGGCGGGTGCGGCGGCGTGCACTACGCACTCGCCCACGGCGTGCCCATCGTCGCCACCGGCAATACCGAAGACAAGTCGGAGGTGTCGGCCCGGGTTGCGTGGAGCGGCGCCGGGTTGCGGCTGCGACCGCGAAAGGGCGCCGGCGGGCGCATCGACGAGCGCGCGATCGTCGGGGCGGTCGACCGCCTGCTGGCGGAGCCGTCGTTCCGCGCGCACGCCGCCCGCATCGGGGCGCCGGTGACGGCAGCGCCCGGGCCCGCCGGCATCGAGGCGGTGCTGCGGGCGGCGACCTGCTGCTGCCCGGAGACGACGGCTGGGACGACGCCCGCCGGGCGTGGCAGCTCACCGTCGACCAGAACCCGACGGCCGTCGCCATTCCGGCCGACGTCGACGACGTCGCCATCGTCGTGACCGCCGCGCGCCGGTTCGGGTTGCGCGTCGCACCGCAGTCGACGGGACACGCGGCCGGTGCGCTGCGGTCTCTCGACGACACGATCCTGCTCCGGACGTCGCGGCTGCGCGACGTCGACATCGATCCGGCGGTGGGGACCGCCCGGGTCGGCTCCGGAGCGGTATGGGGGGGACGTCGCTGCCGCGGCGGCCATGCACGACCTCGCCGCGGTCGCAGGCATGGCCGCCTCGGTGGGCGTCTGGGCGGGAGGGCTGATGTGGCCGCTCGACCGGGCAGCGGATGTCGTTCATGCCTGGCATGCATGGATCGGTGCCGTGCCCGATACGGTCACCTCCCTCGTCCGCGTGCTGCGCTTCCCGCCGCTTCCCGACCTGCCCGAGGCGATGCGGGGGCAGCAGTTCGTCGCCGTCGAGGCGGCGGTGCACGCCGATGCCGAGGAGGTCGCCGCCCTGCTCGCACCGCTGCGCGCCCTCGCGCCGACCGTCGACTCCATGCGCCCCATGCCGCCGGCCGAGCTCGCCACCGTCCACGGCGACCCGCCGCAGCCGTCGCCGGCTTTCGGCGAGAGCGTGCTGCTGGCGGAGCTGTCCGAGGCCGCCGTCGCCGGTTTCCTCGACGCGGCGCTCGCTCCGGCATCCGGCGCCCTGCTGTCGGTCGAACTGCGACACCTCGGCGGTGCGCTCACGCCCGACGTTCCCGGCGACGGCCTGGCGTTCGCCGTCGGGATCGTGCCGGTGCCCGAGGCGGCGCCGGAGGTAGCCGCTGCCGCGATGGCGTTCGCCCGCGTGCTCGACCCGTATGCGGCGCCGCGAGCGTTGAAGAACTTCACCGAGCGTCCTGGCGACCCGGAGAGGATCTACGGCTCCGACCTCGCGCGGCTGCGGACGATCGTCGCCGCGTGGGACCCGGAGCAGGTGATCGCCGCAGGCCACCCCGTGCTAGACTGACTCTTTGTCTGCGCGCACTCCAGCGCGTGGTTCGTGCCCATTCCCTCTCGAACGGCCGCAATCGGCCTGCCGGAGCGTGGGTGCAGACAAGGGATCTTGGGTGGGGCCGTCCGGCCGCACGGTACTAAGGAGACATCACTATGGCAGCAGTGTGCCAGGTGACTGGAGCAGTTCCCGGCTTCGGTCACAACATCTCGCACTCGCACCGCCGGACGAAGCGCCGCTTCGACCCGAACGTGCAGAAGAAGACCTACTTCGTTCCTTCGCTCGGTCGCAAGATCACGTTGAACGTGTCGGCCAAGGGCATCAAGGTCATTGACGCCCGCGGCATCGAGTCGGTCGTGAAGGACCTCATCGCGAAGGGTGTGAAGCTCTAATGGCGAAGAAGGCTCAGGACGTCCGTCCGATCATCAAGCTCCGTTCGACCGCCGGCACGGGGTACACCTACGTGACGCGTAAGAACCGTCGCAACAACCCCGACCGCATCGTGCTGAAGAAGTACGACCCGGTGATCCGCAAGCACGTCGAATTCCGAGAGGAGCGCTGATCTCATGGCCAAGAAGAGCAAGATCGCGCGCAACAAGCAGCGCGAGGAGGTCGTCGCCCGTTACGCCGAGAAGCGTGCCGAGCTGAAGAAGACCCTCGTCGACCCGAACGCCACCGACGAGGCCCGCGAGGCCGCCCGCGTCGGCCTGCAGAAGCTGCCCCGCAACGCGTCGCCCGTGCGCCTGCGTGGCCGCGACGCCATCGACGGTCGCCCCCGCGGCTACCTGTCGAAGTTCGGCATCTCGCGCGTCCGTTTCCGCGACATGGCGCACAAGGGCGAGCTGCCCGGTGTGACCAAGTCGAGCTGGTAAGCCCCTCGCAATCACAGTGAAGGCCTGGACCTCCTCTCGGAGGTCCGGGCCTTCGGCGTTCACAGCAGCCACACGCGTCCCAATCTGAGGGCGACACGCCGGGGAAGATGACGTGTAACGACCGGAAATCCGCGGATTTCCGCGGTTCGTGGGTATATTCGGGGGCGGTCCCACCGACCAACCCGGGTGCACCGCATCCGGTCCGATCTCACTGAAGGCGGCAGAAGCTGCCGTCTGGAGGACAACCCCATGGCTATCACCAAGACCGAACTCGTCGCCAGCATCGCCAGCGCCACCGGCGAGAGCCAGGCCACCGTCGGCCGCGTCGTCGACGGCCTGTTCTCGGCCGTCTCCGAGGCCGTCGCCAAGGGCGAGAAGGTCACGATCCCCGGCTTCCTCTCGTTCGAGCCGGTCGCCACGGCCGCTCGCACCGGCCGCAACCCGCAGACCGGCGAGGAGATCAAGATCGCCGCGGGCAAGCGCGTCAAGGTGACCGCCGGCTCGAAGCTCAAGGCTGCGGTCAAGTAACTCCGCCCGCAACGCCGCAGAAGGGGGATGCCGCGAAGCATCCCCCTTCTGCATGTCCAGGGGCTGAGACCCCGCGACCATACCTAGCCCGCCGCGCCCCGCGCCCCGCGCGCGGCCTGCGGCCAGCGCGAGGGCCGCTGCGGCCCGCGTAGGCTGGATGGGTGTCCACCCGCAGCCTCCGCTACGGCGGTCCGGCGATCCTCGTCGTGGCCGCGCTCGCGGCACTGATCGCGGGACTCGCCTACGGCGGCGGCGCGGCGCCCCTGCTGCTGCTCGACCCGGGACCCATCGTCCGCTGGGGTCTTCCGGTGGCCACGCTGGCGGTCAACCTCTCGGCGGCCACGATGCTCGGCGCGCTCGTGCTGGCGCTGTTCGCGCTGCGCGCGGGAGAGCGTCCCTTCGACACGGCGCTCGACACGGCATCCGTCGGCGCCGCGGTGTTCACCGTCGCGAGCGGAGCGACGGCGTTTCTCACGTTCCTGAGCGTCATCCCCTCGGCCCCGAACGCCGGAGCGGAGTTCGGCGGACAGCTCGGCCGGTTCCTCGTCGACACCGAGCTCGGCCGCGCCTGGTCGCTCACGACCATCGCCGGCGCCGCCCTCACCGTGCTGACCTTCGCCGTCCGCGGCTGGACGTCGACCCTCATCGTGGCGGTGCTGGCGGCGGCATCCCTCGTCCCCATCGCGACGCAGGGGCACTCCGGCGAGGAGTCGGGCCACAACACCGCCGTCGTCTCCCTGGCGCTGCACATCATCGCCGCGGCGGTGTGGCTCGGCGGCGTGCTGCTGCTGGTCGTGCTGCGCCCGCAACTCGACCGCGTGGCGCTCTCGCACGTCCTGACGCGGTACTCCAGCATCGCCCTGGCCGCGTTCGTCGTCGTGGCGCTGTCGGGCGTCGCGCGCGCCGCGGTGGGCCTGCTGACGTGGGAGAACCTGCTCTCGCCGTACGGGGCGATCCTCGCCGTGAAGGTCGTCGCCCTGCTCGCGATCGGTGCGCTCGGCGCCCGGTACCGGCGCGGCCTCATCGGACGCATCGGCGCCGACGACGAGAAGGCGACGGATGCCGCGACCCGCCGCTTCTGGGGCCTCATCGCGCTCGAGCTGGCGTTCATGGGCATCGCGTCCGGGGCTGCGGTGGCGCTGTCGCGCACGCCGCCTCCGGTGGACACGACGATCGTCGATCAGACACCCGCCATCATCCTCACCGGCTCCCCGCTGCCGCCGGAGCTCACGATCACCGAGTGGCTCACCCGCTGGGACATCGACCTGCTGTGGGCGTTCGCGGTGGGCTTCGGCCTGTTCTTCTACCTCGCGGGCGTCTGGCGGCTGCACCGCCGCGGCGACCGGTGGCCGCTCTACCGTACGATCCTCTGGGTCTGCGGCATGCTCCTGCTGCTGTGGGTGACGAGCGGCCCGATCAACGCGTACCAGGACTACCTGTTCAGCATCCACATGGTCGGGCACATGCTGCTGTCCATGGCGATCCCGATGCTGCTCGTGTTCGGGGCGCCGGTGACCCTGGCATCCCGCGCCATCGCCAAGCGCGACGACGGCACGCGCGGCGGCCGGGAGTGGATCCTGTGGGCCGTGCACACCCCGTTCGCGCGCGTCATCACCCACCCCCTGTTCGCAGCGGCGATGTTCATCGGGTCGCTGTGGGCCTTCTATTACACCGACCTGTTCCGGTGGACCCTGTACGACCACCTCGGGCACGAGTGGATGGTGGCGCACTTCCTCATCTCGGGATACCTGTTCGTGCAGTCACTCGTCGGCATCGACCCGGTGCCGCTGCGTTACCCGTATCCGTTCCGGCTGCTGACCCTCATCGGCGTCATGGCGATGCACGCGTTCTTCGGCATCGCGATCATGATGTCGACGGGGCTCTTCGTCGCGGAGTGGTTCGGATCCATGGGGCGCACGTGGGGCGACCCGCCGCTCGTGGATCAGTACACCGGCGGCGGCATCGCGTGGTCGATCGGGGAGATCCCGACGCTCATCCTCGCGATCACGGTGGCGATCCAGTGGAGCCGGTCGGATGACCGCGCCCAGCGCCGCAGCGACCGGCACGCCGACCGCACCGGCGACGCCGAGCTCGAGGAGTACAACGCCCGCCTCGCCGCCCTCGCCGAGCGCGACGCCCGCGCCACCCGCTGAAGCCGTCGCCGACGGATGCCGGGCGTCGGGCGCTCGCTCGCAGGTCAGTCGGTGGGGGACACCGCGATGGACGCGGTGCCGTCGGGGAGCATCGTGATCGTCCCGGCGAGGACGAACGGGACGTCCTCGTCCACGTGACGGATCGAGCCGTCGAAGATCGACTGGATGTCCACGACGACGTGCGCGACGGCCTCGGTGCGGCCGATGGCCCAGTTCGCGCCGTCGGGGGAGAGCACCACGGTCGGCTGCTGCACGATCGACCACACCGGCGGCTCGACGATGCGGTTGCGCACCTCGAGTCCGAACGGGCAGCCGGTGGGCTTCAGCACCTGCTGCGTCGCGCAATCGGTGAGGAACGACTCCACCTGCTCCTGCACGACCCGGGTGAACTCGGCCGTGGGCTCGGTCTGGATGTCGACGGGGATGTCCGCCTGCGGCGTGTCGGACAGGACCGCGACGCCGGGGCTCGCCGAGACGGCGGTGTCGACCGAGATCGAGTAGAGGCCGGGGGAGAAGACCAGCAGCGGCACCGGGTCCAGCGGATCGGCGTCCACGCCCTCGGCGGAGACCTGCCGTGTGTCGATGGCGAACCCGTTGACCGAGAACGCCGTCGCTCCGCGCAGCGTCAGGTCGACGACCGCGAGCGGGCTCTGCGCGAACCGCCACGTAGGGGCGAGGCCCACCCAGCCCGAGCGCTCCACCTGGAACGTCGTGGTGCCGGGGTGCCCGCCCGCGGTATAGGTGACGGTGACGTAGACGAGGTCGCCGCGCTCCTCCTCGCCCACGGCGGCGACGTCGGTGAGGGGCGCGAGGGCGGCGCGGCGCAGCAGCGCCTCGCTCGCCGTGATGGGAAGGCCCGCGGCGTCGAGGTCGGCGGAGTCGATCGGCACGCCCGGGACGGCGAGAGCGTCGGCGGCGCGGCCCTGGCCGAGCAGGTCGAGGTAGCGGGTGACGAAGGCCGACGGGCTGTACAGGTCCTGGTACGCCACGGCCGTCGTGGCGCCGATCGCCCCGAGCAGCAGCACGCCGACGACGGCGAGGGCGGTGAGGTCGAACGCCAGGCGCCCGCGCCGGCGACGCGGTCGGCGCGCCTCGGGAACGGGCTCTGCGGCAGGCGCGCGCGTCGCGGCATCCGCCCGCACCGGCACCGCCGCATCCACCCCGTCCACAGGCTCAGTCTAGGAAACGGATGCTGATAGCTAGCATGTTGCGGTGAGCATCCCCGACCTGTCACCCGAGCAGGAGGAGCTGTTCCGCCTCATCGAGGACACCCGCGAGCACGTGTTCGTGACGGGCCGCGCCGGCACCGGCAAGTCGACTTTGCTGCAGCACCTGGCCTGGAACACCGACAAGCAGATCGCGGTCTGCGCGCCGACGGGCGTGGCGGCGCTGAACGTCGAGGGGCAGACGATCCACTCGCTGTTCCGGCTGCCGATCGGGCTCATCGCCGACAGCGAGCTGGAGCAGTCCGAGCCCGCGCGGCGCATCATGAACGCGATCGACACCCTCGTCATCGACGAGATCTCGATGGTCAACGCCGACCTGATGGACGCGATCGACCGCTCGCTGCGGCAGGCGCGTCGCCGCCGAGCGGAGCCCTTCGGCGGCGTGCAGATCGTCATGTTCGGCGACCCGTACCAGTTGTCGCCGGTGCCGCCGCGGGGCGACGAGCTGCGCTACATCCGCGACCACTACCGCTCGTTCTGGTTCTTCGACGCGCAGGTGTGGGCGGGGCCCTCGACGGACGGGTCGGCGATCCGCTCCGACGGGCTCCTCGACCTCGGGCGGGTCGGGGCGCCGCTGCACATCCGCGAGCTGCGCGAGATCCATCGGCAGGCGGATGCCGGGTTCAAAGCGATGCTCAACGCGGTCCGCCATGGTGTCGTCACAGCGGAGATCGCGGGGCAGCTGAACGCGGCCGGGGCGCGCCCGGTGCCGGAGCCGTCGGACGGCGAGCCGCCGATCATCACGCTCGCGACGCGCAACGACATCGTCAACCGCATCAATCAACGGCACCTGGAGGCTCTGCCCGGTCCGGTGCAGACGGCCCGCGCCGAGATCAGCGGCGACTTCGGGCGCGGCGAGGCCTATCCCGCCGACACCGACCTGCAGCTGAAGGTCGGCGCGCAGGTGATGTTCCTGCGCAACGACCTCGGCGGCGCCCGCGCCGACGGCCCCCGCTGGGTGAACGGGTCGATCGGCACCGTCACCCGCATCGCGGGCGGCACGGTGCGCGTCGACCTCGACGGGGAGGACGTCGAGGTCGAGCCGACGGTGTGGGAGAAATACCGGTACGCGTACGACCCGGCATCCCGCAAGCTCACGCGCGACATCGTCGCGGAGTTCACGCAGTTCCCGCTGCGGCTGGCGTGGGCGGTGACGATCCACAAGTCGCAGGGCAAGACCTACGACCGCGCGATCATCGACCTCGGGTCGGGGGCGTTCGCCCCCGGGCAGACCTACGTCGCGCTCTCCCGGTTGACCTCGCTCGACGGGCTCTACCTGTCGCGGCCGCTGCGGCCGAGCGACATCCTCGTCGACGCCGACGTCCGCCGGTTCATGGCCGGCGTCCGCGCCGCGGGATTCTGACGGCGACCCGCGCGACCCGCGCCGGTCAGGCGGTAGCGGTCGCGGTGGCGGATGCCGCGGCCTTCGCCGCGGCGAGGTCCACGAACAGGTCGGTGTTGAACTGGTACGCCACGAGGACCTCGTCGATCACACGCCCGCGCTCGGCGGCATCCCACGGCACGGCGTCCAGCTGCTCCCGGTAGACGTCCTTGAACGCGGCGGGGTCGGCGATCTCGGCGAAGAGGTAGAACCCGATGCCGTTCGTCTCGAATCCGAACTGGCGGGCCATGAGCTTGCCGATGAACTGGCCGCCGGAGAGGTCGCCGAGGTAGCGCGTGTAGTGGTGGGCGACGAAGCCGCCCGGCCAGTCGGCGCTGACCTCGTCGATGCGGGCGACGTAGCGCTCGGTGGTCGGCAGCGGCTCGATGCGCTCACGCCAGTCGTCGCCGATGAGGAACGCGAGGTCGGCCTCGATCGCGGGCAGGCGCGTCAGCTTGTCGCTGATGAACGGCGCGGCGATCGGGTCGAGGCGCATGTGCTCGGCCGCGCGCTCCAGCGCGTCGTAGATGAACCAGTGCTGCGCGACGAGGGCGACGTAGTCGTCGCGGGTGCCCTTGCCGCGCATGAGGTCGGACATGAAGCCGGCGTGCTCGCTGCCGGAGTGGGCGTTGCGGGAGCGCTCGCGCAGGGCGGTGGAGAACGGGATCAGCTCGGTCACGTCCATCAGTGTAGCTGAAACTAAGGCTCAACTAACCTGAAGGTTTCCGATGATGACGATCTGCGTCCGCCCGCGAAGATCTAAGCGAGCGGACGCGGGGCTCTACGCGTGCGGACGCGGGGTGACGCCCAGACGCGCGCACGCTTCGTCGTAGAGCGCCACGATCTCGCGGCGGACCTCGCGCCGCTCGGTGATCTCGCCCCCAAGCCACGGCACGCGGATGACGTCCTCGGCGCCGTCGGCAGTGATGATGTGCCACTGGCCGGCGGCACCGTCGAAGGTGACCATCTCGGAGGAGATGACATCCGGCAGCGGCGAGAAGGCCCGCGCGATGAGCAGGTTGTCGTCGGCGTGGTCGTCGTTCATGTGACCGAGCACGCCGGTCAGGGCGGCGTCGTCGAAGGTGTGCGGCATGGCATAACCCTAATGATCGGATCGGCGCGTCCGCGTGCCCCCGCGTTCGGACCCGCCCGGGTTGTGATCTACGCTGAAGAGGAACATCGGGGGGTGAGAATGCGGCGTTTCCACCGCGGCCGGCGTGCCGTTGCCGTCGCCGGCGCGCTGGCGCTCGCCGCTCTGCTCGCCGCGTGCTCCGCGGAGCCCGCGAGCACCCTGACCCTGCCGGCGCAGGTCGAGGCGTCGCTGCCTGCCGAGACGCAGGCGCAGCTGCAGGCGGCAGTCGAGCAGGCCGTGGCGGCATCCGGAGCCACCGGCGCGGTCGTCGGCGTGTGGGCGCCGTGGTCGGGCACGTGGCAGGCGGGGGTCGGCACATCGGCACCGGGTGCCGGGGAGGTCACCGCCGCGACCACGTTCAAGGCCGGCGCGGTCACGCGGGCCATGACCTGCGACGTGCTGTATGGCCTGGCTCACGACGGCGTCGTGGCGCTGAACGACCCCGTCGGCGACTACGTGACGGGGATCGCGGGCGCCGAGACGACCACCCTCGAGCAGCTCTGCGACTCGACCAGCGGGCTCGCCTCGTACGCCCCGCTCATCGACAGCCGGATGCGGGCAGTGCCCGAGCGGTCGTGGAACCCGCGGGAACTGCTCGCGTACGGCATCTCGCGCGGCGTCGCCACGACGCCCGGGACGACGTTCGCCGACTCCGACACGAGCTACGTGCTGCTGGGCCTCGCGCTCGAGCACGCGTCCGGGCGCAGTGCAGCACAGCTGTACGACACGTACGTCTTCGGCCCCGCGGGCATGACGGCGACCGCGTTGCCGACCGCCGCCGATGTGGGGCTGAGCGGACTGTGGTCCGGCGATGCCGAGGACGGCAGCGTCGCGTGCGCGGCCCCCGTCGACGTCACGGCAGTCTCGCCGACGGCGGGATACACGGCATCCGGCGTCATCAGCGACCTCGCCGACCTGGGGCGGTACGTGCAGGCGCTCGCCGTCGGGGCGCGCGAGTACGACACCGACAAGCGCTTCGCGAACCCACTGCCGGTCAGCGCCGACGGTCCGTCGTGGTTCACCGCCGACGGCGGCGTCTACCAGGCCGGCAGCCTCGTCGGGCAGTACGGCTCGATCCTCGGATACCTCACGGCGGCGTTCGCCGACCGCAACACCGGGATGACGGTGGTCGTCGTGCTCAACAATTCCCGCGCCTCGGCCGACCTCGTGCGCAGCCTCGCGTGGGAGCTGGCCGCCATCGGCTCGAAGGCGCCGGCCGCCGCCGGGCAGACCGCGCCGGACGCGGGCCTGCCGTGGACGGCGGAGGAGATGGCGGCGCAGGTCGCCGCCACGGCCGTCTGCCCCCTGCCGGAGGCTCCGGCCGGGTGAACGCGGGCGCTCCCGTCGCGCCCGGGCTCGCCGCGTCGCCCGCCACCGGCGCGGTGCTGCTGGTCGTCGCGGGTCTGGCGTGCCAGGAGGTCGGCGCGTCGATCGCGGTGCTGCTGTTCCCGGAGGTCGGCCCCCTCGGCATGGTGATGCTGCGGCTGGCGTTCTCGGCGGTGGTGCTGCTCGCGATCGCGCGGCCGCACCTGCGCGGGCACGGTCACGCCGCCTGGACTGCGGTGGTGTCGTTCGGGCTCGTGCTCGCGCTGATGAACGGGCTGTTCTACCTCGCGCTCGAGCGGCTGCCGCTCGGAGTCACGGTCACGATCGAGGTGCTGGGGCCGCTCGTCCTGTCGATCATCGCGAGTCGCCGCGCCTCGGCGTGGCTGTGGGCGGGTCTCGCCTTCGCCGGGGTCGTCGCGCTCGGCGGCGGCGGGTGGGACCGGCTCGATCTGCTCGGCGTGCTGTTCGCCCTCGGCGCTGCGGCGAGCTGGGCGTTCTACATCCTGGCGTCGGCGCGCGTCGGGGCCGCGTTCCCGAAGCTCGACGGGCTGGCGCTGGCCATGACGGCGGGGGCGCTCGTCGCACTGCCGTTCGGCATCGCGGATGCCGGTGCCGCGCTCCTGCGTCCCGAGATCCTCGGGCTGGGTGCGGCGGTGGCCGTTCTCTCCTCCACGCTGCCGTACGCGTTCGAGCTCATTGCGCTGCGGCGACTGGCGGCATCCGCCTTCGCGATCCTCATGAGCCTCGCCCCGGCGACGGCGTCGCTCGCGGGCTTCGTGCTGCTGGGTCAGCAGCTGAACCTGCTGGAGCTTCTCGGCATCGCGCTCGTGATCGCGGCATCCATCGGCGCCGTCCGCGCCGCCGGCCGCCACGCCCGCGAGGCCGTCGAGCCGCTGGGGTGAGGCGGGCGGTGGGTGTGCTCGTCCGTCGCAAAGTGCGGCTATTCGGCTCTGTGGTCGCGATCTGTGACGGACGAGGGCGCCGCCGCGGGGTCTCGGCGCGGGTGTCGGCTACGCCGCGTCCGCCCGCAGCACAGGCACCCGTGTGAGCACCAGGCCCGCGACGGCCGCTCCGACGCCGCCGATCGCCATGTCGCCGATGGTGTCCTGATAGCCCACGAAGACCTCGTAGGAGATGAAGCGCCGGCCGGCCCACTCCACCATCTCCCATAGCGCGCTGAGCGCGAGTCCGACCGTCACGGCGACGACGGTGCCCGCCGCCGTGGCATCCGTCGAACGCGACGCGAGCACAGCTCCGAAACGAGCGAGCGCGAGCATCGCGCACACCGTGAGCACGCCCGTGCCCGCGAAATGCAGCAGCAGGTCCTGGCCAGCGGCATCCGGAGCCATCGGGGACCGTCGATGAATCGCGCCCCGCCCGTGAACGCGGCCACGCGCGGATGCTGCGCGGCGATGTCGACGATGCTCTGCACCCAGGCGGCGGAGGGGAGGCAATCGGCATCGAGGCGGAGCAGTAGATCGCCTCGAGTGTGATCGTAACCTCGTGCAGCGGCAGCGGGGATACCGGGGGCATCGCATCGCGTGACCGTCGCGCCAGCGGCGCGGGCGACGTCGGCGGAGTCATCGGTCGAGCCGTTGTCGACGACGACGATCTCATCGGGCGGTCGTGTCTGCGCCGCGAGCGCGCGCAGACACCGCCGGAGGGCGACGGCGTCGTCCTTGACGGGGATGACGACCGAGACGATCACGGCGGTGGTCACGTTCGCTCCTCTCTGCGGATTCCATTCCATCCGGTCGGGCGCGGGGGCTGTAGAGGCTTGCGTCGCGCCCGGCCGCCGGATACGCGAGCGCGCGCCACGTCGCTTCTGCAGGTGGGCCCGGTGCCGATCATCGGTCGAAGTCGACCGATCGTGCGGTGCGCCGCGTGCGCGGGGGCTTCGCCTGATTGCATGCGAAGGCACCCGTCCGACGCGCCCAGGAAGCTGCCCGATGCTCATCACCACCGACGAACGCACCCCATCTCCCCGCCGGATGCGGACGCCACGGCAGCGGTGGACGATGTTCGCGCAGCAGCAGCCGACGACGGCTCAGCTCGTCGTGTTCGTGGCGATCAACACCGGTGTGACCGTGCTGCAGCTGCTGCTCATGCCCGTGTTCAAGGCGACCGTGGCCGGAGGTACCCCGGACAGCTTTGCGGAGCGGGAGCACAGCGCGCCCGAGGTGTGGCTCCCGAAGCAGCCACCGGGTGGGTGGGGCGGCCCGGCACGCTGAGAACTCGACGACTACTTCACGTTGTGCGACACAGACCGTCGGACCGCCGCTAGAGCCTGCAGGTTTATCAGTCCGAAGTAGTTTCGGACTTGACATCAGGTGTCGTTTCCAGAGCCTGATTGGACTGGAGCGCCCTCAGAGGCGTCAAGACTGGACCGAGAAACACGCGGCTCCGCATCGGTGCGGGAAGAACGCATTCTGAAGCTACTTCAGACAAATGCTCCAGAAGATGTCCTGGTCAAACGCGGTTTCGTTCGCGCCACTCGCGTTGATGCGTGCCCCTGGGTGGCCTTGGCCGACATGAGCATCCCCGTGCGGTGGCGCCGGCGATGATGACGGCTCCCACCGCTGGCGTGTCGCCCTTCGCCAGCAAGCCTCCTCTCCGCGATGATCGGCACATAGCGATGCCCTTACACCTGGCTACGCTAGCCCGACTACTTCTCGAAGGAGACGAACATGACGGTTCCAGTCAGCAGAGATGTGACGTAGGCGCATGGATATCGGGCCCCTCTATCTTCAACACCGCGACACGCTCCACCGCGTCGCGGCATCCGTGTTGCGTGAAGTGGGGCTGCAGGGTGAGAAACAGGATGTGGTCAGCGACGCCATGTTGTCTCTCAGCGCGTCTCCGCCGACGGAGCAGATCGACAACTGGGAGGCGTATCTCGTGCGGGTGGTGAAGAACAAGGCATACGACCGCATACGCGCTGCAGACGTGATCCATTTCGGGCGCAGCCTGGACGTCGAAGAGGACGAGCGGAAGGATCGCACCGAAGACGTCCACTCCGACGCCGATGAGCGAATCGATGCCGTTCGCGTGGCACCGCACCTGCACGACAGCATGGCTGCTCTCACTGCACGCGAGCGATTCATACTGACGGAGGCTCTTGATAAGCATCGAACGCAGGGTGAGATTGCGGAGGAGCTCGGCGTGAGCCGCCCCCGGGTGAACCAGATCTTGAACCAGGCGTTGCAGAAGTTGCGGGATGACCTCGAATCGAAAGGAGTAATCAGGTGAACGAAGAAGAGTTCGACCAGCTCCTTGCCGATCTGGTTGCTCAACCGGCCGAGCGATCCCGAATCCTTGCCGACGCGCGAATCAGCGAAACCGAGCGCCGAAGGTTGCGCGAACTGCTCGCTGTCGCGGACGCGACGTGGCTGGCCGCGCAAGGAGCACCGCCGCTCGAAGATGATCCGACTGCGGCGATGCTCGGACTCGTGCCGGACCGAGCCTGCGCCCTCGACCCCGCCTCTTTCAAGCGGGCACGACAACGAGCCAACACAGCACCCAGCGCGCTTGCACAGCGGCTGTCCGCCCGAGGCTGGAGGTATTCGACCGCTGACGTTGCCCGTTGGCAGACGCACGCCGCGAGCGTACCCCCTGCTTTGGTGCAGGCAATCGCTGAAGAACTCGGCGTCAGTGTGGACACGCTAATCCAGCACGTCGCCCCTGCCCCAGATCGCTTTGAAGCCGTACGACAGGCCCCACGGTTCGAGCACTTGGTGTCGCGGTGGGCGCGCAGACGCCGAGTGGAGTTGCCGGTCGCGAGATCTGAACTCATCGGGCGGATGACTGCGACCGTCCACCGCGGGCAACTCCCAGAGGCGGACCAGGTACTTGGCGCCTTGGAGCTTCTGGTGAGTTCATTGGAGGACGACGAGACCGGTGAACGTTGACGCGTGCGTGCGCCTAGCCGTAGCCGCCGTGCCCAGCGACGTGCGGGCAGGGTTCATCGATGACCCGCTGGAGACGATGACGGGCAGGCTGGGCCTGACCGTGCGAGCCGCGCCGCAGCTTGCGAGCGCTCGCGCGGATGGCGGGTTCTGCGACGGGATGTCCTTCCTGGATGACGGCGTCATCTTGTATCGACCCACGGGCAACCGACGCGAGAACTTCACGCTCGCCCACGAACTCGGGCATTACATCGTCAACACGCTCGACCGGGTCGTGGACTGGCTCGCGGACAACGACGACGACGGCCGTGTACTCGAGACGATCTGCGACAGGTTCGCTCGTGAACTCCTTCTCCCCACCAACGTCGCGGCGGAGTTGGTTGGAAGGGGACCTGTTCGGGCTCGGCATGTCCTCGAGCTGTACTCGGCTACCAGCGCCAGTCACCCCGTCTGCATGATCGCTCTCGCGCAGCAGATGCGGGAGCTTGGGGCCATCGCCCTCATCGACCGAACCACCGGGGAGGTAACGGACGCCAGTGTCCGTCCCGACCCGGAGCTGGGATGGCCGAAGGTGATTCCGTGGCGTGGCCAGCGGATGCCGCAAGGCCACCACCTCCTGGGACTCGAAGAAGGCACCGGTCGGACCGAACGCCTCACTTGGCACGGCACTTGGGGTGACGAGGACTTCTTCATCGACGCGGTCGGCGCGCGCAACAAAATCGTGTGCGTGTTCGCCGCAACCGATATCTGGACCCCCGGGTCCGCAGCTCCACTCATCTCCCGAGATTTCGACACGCGTCCTCACCTGCGGGGCACCTGCTGTGGTCGGGACTTCCAGGTGGCTGGGTATCCGTGCCCGAAGTGCAAGAAGCCGTTTTGTCCCAGCTGTGGGCTCTGCCCTTGTCAGCGATCATCTGCGGCCGACGCGCTGTGCGACGAGTGTTTCCGTCTGTTCAGGCCGCACCTGCTCGAAGGTGGCCTCTGCGTGGAGTGTCGCTAGCCCTTACACCTTTGCTTGCTGCGCCGACTACTTGGTGAGGCGGTCAGGAAGGCCGCCCGACGAGGGGAGGGGAGACATGGCAAAGAACACCGGACAGGGACACCGCATCGGTGCCGTGCGTGGACGGAGCGAGTTCCAGCACAACGGCAGCTGGTTCAAGCGCGACGCCGGCACGGGCCGCCTCATGAACGGCAGCCCGAATCAGCACAAGGGCGTCCGCAACGAGAAGTGAGACCGGGGCGGCCGGGGGTCGGCCGCCCCTCGAATCTGAGGAGAAACCAATGAACGACAACAACGCCGACCGCGGAAGCGGTCACAAGAACACCGAGATCATCGTCAACGGCACGCCCTACGACGTCCGCGACGACACGGTTACCCGCGAGCAGGTCATCGCACTGGCCTACCCCGAACCTCCGGCGCCGGACACGCGGTTCACCGTGACGTTCTACAACGCACAGAAGCCGAAGGAAGGCACCCTGGCGGCGGGACGGTCCGTCGAAGTCAAGAAGAAGGGCACCGTCTTCAATGTCAAGGCAACTGTTAAGTCGTAGCGACGACCTGCGCCGCCTCGTCGACGAGGGCTACGAGGTCCAGTTCCCCTCCAACATGCTCACGCTGAGCGTGCCGTACGTGAACAGCGGCGGACAGGTTGCGCGCGGCCGGCTGGTCTCTACGCTGGAGTCCGCCGGCGACCGCACCGCAAACCCCGTGGCCGATCACACCGTGTTCTTCATCGGAGCGAGTGGAAGCGCCGATGACCTGCCCTGCGATGCCAGCGGTCAGCCGCTGACGGCGCTGATGCACCAGCAGGGGGCGGTTGAGATCGGTGCGGGGCTGATCGCGAGCTGCGGGTTCTCGCACAAGCCCCCCACCGGATACCCGGACTACTACGAGAAGATGACGACATACGCCGCCATCCTCCTCGCCGAGGTGCATCACGTCGACCCCGATGTGAGGGTGGAGACCTTTGCGCCGCTGGCAGCGGAGGACGGTGAGTCGGTGCATCGCTACTTCGACTCAGCCACCAGCCGTGCCCGCATCGGCGCGGTTGCCGACAAGGTCAAGGGCCACCGGGTGGGCCTCATCGGACTGGGCGGCACGGGCGCGTACATCCTGGACGCGGTCAGCAAGACCCACGCTGCAGAGATCCACCTCTACGACGGGGACGTCTATCGGCCGCACAACGCCTTCAGAGCCCCCGGCGCGACGACACTCGAAGAGCTCGCTGAGGCGCCGACGAAGGTCGATCACCACCAGCGCACATACAGCGCCATGCACCGAGGGATCGTCGCCCACCCCGACAACATCACGGAGGGCAACATCGAGCAACTGCGCGACATGGATTTCGTGTTCATCGCAATTGACTCCGGCCCGCACAAGCGCATGATCATCGAGTATCTGTTTCGATTCGGGGTTCCCTTCGTCGACACCGGCATGGGCATCGACCAGGTCGGGAGCGCGCTCGGCGGGCTCATCAGGACCTCACGTCTGGATCCCGCAACCGACACGATGGACTGGGCGGACGCGAACCTCTCCTTCACAGACAGCGATGACCCGTACGAACAGAACATCCAGGTCGTCGAGCTGAACATGCTTAACGCGGCGCACGCGGTGATCGCGTGGAAGAAGCACATCGGCTTCTACCGCGACTACGGCAACGAGATCTCCAGTAACTACACGTTGGACGGCAACAAGCTCATGAACGACAGCCGGGACGATGCGCACTGATTCGTTTCGCTACCTCGACGTTGAGTTCATTCCCCTCACCCTCGAGCCCAGGATCCTCTACGTCACGGATACCTACCGCACCTCCGCGCACCTGTGTGCCTGCGGATGCGGCACGAAGGTATTTCTCCCGCTGAGCCCGGTTGAGTGGACCGTGCGCCATGATCCGGAGGGCGTCACCGTTCGGCCCTCGGTCGGCAACTGGGAGTTCCCCTGTCGATCTCACTACTTCATCACGGGCGGGGTGGTCCAGTGGGCGCGCAGTTGGGATCAGGATCGCGTTGAGTACGCGAGGAGAAGCGACGAACAGGACCTTGACGCCTACTTCCGCGGTCGGAAGCGACGCGGGCTCTGGCGTCGGTTCAAGGCGTGGTTCCTGGGACGATGAGGTGCATCTCCGTGGTCATCCGAGAGCGGCCAAGCGGATAGTCATCGGAATCGCGGAGCAGTCGTCGCCATCGCGCCCGACCTCGTGCCGGAACCCTCCTCACCGAGCTCACCGGTCCGCAGCGCGCGCGGCCCTCTCCGAAGCGGGGTTACACCGAATCGAGACCGCGCGTCGGAGCCGAGCGACGACTCCCGCATGGTCGAGACGCACGAGCCTCGTGTGCATGCTCCAGACCCATGACGTGACGGTGCCGATGCGAATCCAGAGCCTCCCGACCGCGAGCGCCGCAGTGCCGCACTCATGGTGAACATGAGCAAACGTAAAGGCCCGAGGAAGCAGCGAGAGCGGGAGGGCAGGTTCCTGCGATCCAGCAGGTCAAGGCTGATCCTTGCCCTGACGATCATCGCCCCCATCTCAAGCATCGCGCACGAGACGACCTCGCTCATACTGATGCTCGTACGGTGAGCCGGATCGAACTCCATCGGTGCCGCCGTTCGCTGCTGGATGAGCGCCTGAATGCGTGAGCCGGACCGCAGGCAATGATGTGAGAGTTTCTGGCAGCGCCGCGTACATCATGGTTAGCCGGCACCGCCAACGGTACGTCGGAGGTCCAACGGTAGAATCAGAAGCGGCGTCGGTCGGAGAGGAGCAGTCATGGCAAACGTGCACGATGTGGCAATCCACATCCTTCAAGGCGGCAAGATGAGCGCCATGAAGCTCCAGAAGCTCGTGTACTACAGCCAAGCGTGGAGTCTCGCCTGGGATGACAAGCCGCTCTTCCCTGAGGAGATCCAGGCGTGGGTGCACGGTCCCGTCGTTCGGGAGCTGTACCGGAACCATCAGGGCAAGTACATGGTGGACCCGTCCGACTTTCCCACTGGAGACGCGGGGCGGCTCGAGGCGGGCGACATCGAGACCATCGAGGCGGTGCTCGCCTCGTACGGCAATATGTCCGCCGCACAATTGAGTGCGCTGACACATGCTGAGTTGCCATGGAAGCAGGCGCGTCAGGGACTCGATACCGGGGACCCAGGAACATTCCCCATCACTCACGAGTCGATGCGCTCCTATTACTCGAGCCTCAGCGAGTCGGAGTCAGGCGTACAGAGCGTCGAAGACGTGAACTTCCCCGCGTGGGTGCGCTGACTGTTACATGGCGAAACGAACGACCCTCTCTGCCCTGACGCCTGAACCGGGACCGTGGTTCTTGGATTGGTCGCGAACAGACAGAGAAGGCCCCTTCCCGTGGCCTGCCAGCTCGACGAAAGACTTCTATCTCCTCGCCGGCTATCTGGCTCGGCTCAATGAGCTCTCGTTGGATGAGGTCATGTCGCTGGAGCGCGTGTACGGCGGTTCTGCCGTGCACGCGCTCGCGGAGTGGGACCTGAGCGAAGCGGCCGAGAAGCGTTGGTCGGAGATCTATCAACGCGGGGGCTTCGACGACGCGGATTCGCCGCAGCTTGACGTCATCACCATGACCTACTGCATCAAGCAAGTGGATGCGCGCCGGGTCATCGTTGCCCTCGACTCACAGGCCAGAGTCGCGTACCCACTCTGGTGGGACACGAAGCACGAGGTGTCCGGCTCGAATCGGGACAGCCAACCTGCGCCCTGCGTGCACGAGGGCTGCCACCATCTCCCGGACTCGGCCTAGGTCGCATTTCGAGTCTGTCAGCGGCACCACGGGTAGCCGCGCTTCATCTCCACGTAGCGAGAGCCGTAGTACCGACACACGGTGTCCCAGGTGTAGTACTTGCTGGTGGTGTAGGGGATGCCCGCGCGCCACGGCATCACCCACCACTTGCAGGTGACGCCACCGGAAGAGCTGTAGGCGTTCATGTACCCGGACTTGCCGACCGTGATGCCCACGGGTCGAGTGTTGTAGCAATACTGGTACCACTCGGGGATGAAGACTGTGCGGGCGATGGTGCTCACCGTCTTGACGCCCGCAGGCTGCGCGGCATGAGCAGAAGCGGCGGCCACGGGCGACAACGTGAGCAGGCCGGCAAGTGCGACCGCTGTGGTGATTGATCGTACGGTTCGTGCGGACACGGGTTCCTCCATTGAGAGAGATCGAGCGGCGGCAGAGTGTGCTCCGAACCGCATCGATGAGCATGCTGCGGACCTCGGACGGGATAGCGACCGTGGGTCGCTTCCGTGTGGTAACTCCTCTGGCATCAGAATGCCGCGCCGCAGTTGGTGGGTATACAGTCCTTTGCCGAACTGACCGAAATCCGCTCTCAACGGACACGGGTGGACAAAGGGCAGTCAGGAAGATCAGAATCAGGCCTGTGAAGGAAACGGGTGTTCCAGGGAGGACCTACTCAGGAATGCCCTGCGTGGTGTGCGGAGCGCCCACGGAGGTGCCGAAAACCCGACCGCACGCAAGCACATCATTGGTGCGTCGAGTGCGGCGGTGCGTTAACGGCCACGTGTTCGGTACCGTGGAGACGCCCACGCCACCGGACGTCCGGACTTCGCGGTCCGCCGTTCCAGCGACGACCAGCTGGCCGCGGCCCCCTTCGCGCGCGTCACCCTGCGTGACGACATCTTCAGCATCCTCTTTAAGCGGAAAGGGCCGCTATCGGACGCTGCAGTCGATAGCGTGGTAGATGAAGCAATCACGGATATCGAGCGCCAACTTCCCGAACTTCCAACAAGGCTCTCGGCCGAAGAGTTCCGACGTCACCCCTCAATCGTCGGAGCCATCCCGGATGCCGCGATCTCCGAGGCTGTCGAGAGAGTGCTCCGCAATCGCGACGGTGCGCCCTATCGCGTGGCCGAGTTGCTCTACGCGATGGCGATCCACGGCCGCAATGACAACCGGCCTGGGTGGCCCGGAGCACTGGCGGTGTTGAACTGGCTGCAGGCGCGCCACCCCGGCGTTCAACCCAGCCAGCAACGCGGCCAGGTCGCCGACCAGCACTGGCCGCGGCTCGCCGTACCTCACCGCATGGATTGGCGACCCGAAAAAGTAATGAAGAGAGACGAGAGGACACCTGACTTCGAGATAAGGCAGTTGCGGAAGGGAGTTCATGCGGCTCTGTGGGGGCGCCAGGATGCGGACGCCAAGGCGCTCATGATCGCGCATCTGGTGCTCAGCGATATCCGAGGACAACGAATCGTCCAGTCGACCCAGATCTCCGCCTCTGTGCTGGCACACCTGCGCCGCGTCGACGATGTTGGCTACTTGAGATGGGCGACCATCGTGAAGAAGATCAGGGGCATCAGAGAGTTCGCTGACGAAGCGGCTGACCTGATTCACGCTCCGTCACCGCGGCTGCTGGTGACCCAGAATTGGCGACGATGGGCCCGAGCTTAGGTGCCGCTACTGGGCGGCTTCACTGCTGTGGCAGGACCGGCCCCCGCGGGCGTTGAAATCGCCCCTCGGCTCAGCGACCGCCGATACAATGGCTACGACGCCGCGGACGCAGGTTGTACAGAAGCTCCTCGACACATCCCCGCCCGCCGAGGGCGACCGCCGGTTCACGCTACATGTTGGGCTGCTGCACGAACGTCGGTCCTACGCAGGGGCGTTCTGGTATGTCGGTGACGGTCTGCAGCTGCATGGCGCCGCTACAGCAGCGACACCCACCACACCGCCACAAGGGCAGCCGCGAGGCACAGAGCCAGTGGCACTAGTGCCCAGAGGTATCGCCACGCCGCTAGGCAGAGGATCGCGATGACCAGCGCCCCAATACCGCAAACAACAAAGGCGGACGTGGTGAGCCACCCGGTCTGCTCGACGATGAGCCCTCCGTCGGCGGCTCTCCACACACACTCTCGACCTGCGGGAAACAGCGTGGCGCGCGCCGCAACCAGCGCGTTCTCCGCGGAGCTGATACCCGAGGCCGGCGCGCTCACCAGGCAGCGGTACTCGATGTTCTCTCGTGTGCTCGCTAGCAAGTCAACCGCGAGCACCGCGGCGGCAAGCGCACAAACCAGAGCCCAACCAGCGACGAGCGAAGGTACCCAGGAGGGCACCCCCGCTCGTCGTTGTGACTTCATCACGTGTCAGGCGTAGCAGTCGTACGCGACCGGCGCGTTGTTTCCATAGTTGCCCGAGGCCCAGCATTTGGGCGGCGCGGTCCAGTTGCGTGATTCGCTCAACGTCGCCCGCGCGCCGGAACTGCTGCTCGTGATACCCATGCAGTCCGTATTGGAAAGCCACGGCTGGAGAACGCACCCAGTCTCGTTTACGGCCTGAATCACACCACCGATCTTGCCCGTGTTGTCGAGCCCCCGGGGGGCGAAGACGGTTAGCATCACCTCCTGCGCTCCGGATGGGTAAGCGGGAATCGCCTGGGGAGTCCTGATTCCGATAGCGATGCTGTTGCGGTTGCAAGGATCCGAGTTGTCGTTGTAGTCGGCGTAGGCGCCGACTGAAGATGCCATCGGTCCGATGCCCGAGCCGGTGTTGACTAGCGCGTACCAGCTCCAGCCGTAGTTCTTCGCGAAGGGATAGTCCTGAGGATGTCCGCTACCGCATGTTTCCGCGTCGGGGCGGCTGGTGAACACGTTCACCTCAGCCTCCCAGCCGTCATCGGCTGCCATCGCAGTCGTGCTCGCGGTTGAACCGTCCCAGTACAGGAATTGCTCGAAGTAGACGGTCGAGGTGTCTGCGCGGAAGATGCTGATGCCTGCCTGGGTGGGCTTCCACGTGGAGGGTTTCGCCGTCGCTCGCTGCAGGGCCGCTGCGGCTGGACTTTGCCCGTTCAGCTCAGGGATCTGCTCTCGATAGTGTCTGAGTTGCTCTGACGCCGCCGGGTTCGCGGCTGGGGCGACATACTCTGCGGCCAACGTGGGCACCGTCTGTGCCGAGCGTGAGCGAGACACTGACTTCGCCTCCTCTACCGGCACGGCGACGCGCACGGCGACGACCTGCGGCTCAGTTTCTAGAGAACGGCTAATCTCATCGACGAACTCCTCCGCGGATACTCCGCTCAGAGGGCTGAACTCTCCCGTGAACTCCGCGTTCTCGAACTCATACGCGACGACGTCATACCCGCCGACGCTCTCGGTCGCCACTGCATCGACCAGGCTGATCGCGTGAGAGAAGGGAATGCTGATGGTCGTCGTTGTGGTCTGTTCCCGCGCTTTACTCTCGCGCGTATCGGGGACTTCCGAAGCGTTGGCGGGTGCGGCCGCCGCGAGCAGGATCAGCAGCGCCGCTCCCGTAGCTCCGAACAGGCTTGGACTTGCAGGCATGAGCTCTCCTTCGAGTCGCGGGCGGGTCCGCCTATTGCGGGTTGTCCGGCACGTCGAGCTCGGTTCCCTCGTCATGCATCTCGAAGCGGTTGCCGTATGCACAGGAGCCACGTCGTCGCGCTCTTGGCGCTCGCCCCGTCGCACCGGTGCGCTCGGTGTTTGATGTCGTTGGCAGCCTCGCGGTGGCGCGGCACACCGGCATCAGCGTTCGCCGTGCCTGCGTCTCGGTGTTCTCCTCTGCTCGACGCTAGCGGCCGCGATGTGGAGGCGACTACGCGGTGTCGCCGCACGCAGGCGGGCGGCGCATATGAGATCCAAGCTCCGACGATGCTGCGGTGCTCAGAGTGTGGGCGATCCGTGCTGATGTACAGGTGATCGCCGTCGATGACATCAGCGGCGATTTGCCGGGCCTAAGCATGGCTCGAGCACAACCGATGACGCGGCCGGCGAGTGAGCCCAGCGGAATAGGCAGCCCTTCTCGCTGTCGTCCATGCGCACGAAAGGGGCTCGCGTATACGCCGCACGAATCTACGACGCACGGCACCGCGGACACTCGCAGGGATCGATATCACCGCTAACGTCAACGACCAGGCCGATGCAATGGCCATGGCGGTCGAAGACGCAGTCGGTGCAGACCTTGTGGCCGTCGGACGCGAGCATGCGGCGGAGGGTTGCGGCGTCGATCTCGAGGAGCTCCTCGACACGCGCGTGGTCCCATCCACGCCGGTCGAGGATGATCGCCAGCTCACGCTGCGTCTTGCGATGCTGCGCGGAACGGCGACGGTACGCGGCGGCGTTCTCCTCTGACGGCGCTCACTGAAATTCCCCAGTTCTGCTCATCGAAGTTCCCCACCCTGGGTCGCTCCGCCGCATGAGGCGGGCCTCCCTCGATGCTGGTGGTCTCTGACCACGCACCAGCTCGAGAGAGGCCCTGTTCTTCATGCTTTCAGAGGAGGACGACGTGGATATCCACGCGCTCAGACGGCAGGGGATGACGATCAGCGAGATCGCCCGCCGCACCGACCATGACCGCAAGACGATCCGGGCGTATCTGTCCGGGCAGCGCACCCCTGGGGTGCGTAAGCGGACCGTTCCGGACGCGTTCGACGTGTTCGTCGCGTATGTGACCGCGCGGCTGATCGAGGACCCGCACTTATGGGTCATCACGCTGCTGGACGAGCTGCGCCAGCTGGGTTACGCCGGGTCGTATCAGTCGTTGACGCGGCAGATCCGCGACCGGGGGCTGCGGCCGGCGTGCGTCGCGTGCGCGCACGTCACGAAGCGGCCGAACGCGGTCATCGAGCATCCGCCCGGCGAGGAGACCCAGTTCGACTGGGTCGAGCTCCCTGACCCGCCCGCGTCGTGGGGGTTCGGTCACAAGAAGGCCTACGCTCTGGTCGGGTCGCTTGCCCACTCCGGCATCTGGCGGGGCGTGCTGTCTCCCTCGATGGACCTGCCGCATCTGCTGGCTGCGATGACGACCCTGCTGGGGTTGCTGGGCGGCCTCACCCGGGACTGGCGGTTCGACCGGATGACCACGGTCCTCAAGCAGGGCACCAGCGACCTGACGCCGATGTTCGCCGCGTTCGCCAAGCACCACGCGGTGACGGTCATCGCGTGCCGGCCCCGCTCAGGGAACCGGAAAGGCGTGGTCGAGAAGAACAACCACACCGCCGCGCAACGCTGGTGGCGGACCGTCCCCGACGAGCTCACCTTGGAGCAGGCGCAAGCCAGCTTCGAGGCGTTCGCGACGGGGCAGGACGACCGGCCACGCCAGACCGAGACGGGGAACACGACCGCGAAAGCGATGTTCGCCGCGGAGCGGCTGCGTCCGCTTCCCCAGTCGGTGTTCCCCGTCGTGGTGGCCGAGGAGCGCACCGCGACCCGGCAGGCGTTGATCGACTGGCGCGGGAACCGGTACTCCGTCCCGCCAGAACTCGCCGCAGCGAAGGTGATCGTCTCACAGCCGCTCGGCGCCGCAGTGATCGACATCGCCACCGTCTCGGGCGCCGTGATCGCTCGCCACAAGGTCGCCGAGCCCGGCCTCGGAGTCACGATCCGCGACACCGGCCACGTCACCGCGCTTGAAGCCATCGCCCTCGCCTCGGCGCCGCCGGGACGCCCGCACCGGCGCAAGGAACGCATCCCGCCCGGGACCGCCGCACTCCGCGCCGCCGCCGTGCTCACCGGCACCGGCGCACCCTCCACGACCGTGATCGATCTGGCCGCTTACGAGCAGGCCGCGAAGAACAGGAACACCCTCCAATGACCACCCCCGCCAAGACCGCGGCCAGCGTCTACCAGCAGCTGCGCGGCCACCTCACCGACCTGAAACTCGCCGACGCCGCCGAGGCGCTGCCCGCCGTGCTGGACCAGGCCACCGCCGAGGGATGGACCCTCACCCACACCCTGGAGCGGCTCCTCGCGATCGAGGTCACCGCGACCGATGCGCGGCGCCTGACCGGCAGGTTCCGGTTCGCGAACCTGCCCACCGGCGCCACCCTCGACGACTTCGACCTAGATTCCGCCTCCGGCATAGACCGGTCGCTGCTGACAGAGCTGGGCACCTGCCGATACCTCGAGACCGCGACCAACGTGCTCCTAATCGGCCCGCCCGGGGTCGGGAAGACCCACATCGCGACCGGGCTCGGCCACGCCGCCGTCACCGCCGGCTACCGGGTCTACTTCACCTCCGCCGCCGACCTCGCCGCCCGCTGCCACCGCGCCGCGATCGAAGGGAAATGGGCGACCATGATGCGGTTCTTCGCCGGCCCCACACTCCTGATCATCGATGAACTCGGCTACCTCCCGCTACCCGGCGAAGCCGCGTCCGCACTGTTCCAGGTCATCAACCAGCGCTACCTCAAAACCTCGATCGTGCTCACCACGAACCGGCCCGTCGGCGCCTGGGGCGAGATCCTCGGCGACACCACCGTCGCCGCCGCCATGCTCGACCGGCTCCTACACCGATCCGTCGTCATCACACTCGACGGCGCCTCCTACCGGCTCTGTGAGTCTTGAACCGGCTGGTCCGGGACCGGCTGCCAGGATGGTGTCGGCCGCCTCGCTCGGCGTGTGACTCATACCGGCTATGTCCTCCTCGTGGAGTGTCTTCATTGCGGACATGTCCACGCTGAGCGGGTGGCCGGCGCCGTCCCGGCCCACTTGGCGACTTGATCAGAAGACTGCCCGATCCCGCGGGGTCGTGGCCCATCACAGAGCTGTCCCAGTGACTCCTTCCCGGTCCGGCACCGGCCTCAGCGACCGGTCCTGTTCCCAGATCAAGGAAGGAGCGTCGATCGCCATGGCCATCGTCGCGCATACCCATCCATTTGTCATCGGAGTCGACGCTCACGCGAAGACGCATACCCTGGCGATCCTCGCTGCACCGTTGGGAGAACTGGTCGACACTGCACAGTTCCCGACCACTCACGCGGGTCTTCAACGCGCAATCGACTGGGCCGGGCGGCGCACCGGCGCGGACCTGGACGTTTTGTGGGTCATCGAGGGGATCGGCTCCTACGGGGCGCGACTCGCGCAGACGGTCGCGCAGACCGGCTACCAGGTCGCTGAAGCACCCCGGATGAATGCGCGCACGAACCGAGGGGTGGGCAAGTCCGACCCGCTTGATGCCCGCCGAATCGCAGCAGCTGCGCTGCCGCTGGAGATCACGCACCTGAGGAACCCACGCGACGACGACGGTGAACGCGCCGCTCTGCGCGTGCTCGTCACCGCCCGAGAACACATGACCACCGAACGCACCGGCACCATCAACGCGCTCACCGCGCTGCTGCGGACTGTCAACCTCGGCATCGACGCCCGCCGACCATTGACCAGCACTCAGGTCACCGAGATCACCCGGTGGCGTGCCCGGGCCGAAACAGTCGCTGCCGCTACGGCCCGCGCCGAAGCCATCCGTCTCGCCAAACGAGTGACCGCCCTCAATGACGAACTCGCCGAGAACAGGTTACGAATGGAAGCGCTCGTTCATGCCACTCCAGCGGCGACACTGCTTGACGAGCCTGGCATCGGTGTCGTGACGGCCGCGATCACGATGACCGCCTGGTCACACGTCGGTCGGCTCCGCTCCGAGGCCGCGTTCGCGTCTCTCGCCGGTGTCAACCCCATCCCCGCCTCTTCCGGAAACACCGCCCGACACCGTCTCAACCGTGGCGGTGACAGGCGGCTGAACCGAGCCCTGCACATGGCCGTCGTCACCCGCATGCGCTGCGACCCCGCCACCCGCGCCTACGTCGAACGACGCCGCACCGAAGGCCGCACCAACAAGGAGATCCGCCGCTGCCTCAAGCGCTACCTCGCCCGACGGATCTATCGTCAACTGAACCGTGCCGTAACGCCGACTTGACACACATAGAAGAGTCCGCAACCACCACGCCGCAGCCGACGAACTCCGCCGCGCCACCACCGGCACAAACCTGCGCTAACCTACCCACGCGACCTGAGGAACTTCGATGAGCAACTCTGAGGAAAATCGCTGAGCGCCGTCACCTCGCCGGCGGGATCGTTGAAGCTAGGCTCGGACTGATTCATTGTGCTGCTCTCTGTAGCGGATTGGATCTGCGAGAGCGGCTTCTGTGATTGGCGTCCGGGGGCCGCTCTCGCTGTACGTCTAGATATACGACCGCGACACGACACCGGCAAACCGGCCTGTGGATATCTGTGTGGAGAAACTGCGCGACACGCCGGTCACCATGTGGGCAGAACCTGTGGAAACACGTTTCTGAGAGCTGTGCAAAACGAGTTACACCCGCGTAATTCCGCGGATCCGGGGCCGGATGTCTTGTGGATTACCAAAATGTTTGAATTGTGGGCTGAAAGCCCCATCTCGGAGACGCACATGGGGACAAGAAAGGGGACAGTTCGGGGGAATGTCAAGAGCCGGCGTGCGTGTGCCTCAAATCCGCACCGGCATAGTCGGAGCTACTTTCCGTCGTGAGCAAGACATCCTCGAACGTAGAGGAGTAGCGCACGCACCGGCGGTGAGATGGCGGTGAGTCCCTCGAAGTCGGTGCCGTACTCGCGCTCGAGGTCGCTGAGCAGGTGAGCCAGCTGACGGTGGCCGACACGCAGACCGAACCCGTCGCGAAGGCTCATTCCTTCGCTGAGGGAGAGCAAGAACTCGTAACCGGCGGCGCCGGACTCGGAGTCCAGGTTCGTCAACACGAACCACAGAAGATCCACGACTGCGCGACTAGCGTCCGCGTCCGACGCGTAATTGAGCTCGCCTGCAGTTGAACCCCGGAGGATCGCTGCTTGAATGGCGGGGTCGTTGAACCGGTCGAACACAGCCGGATTGAGCGCGTAGCCGTGGCGACGGACAGCGCTGATACGAGGCTCCACCGTCTGACTCAACCGCCGTGATTCGTAGAGCAGGTGAGCGATGGTCGCGAAGACCTCCGCGTGGGTAGGGGGGATGCCCGACGCCACATAGCGCTCGTGCTCGCTCCATTCGAACGGCCAGAGTGCGAAGTTCCTGTTGATTGGCGGCATCGGATTGGTTGCGGTGGGAGCGGCGGCGGCCACGAGAAGGTTGCTGTCGTGCAGCTGCCCGAGCTGGCCGAGCCGGGGCTCTAGTGCTCTGAGCAGACTGCGATACTGCTCGTGCTGTCCCAGCCACTCAGCGACGGAACGTAGGACCGTGCGCTCTCTCGTCCATGGTGTTCCGCCACCGGGAGAGGCGGGTTCGCGGGGCAGACGCCAGACGTGGGTCACGGTGCTGTCGTCGGTGCTGTCGTCCTGGCTGCTCTTGCGCGAGAGCGTGTTCACGTGAGTCGCCCACGCTGATGATGACTCGGGGTGCGCGACGACGACGAAGTATCGGGTGCGGAAGCTCTGAGAGACCTTCCGAAGCTCGCGACTGATCGAGGTGAGCAGACGCCCTGAGGCAACTACCCCGGCGCAGACGAGGATTGTGCTGCCCTCGGGAAGCTCGGCGAGCGTGACGGTGTCGGAGCGCGTCCATTGGTGCCAGTGCTGTCCAGGCTTCCCGTTGGGCTGTCCTCCGAACATCAGCGTCGCGAAGTGTTCGCCGACGAGCCTCGAGTCCTCGTCCAGCAGAGACAGCACGACCGATACATCGGCGGGATCGGCGACCGCCTCTGCGAGTTTTTCGCGCAGCCGCTTGTCGAGCGAGGAATCGTTGGCGAGCGGGAACAGCGACCCCAACCTTGTTGACACCCCTCGGTCACGTTGCAGGGGGCCGCTCGCGGGGTCGTAGGTGATCGCCCCGCACCCGAAGAGATCGAAGAAGTAGTCCGACCCATCGAACTTCACGAGGTCATCGTCCGACCTGTCCCGCTTGCCGTCGAGCGGGCGGTCTTTGAAGGTAGGCATGCGAAGAGCGATCACGCCCGTCTCCGGGAAGAATGAATCGCCGGCGAGCCTGATCTCCCCGCTACCCTGCCTGCACAGGTCGCAGGCGTCTGACTCGTACGTCTCGTATGGCCTCAGGTGCGATTCACGGTCGGCGCGAGCGGCGACCAGGTCGCGGTCTGTGAGGTCGCAGATAAGCGTCCCGTGGTCTTCTTTCCACTCTTGCGTGTTGAGGTAAAACAGGGTGACCACGCGGTCAGCGGGCAGTTTCTTCTTGCGTCCTACCTTCTCTCCCATGGACCCTGATGTCGAGCTCGAGATCAGCACGATGTCGGTGGGTTTGGGCCGCAGTTGAGTATCGAGGCCGTCGTAGCCGCTGAACGATTCGACACGGGTCGGCGGGGTTCGCCCGAGACGCCGCGCCAGGTCCGCGAAGGCGTAGCCAACGGGGGCGATACTCGCGGAGTCCACCCACACTGTCGCGGTGTCCACGCTTGCGGCGAGATGCCTCAGCAGAAGCAAGGCGAGGAAGTGTGCGTGCTGTACGCGGGCTACGGCTTGGCCGCCTCGCATGAAGTATTGCGAGTGGGAGCCGCCGGGGTGGGCGAAATGAAACCCCGCAGTTGCGCAAGCCAAGCCGTCGCTGTCGCTGAACAGCTGACGCGCGCCCTCCAGAAGAACCTCGCGAGTCACCGTCGGCGTGAGCTCGATGCGCCCGTCCGCGCGGATCTCTCCTTGCTCCGATAGCTCCCCTTCGGCGTTGACGGCGAAGTATCGGTAGTGGATGTCGAGCCCGCTATGCCTGTCCGGCAGCCGTTCGAGGGCGCGCAGCTGATCGCATGTAGTAGCCAGATCAGCGGGGTAGACGAACCACAATTCTGTCAACTCAGCGCGCGGCTGCACATAGCTCCGGAGTGGGCCGAGGAAGGCGTCGTTAGGTGTGAAATCGATGCCACACCAGTGCAGCGCGATGAATTGCCTCTTGTCGGGCGCGCCGGCGTCCGCGACGTAGATGAAACGTTCCTCGTCTACATGGCTGCGTCTCTCGCTCAATCTCCCACCCCAATGTCAACGGGGTAGGCGATGGTCACTGCCGTCCCCACGCGGGGACCGACAACGAAGTCCGCCTCGCTCGGCGGGATCCAGTCGACCAGAACGGAGGGCGGTGCGGGTCGGGCGATCTCGCCGAGCGGTTCGAACTCTGTGGTGACGAAGTCGCGGAGCACCTCGACAGTCCCGGTGCGGATGGACATGTAGCCACGGAGGTTCGCGAGTGACTGCTGGACACGCGCGAGTCCGATGTTTCCGAGCATTCGCCGGCGGGACCGCAGGCTCTTCGCTAGCGCCTTGGTCAGGTAGCCGACTTCGGTTTCGGGAGCGTACAAGTGGCCCTCACCGATGCTCATCGCCGCCGAACGCGCCAGGCCGATGCCACTGTCGACCACAGTTATCGTGCCAATGCTGAGGCTGTCTACTCGCCTGCCGGTGAGGGACTGGGTGTGGTTGGCGACAGCGACGACGTACCTCACGAATTGGGGGTCGAACGTCATCGCGGCGGCGAGCTCTTCTCGGCCGTAGCGGTACTCCCGGAATGTGACGGCGCGACAGTTCGCCCCGGTCCGCCCGCCCGCGTGTTCGAGCGCATGCCATTCCGTGTTCTGTACCAACTCGAAAAGGATCTCGCCGATCTCCTCCTGAAGCGGTTTGGGCTGCTGACGAACAGTAGTGGCCAGCTCATACGCGAGCCCGCGAGGACGGGGCGCTCGCGTGCTCAGCGGCACAAAATCCCCTCCCGCGTCCAACGATGCGCGGGTGATGTGAGTCGGCGCCTCAGGGGGCGCCTCATGCTCGCCAAACTCAGAGAAGGGCTTGCGGAGGGGTTCCGACGTGCCGGCAGTCGGCCACACATCGTGATAGAGCGTCCGAGCTGACTCCTCGATGGCGAGGTTTCCCTCCCAGCGTTCGTGCAGTTCGGGGCTCGTGTTATTTGTGAAGGTGTGCTCAGCGAGCAGGATCGACGACGTCGGTGCCTCGCCGTCACCGTGATGCACGGTCAGCCGATTTCGTGCCTCCAGGGCTTCGCGAGCGATAGGGGCGACGTCGTCGGTGATGTCGCGTCCATCACATCGCACCGAGCTCGCGAGGAAGACCGCAAGGATGAGGAGATCGGACAGATCCTCGCCGGCCGTGAGGTCCGGGGACTGCTCCGGCAACTCGAGGATCCGCTCATCGAAGTTCTGCCCCCAGGTCAGAACCAGCTGAAGCCATGCGCTGCTTTGACCGGGGGTGGTAGGTCGGAGGTCGGCCGCGAGCCGAAGTGTGACCGTGCTGCGGGGATCAGTCTCTCCAAGGATCTCGTGTGCGTGACGCACTTGTGCGCGGGTGGAGTCGGGTCGAAGCTCGATTACTGTCAACTCGACCCCCTTTCCATCGTCGGCGCAGACGCTCGCCAGCTTAGTGATTGCGCGTGCCCTGCCCTATGCGGCGGAACCGTGTGCCATAGACGAGATGTACGCGGCGCCGATTAGACCGACCTTCACCTGCCAGCTCAGAGGGGCACACTGAACGGGTTCTCGGTGCTGGCCACCCATCCGTGTGACGGGCACAGCCCGGCGAGCCGGATGGAGTCGTCGACATGCCCGGGCTCGAGCGGGAGCCCACAGTGCGGGCAGTCGCGCCCGGGTGGAAGACCGTCGCTGTCCACGCCGTCGGTAGCCGTCACGGGAACGACTCTCGCACCCTTCCAGCTGGGCGTCCATGGCGGCGGGCATCGTGAGCTGACGATGGCGTTTCTCCGCCAGCCGAACCGGTCGGACAGTTTCGGCCATCGCCCGCACGCATGTGGATATGCCAGCCCGACGCACAACCAGCAGCACCGGAACCCCCCGAGCACGCCGCGAGCGTGCGCGCGCGCTCCGCCGGCGGAGGCGGGGTAGGCGGGTTGCGCAGTGGTTCGGCGGCTTGGCCGTCAGTGCCTCGTACGAAGTGATCTGCGGGGTGCCAGACCGGGTCTTCGACCACCTCGGGTGACTCAATGTGGCAAGTCTCCGGGCGCCCTGCTGGGAATGCCAGTTCGGTTTCGCGCTCGGCGTAGGGATGGACGCCTCCTCCGCGGCATGCCCGCCTTGAATGCGCCACAACGACGCCAGGAGCAACACGAAGGCCGCTGGCAGGATTGTGATGAAGAGGTGCACGATCTCTACCCTGCGGCGACTCGTGGGACGATCACCGGCAGGCTGCGCAGGTCAGTGCCAGCGAGGCATGCTCGCGCGCAGGTTGGCGCGCCATCCACCAGCGAGACACCGACTCAACGCGAAGAGTCCAGGTCAGCGGAGATATCCTGAAGCGCTGCCAAGGTCTGCCAAGGTGGGTGGCAAGGTCATAACCTGGGAAAATCCCAGATGAGAGAATGAAAAAATGACACCTGCCAAGGTTGGCAAGTGCGGAAAGGGCATCTATAGAGACTGAAAGCAAGTAGGTGCCCCCTTTTACCTCTACTACTTACTTTTTTCTCTCATAGAACTACATCTACTACTTGCCAGACTTTCCATACCCCTTCGACCCCTTGAAAACACTGGGGTCGAACCTGCCAAGGTGACCTTGGCAGCACCTTGGCAGACTTGCCAAAACCAGCCGGAAACGCCTGTTTCGGTGTGGCGCAGGCTTATAGCCTCACGAAACGTGGAGAAATATTTCTCGTGATTTCGTGAGGCCCCACGGAATGTGGAGAAATATTTCGGCCGATTCTGTGAGGTTGTCACCGTAGAGTCGATCCATGCAGCGTGTTCGACCCCTCGTTGGCGCCGTTCGGATCACCAGAGGCATGACGCAGACCGATGTCGCGGCGGCTACAGGAGTCTCCCAAGCTGTCGTCTCCGGGATCGAAGCCGGCCGAGTGACGCCGGATCAGGTGTGGATGGATCGAGTTGCGGCGGTCCTGGATGCTGACGCGGCGCAACTCGCGACACCCGCACCCGAGACCCGCGTCCTTCATCGGCTGCCCGCGTCGGCCCCTCGTCGGGCGGTCGCCGCGGCGCACGCCGAGCTCGCGGTGGCGCATGCGGAACGCAGGGGAGACGAAGCGTTCGTTACGACGCAGACGAGTGGTGACCCCGCCGAACTCGCTCAGTCGGTCAGGCGTGCCTGGCAGCTAGACGCAGGGCCACTGCTCAACGTCCGACGGGCAGCGGAGATGCATGGCGTGACGTGCCTCCCCCGAAACATCAACCCGTTGCGCGCGGATGCGGTCGGGAGTTGGCCTGTGGGTGCTCGCGGTATCGTCCTCATATCCCACGAGGCAGACGTCGCGAACCTGCGCATCGCGGTCGCGCACGAGATTGGTCACGCGGTAATCGGCGATGGAGACGAAGAGGGCGCGGACGCGTTTGCGCGAGAGTTCCTGCTCCCCGCGCCCGATGTCTACTCAGACCTCGGCGCATTGACGGATTCGACTCTCAAGGTGATAGCCGAGCGGTGGGGTGTGCCGGGATCGTTCCTCGTGCGTCGCGCCCTGTATGCAGGGGTGATCACGGCGCATCGGCACCGGGTGCTTCTAGCTAGTGCGCGCAGTCACCCTAGAGTCAGGCCAGCCTCTTGAAGGGTGGCTCAGCGAAGTACTCAGTTGACGTCATCGCGCACGATGCGCTCGCTCTCGAAGAGATCGGTGACCTTCGGAGCCTCTTCGATGACGAGTATCTCGGCGAGTTCGGGCCCTGGGATCCGGAGCAGCCATACGGCTACGCCGGTCACGACGTCCATGTCATTGCCCGAGATGGTGACAAGGTGGTCGGTCACGTCGGCTGGGCACGCAGAACCATCGGAGTTGGCGCTTCCGAGTTGGCCGTAGCAGGTGTCGGGGGCGTTCTCGTTTCGCGGCACGCGCGGGGCGAGCATGTGGGTCGACAACTTATGCGCCGCGCGACCGCGTCCATGGCGGACTCGGGCGGTATCGAGTTCGGCTACCTGGGTTGCCGCGAGGAAGTCGTCCGCTTCTATGTCTCGTGTGGATGGCAACGGTTATCCGCGGTCGAACACTCGATTTCGCGCAGTGGCCGCCCCATGGTTCATGACTCTGGACCGCCGCTTCTCATATTTCCAGTCGCCCGAGCGGTTGCCGCATGGCCCGAGGGCGCCATTGATCTGCGCGGCCGCGCATGGTGATCGAGCCAGCCGCCACCTCGGTAGCGGCAAAGCCCCGGCGGGTTCTACCGTTAGACATGTCTAATGGGTCTATTAAAAAGGGTGTGCTTTCACGGGCCTCTTGTAGATCCTTGAATGCGATGTGGGATCAGGAGAAGGCGACAACTCTCGGCGTGACGCTGCGGCGACTGCGCATCGAGAGGGGGCTGTCCCAGGAGGCACTGGCCTACCAGTCAGGAATCACCAAGAACCAGCTCCAGCTCATCGAGTCGGGCCGCGCGTCTGGAAGACGCGATGAAGCCGGATCCTCCAACCCCCGCATGGCGACGCTGATAGGCCTCGCGGATGTGCTCGGAGTGGCGGCGTCGGAGATACTGCGAAGCGCCGACCTCTAGGCTGCGCCGCCTTCCCTGGGCGTGAGTAATCGGAGAACGAGGCCGGCGTAGTCAAGACTCGGATCCTCGAGGAGCGCCGTGAGCTCGCGCAGCAGCCGAACTGCCTCGACCGAGTCCGTCGCCGCGCTGTCACGGATGCGTCCGACGAGCAGCACCCGCGACGTGGCCCTGAGGGTACCCACATACGGTGCTGTCGGGTCGTTGTATTCCGCCGGGCTGTCTTTCCACCAGACGATGTAGCCGACACCGGTCTGGGCGTTGAAGCGACATCCGTGTACTCCCGGTAGGGACCGTGTGTCGTGGATTTTGCCGTGTGCATCGCCGTGATAGCGGATCACGGTCGGCGCCCGGTCGGGGTCCATGAGCTCGATCACGTAGGCGGCGCCTGACTGGGTCGTCGCCAGGTAGACGCCGGGTGGGGAGGTGTCGGAGACCTCTGTGAGCACCTCTATGCGTGCCGTGAGCTCGTCGACGAGCTGCTCTGCTTCGCGTTCGTGCATGTTCACACCATCAGTCGGGTAAGAGGCGGGTGGCCTAGGCGGACCAGGCGGCGGCCGTGCGGTTCGCGGCGAGCAGCACCTCATTGAGGTGCCCGGCATGGAGGCGGTCAATGTGGGTCTCGCGTGCGTCGCCGGTCTTCGTGATTGTTGGTTCTGCGTTCAGCCACAGCGCCCACATCCACGGGTCCGCGCTACCGGACTGCAACGTTCGAAGGACTTGCTGGAGTCCGGGGGCGACGATGCCGTTCGAGACCTGGAACGCGGGGTAAACGGGGACGCCATCGGCTGCATAGACGCGGAGGATGCGCAGGTCGTCAGCGTCGGAGAGGACATCGTTCGGCGTTGTGTGCAGCGCTTTGGCGAACGAGGCCGTGCTGTAGGCAGGCCCAACGATCTCGGCCCAAGCGTTCCCGGGCGACGGGGCTGCGGGAGCGTCTCGTGTCGGCTGGTGCTCACGGAGGACAGTCACGAAGTCTGCAGCTCGGGGCGCGACTTCGGGGCCCCAGTCGTCGAGGACGGCGTGGGCGGTGGCTTCGCTGACTCGGTCTTCGTCGACGAGATCTATGAGCGGCCAGATCGCGGCGGTGCTGGTGCCGAACAGTCCGCGCAGCGCGGCGTGGAGCTCGGCCTGTGCGGGCGTCAGCATGCCGCCGGCTGCCCGCTGCTGTTCCTCGAGCTCGGCCAGGTGCTGTGCGCGCAACGTCCGGTGTCCTTCCGGGGCGGATGCCAGGGTTAGCCACGTCTCCAGAGCCGCGACGTCGGGCGCCCGCAGCCCGGTGAGGAACGTGGTCACTCTGTGGATGCGGGTCAGGGGCCGGTCCGCTGGTCTCCGCCCTGCCATGAGGCATCGGCGTCCTTCGCCTGGCTCGTCGTCCACCAAGACCAGCGGGCGGCCATCGAAGCGTTGAGCAAGCTGCCACGCTTTCCATCCCCCAGGCGAGAGGGAACGCTTGCCAGGGACGCCTACTGCGACAGGAAGGTCCGGCAGGCCGAGCACGGGCGAGAAGTACACGTTCGCGAACTCTTGCCAGGTCGTCGCCCACCGAACATCCACGCCGCGGCGCACCAGATCTCGGACCCACTCGACGCCCACACGCGAGAAGTACTCCACCTCGGTCGAGAGTCCGTCGTCGTCCCACTCGGGCTCTCCATGCATGAATCCGTGCGGGTAGTTGTCGCGGGTCATCGTGATCGTATGCGCGACGAGCTGCTCGCTCGGCAGATTGGTGAGGGCTCGGATTACCCCGTCCATGTCGAGGGCAACGACAGGTCGATAGCGCTGATCCGTCATGGTCACACCATCAGGTCCGTCGTGCGGAGTGTGGTCAAGTCGAGGAGCACGAGGTTCCCGGGCCGTCCGTCGCAGTCGAGCGACTCGACTCGTAGTGAGGGCAGACCGTCTCGGGGGAATGTCGCGGAGTCCCGCACGTCTAGATGGGCGTGGAGATGAAGCAGCGGGGTGACCGCCTCGGTGACCCAGTGCACGTAAACCCGACCCGAGTCGGCGTATGAGAGCTCGGTATCCGACCACCCGCGTCGACCCTTGATCGCTGCAGACGCCTTCGGGGTGAGCGCATAGCCGGCGTCGTGGGTAAGTAGCACGTCAGCATGGCCACCGGCGGCGGCCGCCTTGACATCAGCAAGACTCGGGAGCTCCTCCCGCCACCAGGAGTACCCCTCGATGCGACGGAGGAAATCGACGCTCGGAGCCCCACCGAACGCCAGGAACGAACGGCCCCCAATGGTGAAACGGTACCCGCGGGGCAACGCCCAGACGTAATCGCTAAGCTGCACCGCCTCACCGGGATGCTCGGCAAACAGTCGGCTCAGCGTTCCCCAGTCATCGTGGTGGCCGGGCACCACGGCAATCGTTCGGATACCCGTGTGCCGACCGGACGCGGAATTGACGCACCAGTGGTCGATCTCCTTCAGAAGCCTTGTGCTCCGTCCGGGAAGGACGTTGACGTTGCCGAGATACAGGATCGATGAGGCTCCACTGCGCGCGGCCGATGCGATAGCACGCTCGATCCAGGGTAACCGTCCGTTCCATTTGCCCGCGACGACTATGCGGTCGGCGTCAAGTAAGTTGGGCAGGTTGGTATGCACTTTTATATTAGACCATTTACAACAGGCTTTCGGAGGTCACGCGTCGACTACGCGGAACTTACTGTGCCTGCCGGACATACCGTGGTGTACCCGTGGGAGGTACCTGATGTTGACGTTGGGGGTGAGTCGTGGTGTCACGCATGTTGGATACACGCACGGCGCGAGGTCGCGGCGGGCGTGCGGCGACGAGCCCCACCGCATCGTGCATGCGGGCGGCGAGATTGGACATGTCCAACCACCGTCTTAGACTGGCGCTGTCGGTTCTTGAGGGTGAACTACTGGGACACAGGGGTGCGTCGCTGATGATGGATGCTGACTCGTCGTCGACAGACGCCGAGTTGCTCTTTCGGCTCTCCCGGGGCGAGACCTCCGCGTATCGGGCGCTGTTCAAACGGCATGAGCGTGCCGCCTATCGCATCGCGCTGTCGATGGTGCGCTCGACTTGGGACGCGGAGGATGTTGCGGCGGCGGCATTTCTCGAGCTCTGGCGGAAGCGAGACACTGCTCGCCTCGTCGATGGTTCGGTCCTGCCGTGGCTGATTACGGTCGTCTCATACTGCGCCAAGAACAATCTGCGGAGCACTCTCCGGTATCGGCGACTTCTGGCGAAGGTTCCCCGCGAAGGGCAGCAACCTGACCACGCGGATGAAGTTGCGCGAGTGATCGACGCGCTAGACATATCCGCCGCGGTGCAATCAGCGCTCAGCGAGTTGAACGCGCGGGACGCGAGCGTGCTGCTCTTGTGTGTCGTACAAGAGCTCAGCGTCCACGACGCGGCGATAGCGCTCGGCATCCCGGAAGGCACCGTGAAGTCGAGGCTCTCACGGGTAAAGGCGAAGCTCCGTGTGCGTTTGGGTGCGTTCGCTCCTCAGCCCGGGGAGGCCCAGGCATGAATGATCAGCGGCGGATGCCTCACGGCGACTACATCGAGGACATGCTTGTCGCATACGCCTCGAACAATCTGTCGCGTCCTCGGTGGTGGCAGCGCGTGTGGGGACGTGTACTGATCGGTGGCGGCGCATTCGTGGTTCTCGGGAGTACCGCAGTTGCCGGTGTCATGCTTCTCGACTCGGCGCCTGTGACTGACACGGCCGTTGTGCAATGTCTGAGCAAAGCCAGCCGGAATCTCGACGGCTCGCTCCCCGGTGCTGCGGTCAGTATGGCGGCACCATCGGGTAGCGTGCCCATCGACGACGCCGTCGAGACGTGTCGCCAGATGTGGGCTTCGGGACGGTTCGAATCGGATGATCCGCTCAACCCGAGTCCGACGCCGGGAGCGGTGCCCGAAGCGTTCACGACGTGCGTCACCGACGATGGCATCGCCGCCATCGTGCCGGGACGGGTCGAGTGCTCGGTGCTGAAACTGCACCCCTGGAACGACTGACACAGGGAACCGCGCGCCTCTAGCCGGACAGTACGGGAAGACACCGACCTTGGAGGTTTTCCTATGCGCCTTCGCGCCATCATCGCCGTCCTTCTGGCGACAACCATCTCACTTGCCGCGCCCCCTGCTTATGCGGAGGAGATCGTAGATCCCACTGACGCCTGCACGATTGGGGGCGTAGCCGTTCCCGAGGGTGAAGCGCCACCTGCGGACATCCCGGTCGTGATCTCGTGCTTCGACTCTCAGGCCGAGGCGGAGGCATTCATCGAGGCGGGTGCGCCCGGAGACATCGAGCAGCTGATCGGCACATCTCAGGCGAGGTCCGCCAGTGCTGCGGCCGCGAGCACGGTGACAATCGGGAGCGTGTGGACTGGACTTGGACGTACGGGCTCCGTGCTGATTCATTGGGGAACAGGATCCGGCTGCTACGGCGTCACCTACGGATTCCCGACGCTCCCGTCGGGGTGGAACGACAACATTCGGTCCGCTGAGGGGTCCAGCAACTGTTGGGCGTCGCACTATCAAAACGCATCGTACGGCGGCCAGGTGCTGACGTGTGCTCCCTACTGCTCGACGCTGAGCTTTCTGAACGCGATGTCGTCGTCGATTGTGTACCGGCCGGTAGGTACCTTCGGGTGATCGTGGACCGAGCACTGCGGCGTTGACTGCGCGAATGGGATCGCGGGATACACAATCGACTGTGGCCGACTCGAGCAACCTCCGCTGACAGTGGCGCGATGTGGCCGCGACTACCCCTTATGCCGGAGTTGGTCCAAGTTGCGGTGGGCGGCCAAAGCCGGTCGCCCACAAAATGCATCAACCGCGGCCAACCACCTGGAGCTGTGGAACCGCAATGATGTTCTCCCACGCCAGAGGGCCGGCCGGAATCTCGGGGCCGTTGCTTAGCGCTCATGTGCACCCGGGAACCCAGCGGGAGGGCACGTCGAATGCGCTCATGACAGTCAACGGGCCATGTCCATTCGCAACGACAGCGCGCCTGCGCCGTCACAATCGCTAGTTGAACTCGCCCCACGATTCCCGCTGTACCGCCCACTTCGTGGGCCATGTCACGAAAGAGCTCGGATCAAAGCTCGTGTCGAGAACCTCGACACTCTCAATCTGTGACGCGGGGAGCGAAAGAACGTGGTTCGCTGCGCTGTCGCTCTCGAAATCCCAGAAATGATAGCGCGGCGTCTTGTCGTGCGCTCGGGAGCTGGCGGCGTAGTCCATTGGCGCGCAGCGCCGCACGAGCCTCGCGCCACCGTCTTCTTTCGAACGAAAGGTCACTGTGACCTCAGACAGATCCCTGATCGCTCGGACGATATCGGCATGATTCTCTAGTTCCATGATTCCCAGTTGTCCCCGTTGGGCACCTTGCCCTTGCTGAGACATGTCCGTCTCGCCGGAGAGGTTCCATGGCGTGCGACTCGCGCGTGTCGATGGAGAGTTGGCTGACGACGCGCGCTACTTCGCCTTGTATCCGTGCGCGAACGTCGGCAGTGACGTAAAAGCTCGGCTGTCAGGTCGTGCACTGGCAGGTTCTTCGCTTTGGGCGGGCTCGTCGATGGACCCTATCCGACCTCTGCCCGGGATTCGGCTATCCGGGGCTCGTGCACTGTGGCCCGGCTGTACCCATCGGCGGAGCGAACTGATTGAGGTTCCCATCCCGTCGGCGATCCGCCCGGCGACATAGAGTGTTCGAGGCCGCGTCGGGGGCGACGAGTCTGTGGGGGCCTACGGAGATCGCGAACAAGCGTCGGAGATCATCTGAGGATCGCATTGGCGGGGGCATGTCGGCGGGCGTTGCAGCCTTGGGCGTTGAGCTCGCGAATTGATGCGAGGCTAATTGCGGTTGCGAATCATCGCTGTCGTGTTTCCGCTCGCAGCTAGAACGCACGCGGCAATCGCGATGACATAAGCTGCGCTACTGCTCAGGGCGATCTGCATCAGACCGAGTTGGTTTGCAAGTCGTTCCGATACGCCGACGAGCCTCATCGCGACGGCGCAGATCTCCGCCCCCAGGATCGTTGCGATGAAGATCGATGCGCACGTTGCGACAACGCCGATCAAGGCCGTCTCAGACTTGGAGGCTCCTAGCAACCGGTAGAGTGCGAGCTCGTGCCGGCGGGTGAAGGTCAATGTGAACGCAATTGCGGCGCCAATGAGAGCGCCACCAGTCCAAGCGAACTGCGTCGGTCTCGCGAGCCAAGATGCGCGGGTCGCATCGTAAGTCGCGGTGGACGCCTGAGAGCGAACCCTCAGATCGCGAGTCTCGCTGAAGGTCGCCGCGATCACTTCTCGTACTCGCTCAACGCTTCCGGGTGTCGCTTCGACCCAGCATTCGCGCACGCGCGTGGGCGTCGATTCGAAGGTGTAGAGCCACCTGGCGCGATCCTGGCTCCTCGGCGTCCCTTCATCGGGCAACTGGAGCACAAGAGTTGACCCACCGGTTGTCTTGACTTCGGAGCCGTCTACAAGGCCCACCTCGTCCGCTACGGCCTCTCCGGCGATCCCGGTCACGTTCTGCCTGACTTGAAGGGAAGGGTAAAGGATTCCGATCAGACCGGGCGTAACCACTGCGTGCTGAAACGGAACAGACGGGTAGCCGAGCACCCCGACAGTTTCCACGCGCGCGACGGTCCCGACTGCCGTGACACCGGCGCTGCTGCCGAGGCGGAGACAGCGTGCTCCGTCGATGTCTCCTTCGTTGCGATCTACGATGACGACCGTAGATCCCTTGGCCTTCTCGGCCTCCATCGTGGCCAGCGACCTTCCGGTGATCACCGCCTCTGCTGCTCCTACGCCTGCAAGCGCAACACCAAGAATCAGGGTCGCCGAGATGAATTGGACCGGGCGGGCGCCGATGCCGCGAAGTCCCTCACGGAGGATCGCCAGCGGCCTCATCGGAGCCTCAACGTCGCGTCGCATTGCCCCATGACTCGCTCGTCGTGGGTCGCGACGATAACGATACGTCCGTCGGTCGCCAACTCTCGAAGGGCCGAGGCAACAAGTTCCGTGTTTGACGCGTCGAGCTGACCGGTGGGTTCGTCCGCCAGGATCAACTCTGCTGAGGAGGTGAGGCAACGTGCGACCGTGACACGCTGCACCTCACCGCCAGAGAGTTCGTTCACGCGAGACTTCGCGCGTTCGGCGAGGCCTACGCGCTGTAGTGAACGCCTCGCACGTGCATACGCCTGCCGTGTCGTGGTGCCTTCAGTAAGTTGGGCGACGGCGACGTTGTCAAGGACACTTCTCCCACTCAGCACGATATTGGACTGCAGAATCCACGACACGCGCGCCCAGCGGGATCCCGGAGGTGCACTTTGGCCGTGCGCCACGGCGACCTGACCGGCGTCGTCGGTGAAGGTGATCGTGCCGGCGGTGGGCGCGTACGTCAAGCCAATGAGGTCAAGCAGAGTCGATTTCCCCGAGCCCGACGGCCCTGCCAACGCAGTCATGGTGCCACTTGCGCACTCGAAGGACAAATCTCGGTAGAGCCATTCTGATGATGGATACCGGAATGCGATTCCATGAGCGCTCAGGAGCATTCGATGTCGTCCATCGCCAACCGGGGATTTGCTACCACCTCTGCATCTTGTGGGAGATCGCCGGTAACGCGAATCGTGCCGACGGACCCACCAAGTGCTTCTACTGGCACGGGGCTGTAATGCGCACCCGCGTCGCGAACAGCAAGCACGACGCAGAGATTGCCACGCGCGTCGGTCACCACCGCGGAGGAAGGCACTGCCCAACCCTCTACCGCGTCGTGTCTGCGAATCGCCGCGCTGACGGTCTCGGGCTTGGTGGCAACGAGCGCCTTACTGAGTGCGTCGAGTCCCTCGCCGCCAAGAGGGGTTCCTGCGAAAGCCGTTGTCGTATCGGCCGCGACTAGGTCCCATGCCTCCTGTGGGCTGGGCGTGGGAAGCACGCCCCCAGCCTTCGCGACCACCCTGGCAGTAACCAATTGGGGATTACCGGTGACCACAGGCTCGCCAGCGCCGGGAGCTGGCAGTCCAGCCGCGATGTCTACCGTGGCGGGAGTGAAGTCATCTTCAGGCATCCACACCACCCATGCGTTGTCGAACGCTTCAAGCGTCGCCGCGCTGGGAGCGCCGAGGTCACGAGCGAGGTCCCGTACACCGGTCGTCGTGGACCAGGACCACTCGTCTCCAGGCCCGTGGCGGTAGCCCAGGCTGGCAAGAAGTCTGTTGACGGCGGCAACTTCGGCGGGCTGAGACTCCCGTGACACGACGCTGTACAACGGCGTCGTGGTGTGAGCGGCTATCCTCCAGATGCCGTCGATCTGCACAACGCGAGTTCCATTGACGATCTGCTCACCAACGCGCGCTCCGACAGCAGTGACGAGGCCCGACCAGTTGGGGGATGACAACACCGCAGGCTGCGCCCAGGTGAGATTCAGGTCGACGTCTACCGCATCGTTGTACGGCTCCTTCGTTGCCGCTAGTGTCACCACACTCTCGTCTTCCGCGGCGGCGACACCCATTGCGTTTGAGGCTGTCAACACTCCGCACAGCGCGACGAGAGGCGCCACAAATGCGCACGCCAGCACCATCCATGCGCCGACTCCCTTAAGCCCCCGGCGACCCCTGCGACCACCGACCTCGCTTGCCTCGGTCATTCGTGCGAGTGTCCAGTGCCGTTGCTGTCGGGTGCGATGAAGAAGAATCCCGGGTACGCGTCGATGCACGGGCGTGCGAGATCGGGATAGGTCTCGTTGGAGTAGAGGATCTCCGTGATCTTCTCGAGATCGGCGTCAGATGGGACCGCGATCCCGGTGTCCGTCAAACACTGAACCACCTTGGGCTGTAGCTCTTTTCTTTCTTCGGCAGTCAGCAGCTGCTGATAGGCCCAAACATGAGCCACATCGTCGAAGTACTCGCCCAGGCAGGCGCCCGCCTTCTCGTCGATTGCTTTCAGGTCGCTCTCATCGCTCGCGGTCACCTCGTAGTCGAATGTCTTCTCCGCGTTGCCCGTCTCGTACAGCTCGCCGGCTACGGCACCTGCCGTGATTACACAGTCCCGCTCGGCGAGCAGCGCCATCTCATACTCGGAGGCCGTGACTTTGCCGTCTTCCAGGATCTGGGCTTGGAACTGGGTCGTGGTATCGAGGATTGACTCCAGATTCAGCGGTGGGATCTCCTCCTCGGGGGCCGTGCACGCGGTAAGCGCTGTGGCGAGGGCCAGCAGGAGGACAGCGGTGGTCGCCGTGGTTGCCGGTGTCGATTTCATAGGTGCTCCGTTGCGCTTGAGGTCGCGCGGGAGGTCGACCGCAGCGGTCGACCTCCCGCGCGAAGGTGAGTTAGGCCAGGATCTGCACCGACGGGACGCCGGGCGCCCAGCCGCCGTCGTGGTAGGACTGCCCGTACATGTTGGTCGCGTTCTTGAACGTCTTCCCGATGGTCTTGTCGTTGTAGTACGGTGCGGGCGTGCAGCCGGCGGTGTACCCGAACGTCGCGCTGTACGAACCGTTGATGCTGAGCGTTCCCCAGGCCTTGGACTGGAAGCCGCAGTAGTTCGTGAACACGCCATCCCCGTGCGACACGCGCACGGAGTCGACCCGCCACCCCGATCCGTAGACGCCCAGCCCGGTAGTCCCACCGGCACCGTGGGACCATGCGATGCCAGTACCGCTCGCCTGAGCTGCGGTTGGCGCTGCGAGCGCGATGCCTGCAGCGAGCGCGAGTACCACTCCCGCGGTGCGAAGCCTCCGGGACCTGCTCTTGTTGACACGTGACATTCTTGATCTCCTCATTGAGTTCCACCATCGAACTGACGGCGAGGTGATTGGTTCACCTGATCCGAAATGTCCAGCTGAAGCAGATGGTTCCCTCAGGGCAAAAGCGCGAAGACTGACGGCATCACGACTATCGCCAGCATGAGGGCAAGGATCGCCACGACCGTCCACGCGACGATGAGGATCGCTCGCCTCTTGCGGCGAGCAGCAGGTGCCCGTTGGTCGAACTGATCCGCCACTGCCTCTACGCTCCCGAACTCTTCGAGCGCGGCCGCAACTTGCGTTGGTGTCGCATCGGCTGGGATGGTCTCGTTGAGGTGCGTGAGGACTTCGTCGCGCAACTGTCGGCGTTGCGGCCGGGACAGCCCAGCAGTCGCACGCATGAGGTCTTTGAGGTACCGCCCCACAAGCTGGTCCCGCGTTTTACTCATCTGCTCATCTCCTCGCTGTCGAGCACCATGCTCACCGTCTTGGTGAACGAGGACCATTCGTTTCTGAACTCATCGATTTGCGTGCGCCCCTCGTCGGTCAGCGCATAAAAGCGTCGAGGACGACTGTCGTCCTCGACGCTCCAACGGCTGACGACTAGTCCGGTTGCCTCAAGCCTCGAGAGAACAGGGTAGATCGTTCCGGTGCCGGCGATAAGCCCCGCGTCGGTCAGCTCCTGAGCGATCTCAAGACCGTACTTTGCTCGAGATCGCAGTACAGCCAGCACACATGGGCCCACGACCCCACGTCGCATTTGGGCTGTCGCGCTTGGTTCGTTCATTGCGACAGCGTATATCGCTAGGTACAAGATATCAACTACCGCAAGACTAGTCGTTCAATCACGGGTTGGTGGCAGCTTGCTGATCGCCGCAATTGAGACGTTGCCCACCCATCAGGATGTGTCCAGCTTGGAGGAGCGGTTCCACTCACGGCTGTTTCCAAGCGGTGGATCGCTCTCGCCCGGGGGACGTGCCGAGCTAGTCACTCGCAGCAGGACAGGTTCGATTCAGATCGTGGCGTCCGGTTCGGCCTGCCGCTGCAGGTGACGTCCCCTGGGGTGGTGGGTTTTCCGGCAGGGTCGTCGGCGTCGTAGACGTTGGTGAGCCATCGTGCGATGGTCAGTGAGTACCGATCAAAGTCACTCACAGGAAGACACAAACGCACGATGGCTCTTAACCAGTCTGCCCTCCTCGAGCTCCTCGGGGAACTGAAACTCACCGATGTCACCGACCGGATCCGAGTCGCGACCGAGACGCTCTATCAGGAGCTGATCGACGCGGAAGCGGCGGCGTTCATCGGCGCCGCCCCGTATGAGCGCACCGAGGGCCGCGTCGCGGTCCGCAACGGCTCCAGGCCCCGCACCCTGTCGACGACAGCCGGGGATCTGGAGCTGCGGATCCCGAAGCTGCGGGCCGGGTCCTTCTTCCCGTCGCTGCTGGAACGCCGCCGGAGGGTCGATCAGGCGTTGTTCGCGGTCGTGATGGAGGCCTACGTCCACGGCGTCTCGACCCGCAAGGTCGACGACCTCGTCAAGGCGCTGGGCGCGGACACCGGCATCTCCAAGTCGGAGGTGTCGCGGATCTGCGGCAACCTCGACGAGGACGTCGCGGCGTTCCGGGACCGGCCCCTCGCCGACAGCGCCTACCCGTACGTGTTCCTCGACGCGACCTATTGCAAGGCCCGGGTCGGCCGGCGGGTGGTCTCGCAGGCGGTCGTCGTTGCCGTGGGAGTCGCGGCCGACGGGCGGCGGGAGGTGCTCGGCTTCGAGGTCGGAGACACCGAGTCGCAGCCGTTCTGGACCACGTTCCTGCGCTCGTTGAAGGCGCGTGGGCTGGACGGGGTGAAGCTCGTGATCAGCGACGCGCACACCGGGCTGATCGCAGCGATCGAGACCGTGTTCGTCGGCTCCGCCTGGCAACGCTGCCGAGTGCATTTCATGCGGAACGTGCTCGCCAACGTCCCGAAGACGGCTGGCCCGATGGTCGCGTCGATCATCCGCACGATCTTCGCGCAGCCGGACACGGAGCACGTGTTCGCGCAGTTCCACGAGGTCGTCCGCATGCTCGCCAGGTCGCATCCGAAGGTCGCGGACATGCTCGAGGACGCCAAGAACGACATCCTCGCGTTCTGCGGATTCCCGCAGCAGCACTGGCGGCAGATCTGGTCCACGAACCCGCTCGAACGCGTCAACAAGGAGATCAAACGCCGCACCGACGTCGTCGGAACCTTCCCCAACCCCGCCGCGCTACTGCGCCTGGCCGGGCACGTCCTCATCGAGCAACACGACGAATGGGACGGCGCCGACCGCCGCTACTTCAGCGAACACTCCATGAAGCTCCTGCAAGTCGAAGCAGAGGAGGTCGCGATCCCCGAACTCGCTGCGGCATAATCACAGAAGCTGACCCGCACGGTGTCGAGAAACTCCACCAACCAGCGGGACGTCACCCCGCTGCACCCAACACGAGCTTGGGCCGCGCCGCGTTCGATCACCCGAGCGGGTGGCGTTGCAGAGAACGACGAACCATCTCCAACCGGAGTTGCGATGCTCCCGGTCGGTCGCCGCAGGGTAGGGGGAGAACCAGCGAAGAGAGGAACGTCACGCAAATGTCTGACGCACCAGACCCTGTGTCGGCGGCGCTTGAGAACTGATCGATAGCGGCGCTCGAAAAGTGAACACTCGACGATTGGAGAGTGATCACTTTGGAGGATTGGGCGCTGATCAGGAGGCTGGCTTCGGACGGGGTTCCGAAAGCGCAGATCGCGGCGCGGTTGGGGATCTCGCGGACGACGGTGATCAAGGCGGTGAACTCGGACGGGCCGCCGAGGTATGAGCGGTCACCGCGGCCGACGTCGTTCACGCCGTTTGAGGCGCGGGTGCGGGCGCTGCTCGCCGAGCACCCGCAGATGCCGGCGACGGTGATCGCGGAACGAGTCGGATGGGAGGGCTCGATCCGCTGGTTCCGTGACAACGTCGCGAGGCTCAGGCCGGAGCATCGCCCGGTCGACCCGGCGGATCGACTTGCTTGGGCGGCGGGTGATGCGGCGCAGTGTGATCTGTGGTTCCCGCCGCGGAGGATCCCGCTCGAGGACGGCACGATGGCGTTGCTGCCGGTGCTGGTGCTCGTCGCGGCGCATTCGCGGTTCGTGACGGCGCGGATGATCCCGACCAGGAAGACGGAGGATCTGCTGCTCGGGCACTGGGAACTGATCCAACAGCTCGGCGCCGTTCCGCGGCGGCTGATCTGGGACAACGAGTCCGGGATCGGGCAGCGCGGCCGCCTCGCCCAGGGAGTCGCGTCGTTCGCGGGGACCCTCGCGACGAAAGTGATTCAGCTGAAGCCCTATGACCCGGAATCGAAGGGGATCGTCGAGCGCCGCAACGGCTGGTTCGAGACCTCGTTCATGCCCGGCCGCACCTTCACTTCCCCGGCGGACTTCAACGCGCAGCTGCAGGGCTGGCTCGAGAACGCGAACAGCAGAGTGGTCCGCACGATCAAAGCCCGACCCGTCGATCTGATCGGGCACGACCGCTCCCGGATGCTGCCGCTCCCGCCGATCCCGCTGCAGCTCGGCTGGCGGGAACGAGTTCGGCTCGGCCGGGACTACTACGTCCGCCTCGACGCTTCCGACTACTCCGTCGACCCTCAAGCGATAGGACGGTTCGTCGACGTGATCGCCGATCTCGAGCGGGTGAAGGTCCGCCTCGACGGGCGGCTGGTCGCTGACCACGCGCGCGTCTGGGCCCGCGGCTCGACGATCACCGACCCCGCGCACCTGGAGGCGGCGAAGCGGCTCAGGCAGCAGTTCCAGGCGCCCCGGCCGGCGCCGGTCGATGATCTGAGTCGTGATCTCGCGGACTACGACCGGGCGTTCGGGATCGAAGGAGTCGCGTGATGGCCGCCACGAAGAGCACGGAGTCGGTCAAGCAGATCACCTACCTCGCCGGCGCGCTGAAGGCACCCCGGATCACCGAAGCCGCCGCCCGGATGGCGGACCAAGCACGCGATGCGGGCTGGTCGTTCGAGGACTACCTGGCCGCCGTCCTCGAACGCGAAGTCAGCGCACGGAACGCTTCCGGCGCGGAGCTCCGGATCAAAGCCGCCGGGTTCCCGAGCCGGAAGACGCTCGAAGACTTCGACTGGGAAGCGCAACCCGCCACCCGGCAGCAGATCGCCGGACTCGCCTCAGGCGGGTTCCTCCTCGAAGCGCAGAACGTCGTCCTCCTCGGCCCGCCCGGGACCGGGAAGACGCACCTCGCGACCGCGCTTGGAATCGTCGCGGCCCGGCACGGGCACCGGGTCCTGTTCGGGACCGCGACCGACTGGGTCACCCGCCTCACCGAAGCCCACCGACAAGGGAACCTGGCCAAAGAACTCGCACGGCTCCGCCGATACGGGCTGATCATCGTCGACGAAGTCGGCTACCTCCCGTTCGAGCAAGACGCCGCGAACCTGTTCTTCCAGTTGGTGTCATCCCGCTACGAACACGCGTCGCTGATCCTCACCTCGAACCTGCCATTCTCGGGTTGGGGCGGGGTCTTCGGGGACCAAGCCGTCGCTGCCGCGATGATCGACCGGATCGTTCACCACGCCGACGTCCTCACCCTCAAAGGCGCCAGCTACCGGCTCCGCGGCCGAGGCATCGACAGCCTCCCCAGCATCCGCACCAACACCGACGAAACACCTAGCTAGACTGCCCGCAACCGTTCACTTTTCGAACGCCGAAAGCGTTCAGAATTCGAGCGCCGCCGACACCCTGCGCCAATGGGTGCACTCACAGTTCGCCTTCTGCGGACGCTGGATGTAATCCCGAACGCTGCTGGGCAATGTGAGGACGTGTCCAACAATGCCGGGCGCGCTGTCGCAATATGGATCGCGCGCTCCAGCGGGCGCCCTCTCGATGAAGAATTCCCTTCGACCCCCGCCGTCGAACGCTACGTGGAGAGCCTGCGCGACACCTTCGGTCCCCATGCCGCTGGGCCGGGACTACTTCGTTCCCTGTTCGTCATCGACAACCTCATCGGTTCGAACTCCTGAGGATCGACTAACCTCGGAGGCTGGCACAGGTCTCAGGAGGAACATGTCGGTGCTCATCGAGGGTGGCCAGTGGTGGGCGCGCGTTGCCGAGAAGAACAATGACTCCAAGCAGGCGTATTGGCGAGTTGTGGCCTGGGAGCGAGTGACCGGAGTCGAAGGCGATCCCGACCGCGAACAGTTGGTGGCCTGGATTAACGGGCGCGACCCCATCCGGTCCGACGCGTTCTACGAACATGTCACCGGCTGGGTGCTCTACGACTTCGTTGACACCCTTCCGGCGGGCGCTACGGTTTCCAGCTGGGCATAGACGATCCCGCATCCATGGGGATCGTCCAGCGCAAACCGTTTCCGTCCACGCCGTCCTGCGTCGCCGCCCGGAGGGGGGCGCTCCGCGCTGGCGTTGCTCCGCGTCCGGTGAGCGCTGACGCGGAGTATCGTCCCCGCACAAGCGAAGCGGTGGGCCGTAGCGCGAGGAGTCACGTCGAGAATCAGGGTCATCACCCGAGGTTTGGCAATATGGACTTCGCTGCTGCGAGTTCCGACGACTGCTGAGCAATGAGCGCGCGGCGGTCGCTGACCTTTGCAGGGAGGGCAGGTAGGGAGCGAGCTCGAAGCTGGCGCGTTGCTACATCTCGTATGCCGTGACGCGATCCGGATAACCCACCGCGCATAGCCCTTGCAAGAGCGTGAGACACACGCGGGCAGGGACGAAATGCTTCACACACTGGGTTGGTACAGCGGGTATCTGGGGGCGTTGGCGAAGGCGGACAGCAGGCCGATGACGCCAGAAGACCGATTCGTATTGGACGAGCTCGCCGCGCTGCTGCGGCGGATGGAGGATCGAGCACGCGCTCGCGCCGGCGGGTGACTCCAGCTGAACAGTCGGGGCGGGGGCTTACGGGGCTTAACACAGTTTCCGTAAGATCCTGGTAGGACATTCCGATAAGGCCTTTTTAAAAAGGCCATATGTGCGGGGTGCCGAAGGGAGGGCGACATGGACCGCGCCAGGTCTTACCGCATCAACGAATCAGCGAGATCGAGCCCACTCATACCTGAGCCGACTCAATGCGTGTACGCCCTTGGCGCGTTCCGTAGTGACATGACTGCGGGCAAGATCAGCTGCGACCACCGCAACAGGCATGCGGGGCGCGTTGTACGGCACGGGAAGAGTCCATTCGTAGAGCGTGTGCATGCCCTCGTAGTCGAGGGTCATGCCGGTTCGTCTCGCATGCTGTTCCGGCGTCACTCCCTGGGGCACGTAGCCGGCGACGACGTCGGTCCAGCTCCGAAGGCCGACCTTCAGGACGCTGGCCACCCGCCTACCAGTCAGAGTGAGCCCCGATGATGCGCCCGGCGCTGCGGACCTGTACCGCGTCTCCTGCGTCCGACTACTGACGGCGCGAACGATGTCCTCGGGTCGCCACTCGACCAGTTGCGCACGCAGCCGAGAGAGCGTGCTCGAACTTAGCCAGTGCGGGTGCAGGCCCGAGAGCTCCCACAGCACCCCCCACGCAGATTCGGGGGCAAGGGTGCGGCCATGGCCGCGGCGCATGATCGCATCGCACGCGCCCAGTGCAGCCTCGCTGGTGAGCCAGTGTCCGGAGGGCAGCTGCCGCGCGGCAAGCGTGCCGGACCGCATGAGCTGGGTCGCGTGGCCTTGGCTGACGTGCAGGAATGCCGCCGCTTCGATGGCGCTCAACTCTCTGCCTTCACTAAACATGCTGGCTCAAAGCTTATCTGGGACTCGATCATGATCAACACGACTCGAGAAAAGGCCAATCACCTGGGTTTATCGCGATGGTCATCTCTGGATGCCCCGACCGCGCAGGTTCGAAGTATGAGCGAAACCACCCCCACCACCGAATACCTGAACAGCGCCACCTGGCTACGAGGCAAGAAGCTGACCACCGCGCCGCTTGACTCGAACCTGCTCGACCGCGAGCTCTACGACGTAGACCCCGTCCGTAGGGGTGCCGCGTATCCGCGGCAGCGCAACTATCACGGCTACTTCTCGATGGCGTCGACCGGAGAGCACGTCTGGCACGAATCGCTGCTCGAGCGGGACTGCCTCATGTGGCTCGACTGGGCCACGGACATCGTCGCCATCTCGTCGCAGCCCATGAAGCTGACCACGGCAGACGGCGAGGTGCACTACCCCGACCTCCTCGGCCTCGACGCGAACGGGACCCAGACCGTCTACGACGTCAAGCCGCTCGCTCGCATCAACGAGAAAGCACGCGCCCAGTTCGCGTGGACGCGCGACGTGTGTGCTGACATCGGCTGGGACTATCGCGTGCTCACCGAGTTGCCCATCCAGTACAAGGTCAACTTGACCTGGTTTGCCCAGTTCCGTCACCACGGCCACCACCCGGGCGCTGCGGAGGAGACGTCTGCACTGGAAGCGTTCCGGGAAGGCTGGACCATCCACGATGCGGTCCGCGCCATGCCGGCCCACTCTATGGCCCGCGCCCGCAGCAATGTCTTCCACCTCCTCTGGACAGGTGCGCTGACCTGCGACATGAACGCACGAATGTCTGACCGCACTCTCCTCCACCCCCGCCACACCACACGACAGGAGTTCCCCAATGCCCTCGCGTAAGCGCGCAGTCGTCCAGGTCGGCGATGAACTCTACGACCTTGAAAGCGCATCCACGAGCGGTGTCTCGCTTATTCACCGCGTCACCGGCGAGCGTCGAACCTTCGCGCACCACGAGCTCGCCGGGCTCATCCCGGACGGCGAGGAGCGCGCGCCTCGGCTGCTCGACTCGCTCCCGACACACGTCATCGCCGCCGCGAACGCCATGGCAATCGACATCGACGAGGTTCTGACGGGCGTCGGACGCAACGGCATCCGTCGGAAGCAGTACGACCTGAATGCAACTACGCAGGAGGCCCGCATTCGGGCGAAGTTGGAGGAGATGGAAGCTACCGGCCGCGGCATGGTCCGCGCGAACTTCTTCCTGAAGATGAGCAAGTATCAGCGAGAAGGGCTCATCGGACTGGTGGACGGAAGAGCGCTGCGTCAGTATCCCAGCCGAGTTGACAAGCTCGACGTTCGCGTCCTCAACATCCTCATAGACGTCATCGAGGACCAGCGGGACCGCTCCACCGGAACAGTCTCTCGCGTCATCGAGGAGACCACGGCACGGGTCAAAGCCATGTACGGCACGCTCGAGGTCCCGAGAAAGTCCAGGTTCTACGCGCTTGTCGAGGACCTCGGCGGACACAAGCACGCGACGAAGAGCGCGAAGACTCGGCGCTCCCTTGGCAACCGCCCCGACCGCCCGTTTGCCAAGAACGAGGCCCTCCTGCCAGGCGAGTACGTGCAGGTGGACACGAACACGATGGATGTCGAGGTGCGCACGCCGGACGGAAAGCGCCAGCGACCGCTCCTGACCATCATGACGGACGTCTACTCCCGCAGCATCATCGCCTTCACGATGCGGTTGGAGGGAACGAAGAGCGTCGACCACATGATGCTGTGGGCGCAGGCAATCACGCCTCGACAGAACCGCCCGTCGCGCGCGGCCTGGCGTGACGCGTTGGCGCGGAAGCACCCCGGCATCTCGCTGCTCCCGGAGGACGAGTACGCCGCCCACGCGCGCAGTGTTCCCTTCATCCATCCGCGCAACGTCACCTCCGACCGCGGGTCGGACTATATGGGAAGCGCGTTCCGCGATGCTGTGAGGCAGTGCGGTGGCTCCGTGCTGCTGTCCGCGCCGTACACGCCGACGAGTAAGCCCCACGTCGAACGGCAGTTCAAGACGGTGAACACGATGTTCACCGAGCACCTCCCCGGGTATGTCGGTCGCAGCCCCGAGCACAAGGGCATAAAGGTACCGCTCGAAGAGCTCCTTACCATCGAGGCCCTGCGCGAGCTTTTCGATGATTGGGTACTGAGCGTCTGGCAGAACCGGAAGCACGCGAGCCTCCGTGACCCGGTTCGGCCGAGCATCACCATCTCACCGAACGAGAAGGCAGCCCGCGCGGCGCTCGCCGTTGAGCAGCTGCGGGTTGCTCTGACGCGCGAGGACTACATCCGCATGCTCGAGTCCCATTGGCGCACCATCGGCTCGACTGGCGTGCGCTACGACAACCGCGAGTACGACGCGGATGCTCTCCACCCACTCAAGGGCATGAAGTCGTCCCAGCCGCGCCACAACGGGAAGTGGGAAGTAAAGGTTGACCCGTACAACCCGACGTGCGTCTGGGTGGTCGGTCGCAAGGGCGAGCTCATCGAATGCCACGAACGCGGCGCCGAGCTGCAGCTCTACGCACCCGACTTTGGGCTCGACGACGACCGCGTCGACTACCGCGCCCTCACCGCACAGTCCGAGGCGGAACTCCTCGGGATGCCCACCCTCCCCACTCCCGCTCCGCCAGAGCACACGGCGGATGTGGAAGAGGACGACGACGATGACGACTTCCTGCCGGACTTCGACAACTGAAGGAGATGACCATGCTGAGCTTCACGAACCCCGACCACGACCAGGCCTCGCTCAACCGACGCGAATCTCTCCTGCACCACCTTCAGCACCCGCTCGCCGCGCCCGACTCCGAGCTCCGAGACGACCGCAACCGATACGAATTCGACCAGCAGCGCATGGATTACCTCTCCGGAGGAATCATCTTGGGGACCGACACCGTCATGCAGGGCCGGCTGCAGCTCACGCGTGCCTTCCAGGAGAACCGGGCTCGCAATTCGGGCCACTCCGGCGTCATCCTCTCCGGCGACTCCACGCTGGGGAAGACCACGACCGCCAAGCGGTTGATGCGCTGGGTGCTGCAGGAGTATGAGAAGCAGGTGCCTGATTGGCGTGCGTTGCAGCACGTGCCGGTGATGTACGTGGAGGTCCCGCCGAACAGCAGCGGCAAGGCGCTCCTGAAAGAAATGAGCGCGTTCTTCGGGCTCTCCGTCCTCACGCGGGACTCGATGGCCGACCTTCGCGCCAAAGTCGTCGCTGCCATGCGGCGTGGTCGGACCCAACTCATCGTCGTCGACGAACTCCACAACCTTTCGGCGGGGAAGGCCGTCGGCCTAGGTGAGACGGTCGATGTGCTCAAGGGCCTCCACAACGACATTGCCGGGACGTTTTTGTATTGCGGCATCGACGTCACCAGTTCCAGCCTGATGAGCGGTCCGCGCGGGCAACAGCTCAAGAGCCGGTTCACGGTGCTCGAGCTCACGCGCTACAACTGGAGCAACCCCGAGCACCAGAAGGCATGGAAGGCCCTCGTACGCAGCTTCGAGAAGGAACTCCAACTGCGAGACCACCCTGCAGGAACCCTCAAGGGGGAGGTGCAGTATTTGTGGCAGCGCACCGGAGGGTCCATCGGGTCCCTTGGTCGGCTCCTGACAGGCGCTGCCATCGACGTCATTCAGAACGGGGTGGAGCCGGAGGTACTCGACCGGTCCCGGCTGGACGCGTACCGACTCGACCGGACCGCCGAAGAGCACTACCAAAGGGTGAAGACGCGGCTCTCGGGTCGAGGTAAGACGGCGATGGAGAAGGTGATGTCGCTGTGACTCCGGACGACCTCACCCGCGCGTTTCCGTTCACGGTCCGCCCTCGACACCGCGAAACCCTCGAGTCTTACTCACGCCGCAGTCTCGTAGCCAACGCTGAACCAGACACGCTGCGTCGCGAGCTCCAGAAGCTCGCACGGGACGCTGGCGCCAGCCCCGACTGGACCAGCATCCTCAGCGCGAAGACAGGGCGGGACCTCGGACGGCTCATACCTGTGGAGCCGCGGACACCCCATACGGACTGCGCACCGTGCGCGAACCTCGTCAAGGACCGGTGGGCTTGCGTGCTGTGCAGCCACGGCGAGCGGGTGCAGCAGCACCCGCACCTCGACGACTTCCTCTGCGAGCGGCACGAACGGTGGACCGGACCCGCTACGACTCCGGACGCGCAGACCAGCGTCAGCCCGGACGCAGTCGCGGCCCACCGGCGGTTCCGCAGGCTCCACAGACGAGGACGCATCGACATGCCGCTGCTGTGCGAGGTTCTGGACGCCCTCGTGCGCGACCTCCGCCGCGACACCCACGAAGTCTTCGCGACCGCCGTCGAGACGGTGGCGTGGGTATCCCGCACGGACACCATGCGCCGAGTCTTCGACCCAGTGCAGCCTTACGCCGACACTCACGCGTGGATGACCAGTGTCCTCGCGGAGATGACTGGTACCGCGGTTTCTGCGACCATTCGTGCCATCTGGCTTCGCTTGTGGCCGGCGCACATCGCGCTCCAGACCGCGTTGCGCGGGTACGGCGACTATCGCCCGGGCCACGTGCACGACTTCGCCCTCCCGGAGGGCATCGCCAGTTGGTACCCGCACACCGGTGAACTCCAGAGCGCTCGGGCTTACCTCGAGTGCGCTGGCCTCGACCGACTGACCGCGACTGAGGCTAGGGACGGCGAGCCGACCGTCGCGAAGCCGGTCGTCCAGCGCGCGTACTGCAGCAAAGGGCACCCCTACCTCGAGGTCCTGACCTCGAAGGAACGCGGTCAGACACCGTGCCCGACATGCACCCGAAGCCACGTCGTACCCGGTGTCAACGACCTGGCTAGCGTCGCGCCAGAAATCGCAGCGCACCTGCACCCCACCCTCAACGGCGAACTCCGAGCGGAAGACATCGCGGCCGCGAGCGGTCGCTCCGTGTGGTGGGTGTGTGACGTGTTCCATCCGTACAGAGCGACGCCTGCGAACCGAACGCTGAACGGCACTGAGTGCGCCGTGTGCTTGGGGCGCGTCATCCTCGTCGGCATCAACGACCTCCGCACCACGCACCCCGATATCGCGGCCGACCTGCACCCCAGTAGCTGCAGCAGCAAGCGCGCTCACGAACTCACAGCGAACGACACCAAACCGCGCGCTTGGGTGTGCCCGGAAGGGCACGAGTACCGCGCGACCGTCCGTCAACGTGTAGACGGAAGGTCGTGCGCAGAATGCGACAAGCGACGCAATCGCACATCGGGGCGAAGCTTCGCCGATAGGTTCCCCGAGCTGGCGGCAACATGGCGGCCGGAACTCAACGAAGGTCGCGACCCTCGTGACTACACCGCGGGCTCAAGGTTGGACGTCGTCTGGTGGTGCGAACAGGGACATTCGTTCCCAATGCGACTCGAAGCGCGTACCCGCGGATGCACCTGCCCCTACTGCGCGCGTCGCCGCATCCTGAAGAATTTCAACGACTTCCAGACGACGCATCCCGACCTGGTGTTCGACTGGCACCCATACCTGAACTGGAGGCAGCCGGACGAGGTCATGGCCGGGTCGGACGTCAAGTACATGTGGCAATGCGCCCACGGGCACCTTACGAACCAGAGCATCCCGCGTCGCATCCTGTCCGGCGGGTGCAAGAGATGTCCATGGTCGGAACGGGCCGGCAACCGCAAAGTGGTCCGGCTCGCCGCTTGAACCGGCGGGGAACGGGTCGCCCGACGGGCGCGTGCCCGAGGGGGTGTGCAGAACGGCGAGAGGGAGTGCAGTGATGCACTCCCTCTCGATTGTCGTTGAGGTGACATTGCTCTGAGTCGTCACGCAAGAGCATCAACCCTGATGCTGAGCAGTCCAACCTAAGGCCGGAAAGTCCAATCAGGCTCTGGAAACGACATCAGTGGAGGGGCTGACGGGAATCGAACCCGCGCTGTCTGCTTGGGAAGCAGAAGTTCTGCCATTGAACTACAGCCCCGAGGCGACGCAGCCCCGGAGGGGGTTGCTCGCTTCCACGACACTACCAGGGCCACGGACAAGCGCGGGAAGATGGCACATGCGCATCATCCACACCGTCGTGTTCCGCCTGCGTCACGACGAAGGGTCGCCGGCGGAAACGGCGTTCCTCTCCGACGCGACGCGAACCCTCTCGGCGATCCCGGCCGTCAACGATTTCGCTGTGCGCCGTCAGGTCAGCAGCAAGAGCGACGCGCGGTTCCCGTTCTCCATGACGTTCGACGACCAGGCATCCTACGACGCCTACAACACGCACCCGATCACGTGCGCTTCGTCGAGACGCGCTGGGTGCCGGAGGTCGCCGCGTTCCAGGAGTACGACTTCGTCGACGTGACGGACTGACCCCACACGGCGGCTGACGCCGGCCGCGGTCAGTGCGTCGGCGGACCCTGATAGCCGCCCGGAGCCTGCGGCGGCATCGGTGGGCGATAGCCCATCGGGGCGAACTGCTGGCCGGTCTCCTGCATCGCGAGCTTCACGCCGTTCTTCACCGCGGTCCGCATGATGAGGTAGCTCACCCACAGCATCAACGCGATGAGCCCGAGATAGATGACGAGCATGAGGATGATGAAGCCGATGCCGAAACCGGCCGCCGCCCCGTAGTCAGGATTCATAGACAGAAACCTACAAGTACGCTGAACTCGTGCTGCTGAGCGACCGCGACATCCGCCTCGAGATCTCCCACGGACGGGTCGGCCTCGACCCCTGGGACCCGGCCATGGTCCAGCCCTCCAGCGTCGACGTGCGCCTGGATCGCTACTTCCGCCTCTTCGACAACCACAAGTACCCGTTCATCGACCCCGCCGAGGACCAGCCCGACCTCACCCACCTCATCCAGGTCGCCCCCGACGAGGCCTTCGTCCTGCACCCGGGCGAGTTCGTGCTCGGCTCCACGTTCGAGCAGGTCACCCTGCCCGACGACATCGCGGCGCGCCTGGAGGGCAAGTCGTCCCTCGGCCGCCTCGGCCTGCTCACGCACTCCACCGCCGGCTTCATCGACCCCGGATTCTCCGGACACGTCACCCTCGAGCTCTCCAACGTCGCGACCCTGCCGATCAAGCTCTGGCCCGGCATGAAGATCGGCCAGCTCTGCTTCTTCCGGCTGTCCTCCGCGGCCGAGAACCCCTACGGCACCGGCCCGTACCTCAACCGATATCACGGCCAGCGCGGGCCCACGGCATCCCGGTCCTTCCAGAACTTCCACCGCACCGATGTCGGGTCGACGGATGCCGGGGCCATCGGCGGCTGACAGACGAAAGGCCGCCCTCCCGAAGGAGAGCGGCCCCGATCGGATGCCGCAGCTCACGCGTCGCGCGAGGCTGCGCCCCGGCTGAACCCCGCGTCGAAGCCGCGCTCGAACGCGCGATCCGCGTGACGGTGCGGCGCGTGACCGTGCCCACGGTGGCCGTGCTCGCAGTGACCGTGGCTGGCGCTCTCGCCGGGTCGAGGAGCCCAACGAGCGCGGCATCCGCCTGCCCTGGCAGCGCCGCCGCTGATTCGGGGGCGGGGCGCGGGCGGGGCGTCGCGGACCCCGCGTCAGCTGCGGACGTGCGGCGGCAGCTTCACGAACAGCAGCAGGATGAGTCCGGCCAGCAGCACGACCCCGATCCCGAGCACGCCGTACACGATGCCCCCGAACCACGCGAGCGACAGCGACCACGCCAGCGGCGACAGGAACGACGCGACGCGGCCGGTCGTGGCGTAGAGGCCGAAGATCTCGCCCTGCATGCTCGGCGGCGTCATGCGCGTGAGCATGCTCCGGCTGGCGGCCTGCGCCGGGCCCACGAACGCGCAGAGCAGCAGGCCGCAGATCCAGAACACGATGCTCCCGAGCTCCCGCAGCGCGAACACGACGAACGCCATCGCGACCAGGCCCGACAGCGCGATGACGATCAGCTTCCGGGCGCCGATCACGTCGTCGAGCCGCCCGGCCAAGATGGTGGAGATGCCCGCGACGAGGTTGGCGGCCAGGCCGAAGGCGATGACCTCCAGGAACGAGAAACCGAACCCCTGCGCCGCGAGCACCGCCCCGAAGGCGAACACGCCCGCGAGGCCGTCACGGTAGACGGCCGCGGCCAGCAGGAAGAAGAAGGTCGGCCGGTTCTCGCGGAACAGTGCCGCCAGGTTCTTGCCCAGCACGACGTACGACCCCAGCAGGCCGACCTTCGTCGGGCCGCCGTACGAGGGCGATTCCGGCACGTTCCGCAGCAGCGGAATCGAGAACACGAGCGTCCACACCGCGCACACCACGGCCACGAGCTTGTACGCGAGCGGATCGTCCTGGCCCAGCCCGAACAGGATGGGGATGCAGAGGATCAGCGCGACGACGCCGCCGATGTATCCCAGGCCCCACCCGAGACCCGACACCCGGCCGACGGTCTTCGGCGTCGACACCTCCGACAGCATGGCGTAGTAGCTGACGTTCCCGATCTCCGAGATGACGGCGCCGACCGCGACGGCGAAGGCGCCGAACCAGAAGTAGCGCGGGTCGGCCTCGACGAAGAACAGCGCGAACTGCACCAGCGCGATCGCCACCGTCGCGCCGAGAACCCACTTCTTCTTGCTCCCGCGCGCGTCGGCCTGCTGGCCGAGAACCGGAGCCAGCACCAGAATCAGGATGCCGGCGGCGAAGTTCGCCCAGCCCCACCACTCCGACAGGTCCGTCAAGCCCTGGCAGTACGCCGTCGCGACGTTCTCCGACGCGTTGCAGTTGAGGTAGGAGCCATCGGGGAGAAGGCCGGAGTCGCGCACAGCCGGGTCGAGGAACTGACGCGAGGTGAGATACAGCGCGATCCAGACGAACGTCAGGATGACCGTGTTGAACGGCTGCATCGCCCAGTCCCACATCGCCCACGAGATCACCTGGCGGCGGGGGATGTCGCGGTCGGCGACGGCATCCTGGAACATCTCGCCGATCGCGCCGAGCGCGCGGGCGTCAGCCGGCAGGGGAGGGACGGCGCCGGACGCGTCGAGCGCGTCCGGGGCGCCGGGGGTGCCGGACGACCCGGGGGCGTCCGGGGCGTTCGGCTCGGGCTGATCGGGCAGCGGCATGCTCGTCACGCTAGGGCTCCCGGGTGAACGGGCGGTGGCGCCACACCGCAGAGGGCTCGCGCGACTACCGTGGGGGAATGACGTCTGCACGTGAACCCGAAACCACCGGCCCGGACGAGACGGCGTCCGCCGCAGGCGCCCCGGCATCCGTCCCCTCCTTCGCCGACCTGGGACTCGACGCCGCGGTGCTGAAAGCGCTGAAGGACGTCGGCTACGAGACACCGTCCGCCATCCAGGCCGCGACCATACCGCCCCTGCTGCGCGCCCGTGACGTGCTCGGCACCGCGCAGACCGGCACCGGCAAGACCGCGGCGTTCGCGCTGCCGATCCTGTCGCAGCTCGACCTGTCGCAGAAGACCCCGCAGGCGCTCGTGCTGGCGCCCACGCGCGAGCTCGCCCTCCAGGTGTGCGAGGCGTTCGAGTCGTACGCAGCGCACCTGCGCGGTGTGCACGTGCTGCCGGTCTACGGCGGTCAGGGCTACGGCCAGCAGCTGTCGGCGCTGCGCCGCGGCGTGCACATCGTCGTCGGCACCCCCGGCCGCATCATGGACCACCTCGACAAGGGCACGCTCGACCTGTCGGAGCTGCGCTTCCTCGTGCTCGACGAGGCCGACGAGATGCTCAAGATGGGCTTCGCCGAGGACGTCGAGACGATCCTCGCCGACACCCCCGCCGGCAAGCAGGTCGCGCTCTTCTCGGCGACGATGCCGGCGCAGATCCGGCGCCTCGCGGGCACGTATCTGAAGGATGCCGAGGAGATCAACGTCAAGGCGAAGACTTCGACCGCGACCAACATCACGCAGCGCTACCTCGTGGTGTCGTATCCGCAGAAGGTCGATGCGCTCACCCGCATCCTCGAGGTCGAGCCGTTCGAGGGCATGATCGTGTTCACCCGCACGAAGAACGAGACCGAGACGCTCGCCGAGAAGCTCCGCGCCCGCGGCTACACCGCCGCCGCGATCAGCGGCGACGTCGCGCAGGCGCAGCGCGAGCGGACCGTCAACCAGCTCAAGGCCGGCAAGCTCGACATCCTCGTCGCCACCGACGTCGCCGCGCGCGGACTGGATGTCGAGCGGATCAGCCACGTCGTCAACTTCGACCTTCCGATCGACACCGAGTCCTACGTCCACCGCATCGGCCGTACGGGTCGCGCCGGCCGCACCGGCGACGCGATCAGCTTCGTGACGCCGCGCGAGCGTCGCATGCTGGCATCCATCGAGAAGGCGACGCGACAGCCGCTGACGGAGATGACCCTGCCGAGCGTCGACGACGTCAACGCCACCCGGCTCACCCGCTTCGACGACGCGATCACCGCCGCGCTTGCCGAGACCGAGCGGATCGACCGCTTCCGGGACATCATCACCCACTACGTCACGCATCACGACGTGCCCGAGGCTGATGTCGCCGCCGCGCTCGCCGTCGTCGCGCAGGGGGAGACGCCGCTGCTGCTGGATGCCGCCGACGACGAGCCCGTGCGCCGCGACCGCGACCGATTCGATCGGGACCGGGGCCGTGACCGCGACCAGGGTGAGCGGGGCGAGCGGGGCGACCGGCCGCGCCGCGAGCGCCGCGACGGGGCGACGGCGACCTACCGCATCGAGGTCGGCCGTCGGCACAAGGTCGAGCCGCGCCAGATCGTCGGCGCGCTCGCCAACGAGGGCGGCTTCCGCCGCGAGGACTTCGGCGCGATCCAGATCCGCCCGGACTTCTCGCTCGTGGAGCTTCCCGCCGACCTGCCGCGCGGAACGCTCGACCGCCTGGCGAACACGCGCATCTCGGGCCGTCTGATCGAGATCAAGCCCGATCGCTTCCAGCGCTCCGCCAAGCGCCCCGAGCGCGGTGACCGGGGCGACCGGGGCGACCGCCCGCGCCGCCGCTACGACGACTGACGTCTCGGCGACGCGACGCGACGCGCCGCGCCGCGCGACAGACCCGGCACGCCACGTCGGTGCCCTGCTCCCGGCATCCGCGGTTCACAACTGCAAGGCCTTGAGCGCGACACTCCGCAGCGACGCCGCGAACCCCGGCGTGTCGCACACGAAGCCTTGCCGTTGCGTTTTGGTTCTGCGTCCTGCCGCCGGCGTGCGGGTGACCGCGTCGGCGCACCACCCGCCGCGTGGCGGACGCATGCCACGAGGTTTCCGCCACGCGGCGGGTACGCACCGGCGGTGAGCGGGAGAACATAGTCGCAACCGATCTGAACGAAGGAGTTCCGAACTCGGCGCGCTGATCCTCCTGGTGCGCGCATACGACCCCGCCCAGCCCGCGCATCCCGACGTCGACGCGCTCTGCGAGCTCGACGATGCGACGCTCCGCGTCCTGGATGAGCTGGTCGCTGCGGAGAGCGTCCGTGCTGCGGCGACGGCGCTCTCACTGCACCACTCCACGCTGCAGGCGCGCCACGAGGCACTGAGCCGGATGCTGGGATACGACCCCCGGTCTGCGATCGGACGCACGCGGTACGAGACCGCGCGGCTGCTCAGCCGTCTGCGCGCGCCCTCCCGCGCAATCTGAGCGCGCGTCAGGGCTCGGCTCAGCGTCAGAAATCCGCGAGGGTCTACTATTTCTACTAGTTTGCGCGTACATTAAGTGGTATGGAGCGCGTGACCAGGACCGAGTTGAACCAGCAGACCGCTCGCGTGCTCGCGCGCGTTGCGGCCGGTGAGCGCATCGTCATCACCGACCGCGGCAGGGCAATCGCGCAGATCGCGCCCGTGCGCGAGTCGCGGTGGGAGCAGCTCGTGGATGCCGGCCGGGTCCAGCCCGCCACAGCCGCCGGCGCTCTGACAGTCCCACCGGTTCGCAGCGCCTCCACCGCGGCGGAGATCCTCGACGACATCCGAGGCGAGTGACGTGATCTACCTCGACACGTCAGCGGCCGTGAAGGCGCTGGTCGACGAGCCGGGCTCCGACCTCGTCCGTGCCGTCTTCGCGGCGGGAGATCCCCTCGTCTCGTCCCGCCTCCTCCGTGTCGAGCTGCACGCGGCCGTGAGTCGCCGATGGCTGGAGGCGTCGGGTGTCGACGAGCTGCTGGCGCGTGTGTCGCTGGTCGGCATCGATGACGATCTCCTCGACCGCGCTGTGGAGCTCGGCTCCGGACTGCGCGCGCTCGACTCCCTTCACCTCGCGACCGCGGTGGACCTGGCCGCGGACATCGAGGGCATGCTCGGCTGCGATCGCGAGCTGATCACCGCCGCGCGCCGTGAAGGGATCCCTCCGCACCCCGCCTGCGGCTGAGGCGGCGGAGGCGGTGCGCCACGCGGCGACGGATCCCGGACGACCCGCGTCGGCGCCGTACGGCGCCGGAGCGCGCGTCGCACCGACTTGGCGAGCACCTGCAGGCCGATCACGGCGGGACCGAGGAACAGGATGCCGGGGGTCACGACCGTGCTGAGGCCGCCCCCGGAGATCCGCACGAACAGGCGCAGCTCCGCCCCGGACGGCATCTCGTCCTTCGTCAGCAGATGGCTGATGATAGATGCGCTCCCGGAGATAGGCGCCCCACGCCTCGGGACCGCTTGCCTGCACCACCCGCTCACGATCGCGTCTGCTCTTGGCGTGAGCCTATTGCGCCGGACGCGGCGCCAGCCTTCTGCAAACTTGATATGAGTCGTATCAAGTTCATTTGACATGGGGAATGGATGCCGGTAACGTGGCAGCCATCACAAGTTGAGCCATCGCGACTCAACCTCCAGACTTTCTCGATTCCGTTTCACGAAAGGAACAACACATGGCACGTGCAGTGGGTATCGACCTCGGTACGACGAACTCGGTCGTCGCCGTCCTCGAGGGCGGCGAGCCGAAGGTCATCACCAACGCCGAGGGCTTCCGCACGACCCCCTCGGTCGTCGCGTTCACCAAGGACGGCGAGGTGCTGGTCGGCGAGACCGCCAAGCGCCAGGCCGTCACCAACGTCGACCGCACCCTCACCTCCGTCAAGCGCCACATGGGCACCGACTGGAAGACGCAGCCGATCGACGGCAAGCAGTACACGCCGCAGGAGATCTCCGCGCGCATCCTCCAGAAGCTCAAGCGCGACGCCGAGCAGTACCTGGGCGACTCGGTGACGGATGCCGTCATCACCGTTCCCGCGTACTTCAACGACGCCGAGCGTCAGGCCACGAAGGAGGCCGGTGAGATCGCGGGCCTGAACGTCCTGCGCATCATCAACGAGCCCACCGCCGCAGCGCTCGCGTACGGCCTCGACAAGGGCAAGGAGGACGAGCTCATCCTCGTCTTCGACCTCGGTGGCGGCACGTTCGACGTGTCCCTGCTCGAGGTGGGCAAGGACGACGACTTCTCCACGATCCAGGTGCGCGCCACGGCCGGCGACAACCGCCTCGGCGGTGACGACTGGGACCAGCGCGTCGTCGACTACCTGATCAAGCAGTTCAAGGACACCACCGGTGTCGACGTCTCGAACGACAAGATCGCGCTGCAGCGCCTCAAGGAGGCCGCCGAGCAGGCGAAGAAGGAGCTGTCGAGCTCGACGAGCACCTCCATCAACCTGCCGTACCTGTCGCTGACCGACTCCGGTCCGGTGTCGCTCTCCGAGACGCTGACGCGCGCGAAGTTCGAGGACCTCACGAAGGACCTGCTCGACCGCACTAAGAAGCCGTTCGCGGACGTCATCCGCGAGGCCGGCATCACGGTCGACAAGATCGACCACGTCGTGCTCGTGGGTGGCTCCACCCGCATGCCCGCCGTGAGCGAGCTCGTCAAGAAGGAGACCGGCAAGGAGCCCAACAAGGGCGTGAACCCGGACGAGGTCGTCGCCGTCGGCGCCGCCCTGCAGGCCGGCGTCCTCAAGGGTGAGCGCAAGGACGTGCTGCTGATCGACGTCACCCCGCTGAGCCTCGGCATCGAGACCAAGGGCGGCATCATGACGAAGCTCATCGAGCGCAACACCGCCATCCCGACCAAGCGCAGCGAGACCTTCACCACCGCCGACGACAACCAGCCGTCGGTCGCGATCCAGGTCTTCCAGGGCGAGCGTGAGTTCACGCGCGACAACAAGCCGCTCGGCACGTTCGAGCTGACCGGCATCGCGCCGGCTCCCCGCGGCATCCCGCAGGTCGAGGTGACCTTCGACATCGACGCCAACGGCATCGTGCACGTGTCCGCGAAGGACAAGGGCACCGGCAAGGAGCAGTCGATGACGATCACCGGCGGCTCGAGCCTGCCGAAGGATGACATCGAGCGCATGGTGCGCGAGGCCGAGGAGCACGCCGCCGAGGACAAGAAGCGCCGTGAGGCCGCCGAGGTCCGCAACCAGGCCGAGACGCTCGCGTACTCGATTGAGAAGCTCATCAAGGACAACGACGACAAGCTCCCCGAGGACGTCAAGACCGAGGTCCAGGCCGATGTCGACGCTCTGAAGACGGCGCTGGCCGGCGAGGACGACGACGCGGTGAAGAACGCGTTCGACAAGCTCAATGCGTCGCAGGGCAAGCTCGGCGAGGCGATCTACGCCTCGAGCCAGGCTGCCGGCGAGCAGGGCGACCCGAACGTGGGCCAGCCCGGCAACGGTGAGACGCCGAACCCCGAGGAAGACGTCATCGACGCCGAAGTGGTCGACGACGAGGACGACAAGAAGTAAGAGAATCGGAACATGACGAAGGACTTCGAGAACGAGGTCCCCGGTGACGAGGGGTCGGATGCCACGGCATCCGGCCCCGACTCGCAGGAGGACTCCCTGACGGTCGACGACATCCTGGGCGCCGAGCAGACCGACGACGCTGCCATCGCCGAGGCATCCGATGAGGACAAGGATCTGCTGCTGGACCTCAAGCGCGTGCAGGCCGAGTACGCCAACTATCGTCGGCGCACCGAGGAACAGCGTCAGGTCGAGATCGACCGCGCCAAGGGCTCGGTCGCCAAGGGGCTGCTGCCCGTGCTCGACGACCTCGACCGTGCCGAGAAGCACGGCGACCTCGCCGAGGGCTCGCCGCTGCAGGCCATCGCCGAGAAGCTGCGCGGCGTCGTCGCGCGCCTGGGCGTGGAGCGCTACGGCGAGGCGGGCGAGGCGTTCGACCCGCAGCAGCACGAGGCGATCTTCCACGCGCCGAACCCGGGTGATGTGGCCGACGGGACGATCCTCGACGTCGTCGAGGTCGGCTACCGGCTGGGCGACATCGAGCTGCGCCCCGCGAAGGTCGTCGTCGCCGGCGGAGCGGACTGAGGAGACAGATGGCCAGTCAGGATTGGTTCGACAAGGACTTCTACAAGGTCCTCGGCGTCTCCAAGGACGTCTCCGAAGCCGACCTGAAGAAGGCGTACCGAAAGCTCGCGCGCACCTACCACCCGGACTCGACGCAGGGTGACGCCGCCAAAGAGGCCAAGTTCAAGGAGATCAGCGAGGCGTACTCGGTGCTCTCCGACAAGGATCAGCGCGAGGAGTACGACCAGATCCGGGCGATGGGGTCGGGCAGCGCCCGGTTCCAGGCGCCCGGCTCCGGCGGCGCCGGCGGGTTCGAGGATGTCTTCAGCCGGTTCGGTCAGTCGCGCGGCGGGTCGTACCAGCAGGCCGACTTCGACGACCTGTTCTCGATGTTCGGGCAGCAGGGCGGCGGGTTCGGCTCCGGCCGGTTCGGCCAGTCGACGGGAGGTTTCCGCGGCTACGGCGGTCCCCAGCGCGGCGCCGATGTGACGGCGCGGACGACGCTCGACTTCCAGACGGCGGTCCGCGGCGAGACCATCACTCTCGCGGGCGAGGACGGCAAGCCGTTCAAGGTGAAGATCCCCGCCGGTGTCGCCGACGGGCAGAAGATCCGGCTGCGTGGCCGGGGACGCCCGTCGCCCGACGGCGGCGAGCCCGGCGACATCGTCGTGCAGGTGACCGTGCGGCCGCATCCCGTGTTCACGCGCGACGGCCTGAACCTGCGCGTCACCGTCCCGGTGACCTTCACCGAGGCCGCGCTCGGAGCGACGATCGAGGTGCCCACGCTCGGCGGCGACCCCGTCAAGCTGCGTGTCGCCCCGGGCACGCCGTCCGGCCGCGTGCTGCGTGTCAAGGGACGCGGGGTGCAGACGAGCAAGGGCACCGGCGACCTCCTCGCCGAGGTGCAGGTCGCCGTCCCGGCACACCTCGACGACAAGGCGCGCGAGGCGCTGGAGCGCTTCCACGAGTTGGAGCCGCGGGAGAACCCCCGCGCCGACCTCATGGCCAAGGCGCGGGAGTGAGGATGCCGCGTTTCGTCTCGCTGCGCTCGCTCAACGACCGTGGGGTCACCCTCGCCCGGTCGCCCCGCGCCGAGCGCAGCGGCGAGACGAAACGCCGCAACCCGCGAAGGAGGTGAGCACATGCCCGATCAGGACATCGACGAGGAAGCCCCGACCTTCGCGATCGCGGTGGCCGCGGAGCTGAGCGGGATGCACCCGCAGACGCTCCGGCAGTATGACCGGCTCGGCCTCGTCGTGCCCGCCCGCACCCAGGGCGGTTCGCGGCGGTACTCGCTGCGGCACGTCAAGCAGCTCCGCGAGGTCGCGGCCCTGTCGGCGGAGGGCATGAGCCTGCCCGCGATCTCCCGGCTCATCGAGCTGGAGAACGAGGCGCGGGTGCTGCGTCGGCGCGTCGCCGAGCTCGAGCAGCAGCTGCGCGACGAGCTCGACCGCCGATCCCGCGTCTTCGCGGCGGGTGCGACCGGGTCGGTCGTCACCCTCCGGCAAGGCGCGCGCGCGCGCCGCGCGACCGAGGTCGTGCTGTGGCGGCCGCGCCCCGACCCCGCGGAGTGACCGACTGACCGGTCGCCGGTGTCGGGTAGCGTCGGAGGCGACGAGGAGGTCACCCATGCAGATCACTGGAGCCGTGCTCGAGACCAGCGGAGCCGAGGCGCCGTTCGCCCGCACCCGCCCCTTCACGGTCGGCCCGCTGGAGCTGGATCCGCCCGAGGCCGGTGAGATCCTGGTGCGCATCGAGGCGGCGGGCATCTGCCACTCCGACCTCAGCGTCGTCGACGGCAATCGCCGCCGTCCCGTCCCGATGCTGCTCGGCCACGAGGCGGCCGGCATCGTCGAGCAGTTGGGGGCGAACGTGGACGACCTCGCCGTCGGCGACCGCGTCGTCATGACCTTCCTCCCGCGCTGCGGGCACTGTGCCGGCTGCGCGACCGACGGCCGCCTGCCGTGCGAGGCGGGCACCGCCGCCAACAACGCCGGCACGCTGGTGGGCGGCGGTATCCGTCTGCACCGGCAGCGACCGGGCGACGACAGCGACAGCGACGCTGACGCCGAGGCCGTCTTCCACCACCTCGGCGTCAGCGGCTTCGCCAGCCACGCCGTCGTGAGCCGCACCTCCGTCGTGCCGGTGCCCGCCGACGTGCCGGCCGAGATCGCGGCGCTCCTCGGCTGCGCCGTCCTCACCGGCGGCGGCGCGGTGCTCAACGCCGGGCGGCCCGCCGCGGGCGAGCGCGTCACCGTCGTGGGTCTCGGCGGCGTCGGCATGGCGGCGCTCCTCGTCGCCGTCGCGCTCGGGCACGAGGTCGTCGGCGTCGACGCGGTGGCATCCAAGCTCGATCTCGCTCGCCGGCTCGGCGCCGCGCGAGCGCTCACCCCCGCCGACGCGCTCGCCCAGGCGACGGATGCCGATGGTCGCGCCTCCGTCGTGATCGAAGCCGCCGGGAACGCGCGCGCGTTCGAGACCGCGTTCGCCCTCACCGCCCCCGGCGGCACGACCGTCACCGTGGGCCTGCCGGCGCCGGATGCCCGGGCGTCGGTGTCGCCCCTCACCCTCACGGCGGAGGCGCGCACCGTCATCGGCAGCTACCTCGGCTCCGCGGTGCCCAGCCGTGACATCCCGCGCTACATCGAGCTGTGGCGCGATGGCCGGCTGCCGCTGGAGAAGCTGGTGTCCAGTCACGTCGCCCTGACCGAGATCGACGCCGCCATGGACCGGCTCGCCGCCGGCGGCGAACTGCGCCAGCTCATCACCTTCTGACGCCGAGCGCCGCAGCGCGAGAGCGCGACACCATACCGCGCAGTCGGTGTGCTCGAGACGGATGCCGCCGCATCCCCGACGGAGAGGATACGCATGACCCGCATCGCCATCGTGACCGGAGCCGCGCGCGGCATCGGCGCCGCCACCGCCCGCCGTCTCGCCGCCGACGGCTACGCCGTCGCGGTCGTCGATCTCGACGAGGCCGCGTGCGCCGACACGGTCGCCGCCATCGCCGAAGCCGGCGGCCGCGCGCTCGCCGTCGGCGCGGACGTCGCCGACGAAGACGCGGTGACCGCCGCCGTCGACCGCGTCACCGCAGAGCTCGGGGCGCCCACCGTGCTGGTGAACAACGCCGGCATCCTGCGCGACAACCTCCTCTTCAAGATGAGCGCCGACGACTGGGACGCCGTCATGAACGTGCATCTGCGCGGCGCCTTCCTCATGAGCCGTGCCGTGCCGCGCCACCAGGTGGAGGCCGGGTTCGGGCGCATCGTGAACCTGTCGTCCACCTCGGCGCTCGGCAACCGCGGGCAGGCGAACTACGCCGCCGCCAAGGCCGGCATGCAGGGCTTCACGAAGACCCTCGCCATCGAACTCGGCCCGTTCGGGGTCACCGTCAACGCCGTCGCCCCCGGTTTCATCGTCACCGATATGACGCGCGCGACCGCGGAGCGGGTCGGGGTGCCGTTCGACGACTTCGTCGCCGCGACCGCGAAGGAGATCCCCGTCGGCCGTCCCGGTCAACCCGACGACATCGCCGCCGCGGTCTCGTTCTTCTGCCGGGAGGATGCCGGGTTCGTCTCGGGTCAGGTGCTGTACGTCGCCGGAGGTCCGCGCGCATGATCCGCGTCGCCAGCCCCGCCGACCTGCCGGGCGTCGTCGGCCAGAGCGCCACGGGCGCGTGGTTCGAGATCGATCAGGATCGCATCGCCGCGTTCGCCGAGGCCACCGAGGACCGGCAGTGGATCCACCTCGACCGCGACCGCGCGGCATCCGGTCCCTTCGGCGGCACGATCGCGCACGGCTACCTGACACTGTCGCTCCTGCCGCACCTTGCGAGCGGACTGCTCGAGGTGGGCGGCGTCGCGATGGCCGTCAACTACGGGCTCGACGCGGTGCGCTTCCTGCAGCCGGTGCGCGCCGGCGCGCGCGTCCGCGCCGTCACCGAGGTGCGCTCCGCCGAACCGGTGGCGCAGGGCATGCGCGTCGGGATGCGGACGACCGTCGAGATCGAGGGCTCCGAGCGCCCAGCGCTGGTCGCCGAGACGATCGCGCTGTACGTCCCGGAGTGAGGCCTGCCGTGCGCCGCGCCTCGTGTGAGGCGCGGCGCGCCGCGCGTCACGCGCGCTCGAGCACCATCGCCATGCCCTGGCCGCCGCCGACGCACATCGTCTCCAGGCCGTAGCGCCCGCCCCGCTCGGCGAGACCGTTCAGCAGGGTCGAGGTGATGCGCGCGCCGGTCATCCCGAACGGGTGCCCGACGGCGATGGCACCGCCGAACGCGTTCAGTCGCTCGTCGTCGACACCGAGCTCGCGCGCCGAGGGGATCACCTGCGCGGCGAACGCCTCGTTGATCTCCACGAGGTCCATGTCGTCGACGTCGAGCCCGGCGCGCGCGAGCGCGCGGCGCGACGCCTCGACCGGGCCGAGACCCATGATCTCCGGCGACAGCCCGCTGACGCCCGTCGAGACGATGCGCGCGAGCGGTGTGAGCCCGAGCTCGTCCACGACGCGGTCCGAGACGATCACGACGGCGGCGGCACCGTCGTTGAGCGGGCAGCAGTTGCCCGCCGTCACCGTGCCGTCGGGGCGGAAGACCGGCTCGAGGGTGGCGAGCCCTTCGAGGGTCACCCCCGGCCGCGGCCCGTCGTCGGCGGCGACGACCGTGCCGTCCTCGAGCGTGATCGGCGTGATGTCGCGGGCCCAGAACCCCGAGGCGATCGCCGCCTCGGCGCGCTGCTGCGACCGTGCGGCGAACGCGTCCTGCTCCGCGCGGCCGATGCCTCGCAGCTGCGCGACGTTCTCGGCGGTCTGGCCCATCGCGATGTAGGCGTCGGGGGCCGTTCCGTCGGTGCGCGGGTCGGTCCACGGCGACGCCCCGCCGCTCGCGCGCGCCGCGGTGCGCGCACCGGCATCCGCGAAGAGCGGGTTGTGCGCCTCCTCGGCATCCGCCCGCCCGTGCACGTAGCGCGACACCGACTCGACGCCCGCCGAGACGAACACGTCGCCTTCGCCCGCCTTGATGGCGTGGAACGCCATGCGCGTGGTCTGCAGCGACGACGAGCAGTAGCGGTTGACGGTCGCTCCGGCAACGGTGTCGAGCCTCAGCAGCACCGCGACGATGCGGGCGAGGTTGAATCCCTGCTCGCCCGCCGGCTGCCCGCACCCGACGAGCAGGTCGTCGATGCGCGCGGGATCGAGCGCCGGCACCTTCGCCAGCGCGGCGCGGACCATGCGCGCCGTGAGGTCATCGGGGCGGATGCCGATGAGCGACCCCTTGCGGGCGCGTCCGATGGGCGAGCGGGCGGTGGCGACGATGTAGGCCTCGGTCACGGCATCCTCCTCAGACGAACGCGGCGACGCCGGTGACGGCGCGCCCCACGATCAGGGTGTTCATATCATGCGTGCGCTCACCGTGTTCGGCTACGACGACCGCGACCACGGCGGCCACGCCGAGATCGTCTTCGACGACGTGCGGGTGCCCGCCGCGAACCTCATCGCCGCCGAGGGCGACGGCTTCGCGATCGCCCAGGCGCGCCTGGGCCCCGGCCGCATCCATCACTGCATGCGCGCGATCGGCATGGGGGAGCGCGCGCTCGCGCTCATGACCGCGCGCGCCCGGGAACGCGTCGCGTTCGGCCGGACCCTCGGCGAGCAGGGCGTCGTCCGGGAGTGGCTGGCGTCGTCGCGGGTCGAGCTCGAGGCGCTGCGACTGCTGGTGCTGAAGACCGCGTGGCTCATGGACACCGTCGGCAACCGTGCCGCCATGACCGAGATCCAGGCGATCAAGATCGCGGTCCCACGGGCCGTGCAGCGCATCCTCGACCGGGCGATCCAGCTGCACGGCGGCGCGGGCGTGTCGCAGGACACGCCGCTCGCGGCCCTCTTCGCCGGCATCCGCACGCTGCGTCTCGCCGACGGCCCCGACGAAGTGCACCTCGACAGCCTCGGGCGGGCGCAGCTGCGCACCGACCGCTGAACCGGAAGGACGATGCGATGACGCATGCCCCCGACCCCGCGATCGACGGCGACGGCCACGCCACGCTGTCCGTCGCGAGCATCCTCGCCGAGAAGGCGACCCGGCCGGACCGCCCGGCGCTGCACGCCGCCGGCACGACGCTGAGCTACGGCGAGCTGTGGGCGCAGCCCGGGCCTACGCGGGCGCTCTGCGGGCGCGGGGAATCGGCCCCGGCGACCGGGTCGCGATGATGGTGCCGAACGTCCCCGATTTCGCGCGCGTGTACTACGGCGCACTTGCCCGTATCGGAACCAGGTTGCGGGACAAGTTGTTTCGGCCTGGAGTTTCGGCACACGGTCAGCGAGGGTGGCGGCGCTCGACGAGGATGGTGCCGCGCCACTGCCCAGCCCAGGGGCCGTAGGTCATGAGGGCGATGCGTTCGCGGTGACCTACGCGGCGGAAGCCTGCCCTGTCGTGGAGGGCGAGGCTGGCGGGGTTCTCGGGGAAGATGCTCGCCTGCACCGTCCAGATGCCGGCACTGTCGGCAGCTCGGAGGAAGGCGTCAAGGAGTGCGGCGCCTGCGCCGTGCCCACGAGCCTGGTCCGCGATATAGACCGAGTGCTCGACCACGCCCCGATAGACCTCACGAGACGACGCGGGTGAGGCGGCGACCCATCCGACGACGGATCCGGCGGCGTCCTCGGCAACGAGCCGCCCTAGGGTGATTTTTCCTGAGTCGAAGGCCGACCAGGTTGGTGGGTTCGGTTCGAAGGTCGCGTTGCCGGTGGCGATGCCTTGGCGGTAGATGGATTCCACCGCTGGCCAGTCGGCGGCGGTCATCGTGCGGATGAGAACGCCGCTCATGGGCGCAGCGTGCGGGAGGCCTGTTCGAGGGCATCCGTGACGATGCGGTAGTAGGCCCAGCGGCCGCGTTGTTCGCGAGTGGTGAGACCGGCGTCGACGAGCAGTTTCATGTGGTGGGAGACGGTCGGCTGGGAGAGTCCGACTGGCTCGGTGAGGTCGCAGATGCATGCTTCGCCGTCGCCGGATGCGGCGATCAGTGAGAGGAGTCGCACGCGGGTGGGGTCGCCCAGAGCCTTGAACGTGCGCGCGATCCGCTCGGCCTCGTCGGGCGTCAGCACCCCGCCGGTGACCGGCGAGCAGCACACCGTGGCGTCGGCCGGGAGGAGGGGGAGCGTCGTGGGCATGCCACGATTCTGGCACGTCACATTGACATTCGTCGATACATCGAGGATTCTCGATCCATCGAGTTCTGTCGATGCGTGGAGGAGTGAGTGTAATGGAGAGCGCGTTGCCCGTGGTTGTCATTGGTGCCGGCCCGCAGGGGCTCGCAGCTGCCGCCCACCTGGTCGAGCGAGACGTCCCGATTGTTGTGTTGGAGGCCGGAACCGACCCGGCATCAGCGGTTGCCGAGTGGGGGCATGTGCGCCTGTTCTCGGAGTGGCCGGAGCTGATCGACACGGCCGGGGCGCGGATTCTCGAGCCCACCGGATGGTCCGCTCCGACGACCGGCTATCCGACCGGCGCGCAGTGGATCAGCGGCTATCTCGCGCCGCTTGCTACCGAGCTGGGCGACCGGGTGCGGTACGGCGCTCGGGTCGTCGGGGTCTCCCGCCTGGGCCGCGACCGCCTCGTCGACGCGGGCCGCAGCGATCAGCCGTTCACAGTTCACGTGCAGCCGAGCGAGGGTGAGGAGTACCGATTGCAGGCGCGCGCGGTGATCGACGCCTCGGGTACGTGGTCCTCGCCCAACCCCGCAGGCGCGGACGGTCTGCCCGCGCTGGGCGAGCGAGCCGCCGCCGAGTTGCTGTCGTACCGCATCCCCGACTTCCGCGACCGGAAAGGCTTCGAGGGGAAGCACACGGTCGTCATCGGCTCCGGGCATTCGGCCGTGACGGCGGTCCTCGCGCTGGCACGCATGGCGCGCCGCGACCCGGACACTACTGTGACGTGGGTGCTGCGCCGCGCCACCGCCGGGAACGCCTTCGGCGGCGGCGAGGCCGACGAGCTACCCGCACGCGGGGCACTGGGGATCAAGGCGAAGGAGTTCGTCGACGCCGGCCTGGTGTCTCTCGTGACCGGGTTCCGCGTCGAGCGCGTCACCACGGACGGGGATCGGCCGGTCCTGGTGGCAGAAGATGGCCGCACGCTCACCGCCGATCGCGTCGTCGTGCTCACCGGGTTCCGTCCGGACCTGTCGTTCCTGTCGGAGCTGCGGTTGGAGCTGGACCCCACCTTGCAAGCCCCCGTGCGTATCGCTGCGGAGGTCGACCCGAACGTGCATTCCTGCGGTTCGGTCGCGGCGACCGGCGCCGCCGACATCGCCCAACCGGAGCCTGACTTCTACCTCGTGGGCGCGAAGTCCTACGGGAGGGCACCGACCTTTCTCGCCCTCACCGGGTACGAACAAGTGCGCAGCGTCGTCGCGGAGCTCGCGGGCGACCACGAGGCCGCCCGCCGAGTGGAACTGGTGCTGCCCGACACGGGCGTCTGCGGCGGCGCCGGCCTGTTCGACGCTTCCGGGGTATCCCTGGGCGGTGCCTGCTGTGCCCCGCCGGCTCAGTTGCTCCAGATCGGACGCGCTCCGGCCGCCGTCTGACCAGACAGACGAGAGGGGGCGGGTCGCATCAGCGATCTGCCCCCTCTCCCGTTGCTCAGCGTGCGAGGAGCGTGGTCTGGATCTTGTCGGAGACAGCTTCGCGCAGCGGCCGCACGGCCTCGGCGTCCCAGGCCTCCGGGTTGGGGAAGGACCACTCCAAGACTTCGCCGCGGGGAGTGGACGGCAGGGCGAGGCCGGGCTTCATCAGAACCACCACGTCCGCCTGATCCAGGTCGTCCGCGGTGACGGCACGCGGCACCCGGTCGGCGATGTCTATGCCCAGCTCAGCGACCGTGGCGGCCACGGCAGGATTCACTTCGCCTGCGGGCGACAGTCCCGCCGACGTCGCGGTGAACCGGTCGCCGGCCAGGTGCTCCAAGAGCGCGGCGCCAAGCTGAGAGCGGCCGGCGTTGTGCTGGCAGATGAACAGGACGGTCGGAGTGGTGTCAGTCACGGGTTCTCTTTTCTAGGCAGGGTCAGGAGGCGGCGAGCCGGGGTGCGAGTTGGGTGATCCGGCGCTCCAGCTCGTCGTACGCGGTGTCGAAGGCGTCGTCGGTGCCGACGCGCACCGGGTCCGGGATCGACCAGTGCAGATGCCCGGTCACGCCGAGTTCTTCGTGCGCGTTGTCACACACGGTGACCACGAAATCCGAACCGGTCAGCACCGTCTCCAACGCCCGCGGCGACTCGTCGGGAAGGTCGAGTGTGTGACGATCCGCCGTCGCGATCGCGCCGGGGTCGATCCGGTCTGCGGGGTGGGTGCCGCCGGAAGCGGCAGGGATGCTGCTGCGGGTCGACCACAACGCCGCGGCCAACTGCGATCGGGCCGAGTTCGCCGTGCACACGAACACCACCCGGCTCGCCCGCTCGACTCGACCGGGAGTGAGGCCCTGCAGTGCGGTGTCGGTCAGGTGGACGTAGCTGCGTCGCTTGTCCGCTTCCGACCGAGACCGGGCCACCATGCCCGCCGTCTCCAGCACGTTCAGGTGATGAGCCACCAGGTTCCCGGGCATCTCCAGAGCCGTCCGAATCTCCGACGGCGACAAGTCGCCCAGCGTCAGGAGGTCGACAATTCGAAGGCGCGACGGGTCGCTCAATGCGGCGTGCCGTGCGGCGCGCGCCTCCACCGTGTCGATTCGTTCAGTGTTCATTGATTCAATGTTGACTGAACTACCCTGCTCGGGTCAAGATGAGCCGACATGAAAACCACCACCTACAACGCGACCGTGACGAGGCCGCACGTGCTGCGCCGTGCCGCTGCCGAGTTCGTCGGGACGGGCCTGCTCGTCACTGTCGTGGTCGGGTCGGGGATCGCGGCGCAGCGTCTGTCCCCGGATGATGTGGGATTGCAGCTTCTCGAAAACAGCCTGACCACGGCGCTCGGCCTAACGGTGCTGATCCTCATGCTCGGCCCCGTGTCAGGAGCGCACTTCAACCCCGTAGTGTCGCTGGCCGACTGGCTGCTCGGGCGCCGCGCAGGGACCGGCCTGCCGCTGCGCGACCTTGCCCCGTACCTCGCCGCGCAGGTTCTCGGAGGCATCGCCGGCACCCTCCTCGCAGGAGTGATGTTCGACACCGCACCCTCACTCTCCGGCAACGACCGTGCGACCGGTGGGCACCTGGTCGGAGAAGTGGTCGCCACCGCCGGGCTGGTGCTGCTGATCTTCGCGCTCGGCCGCACAGGGAAAGGCTCAGTGACCGCGGCCGCGGTCGGTGCCTACATCGGTGCCGCGTACTGGTTCACCAGCTCCACATCGTTCGCCAACCCCGCCGTGACCATCGCCCGCATGTTCACCGACACGTTCGCAGGCATCGCCCCCGCATCTGTGGCCCCGTTCATCCTCGCGCAGCTCGTCGGCGCGGCCCTCGGGCTCGCGCTGCTGCTCGTTTTCTACCCGACCGCCGCGCGCATCGCGGGCGACGTCGTCGTGCCCACGCAACCCGAAACCACGTCCTGAAAGGCACCCCCATGCACCTCGTAGCGATCGGCGGAAGCGACGCCGGCATCTCCACCGCACTGCGCGCCTGCGAACTCGATCCCTCCGTCGACGTCACTGTCGTCGTCGCGGACGCTTACCCGAACTTCTCCATCTGCGGCATCCCGTACTACTTTTCCCGCGAAGTGCAGCCCTGGCAGTCTCTCGCACACCGCACGCACGCCGACCTCGAAGCCACCGGCATGAACCTGCACCTGGACACCCTCGCCACCGGCATCGACGTCAACGGCCGCACGCTCACCGTCCGCGACGCCGCCGGCACCGAATCGACGATCGCTTACGACCAGCTCATGGTCGGCACCGGAGCATCCCCGTCCACCGCCGGCATCGCCGGCCTCGACCAGCTCGGCCCCGACGACGGGGTGCACCTGCTGCACTCGATGGGCGACACCTTCGCCCTGGAGCGCTACCTTGACGAGCACCAGCCGGAAACCGCGATCATCGTCGGCGCCGGCTACGTCGGCCTCGAAATGGCCGAAGCCCTCACCGTTCGCGGCCTGCACGTCACCCAACTCCAACGCGGCCCCGAAGTGCTCTCCACCCTCGACCCCGAACTGGGCTCCCTCGTCCGCGACGAACTCACCCGCCACGGCGTCGACGTGTTCACCGGAACCCGCATCGAAGCTGTCACCCGCAACGCGGGCCGCCTCACCGTGACCGGCACCCGCGACGGTGACACCTTCTCCCACAGCGCTGACCTCGTGCTCGTCGTCGTGGGCGTGCGCCCCAACACCAGCCTGCTCACCGCAGCCGGCGCAACCACAGGCGCGGGCGGTGCAGTCGTCGTCGACGAGCACATGCGCACCGGCCTGCCGAACGTATGGGCAGCCGGCGACGGCGTGGTCACCCACCACCGCCTCCTCGGCGTCACCTACCTGCCCCTCGGCACGACCTCGCACAAGCAGGGCCGCGTCGCCGGAGAAAACGCCATCGGCGGCAACGCCCGCTTCGCTGGCAGCCTCGGCACACAGGTCGTAAAGGTGTTTGACGTCGTGGCCGCCCGCACCGGCCTCCGCGACCACGAAGCCGCCGCCGCGGACTACGCCCCGCACAGCCACACTGCGATCGCTGACGACCACAAGCGCTACTACCCCGGAGCCACCCCCATCAGCATCCGCGTCACCGGAGACACCCGCGACGGCCGCCTCCTCGGCGCGCAGCTCGTCGGCACCCGCGGCGCCGAAATCTCTAAGCGCGTCGACACCTACGCCACCGCCCTGCACCACGGCATGACGGTGGACGGCATGAGCAACCTCGACCTCTCCTACACGCCCCCGCTCGGCTCGCCCTGGGACGCCGTACAGATGGCGACCCAGGCGTGGGAACGTGACGCGCGTACCTTGGCATCGCTCGTCTGATTGAGCACGCCTCGCGTGGAGGTTTCCGCAACAGGTCAAAACTGATCGTTTCCGGTGCGTCGACGCCGGCACCGGCCGACGTCGGCGCCGGCAGCGGGACGCGGCCCCAGCGCACGGATGGCCGATCGAGGGTACGGGGCCGGACAGGAGGGGCGGAGCTGATGGAGCGGTTCGACCTAGAGGAGCGGTGGCCGGAGCTGTTCGACGTGCTCGACGAGAACAACCGGTGGGCGCTGCGGCAGTCGCTCGCGTCGGCCTGGCATGAGGGCTGGGAGCCGAACCGAGACGACGTGGAGCTGCTTGTCGACCACATTCGAGGCGTGATCGACGACGCCGAGTATGAGCGTCGTTTCCGCGCTCTGGCCGAGCAGATGCGGGGGCAATCGTGATCTTGGCCGCCGCGGCATCCGGCTACGGAGCCTCACGGAGCCGTTCTTGGACGTCGACACGTCGACGCCGATGGGGGAAGCCATCGTGGGCATCGTGGCCGTGCTCGCCCAGCTCCGCGTCGCCACTATCCGAGACAACACGATGCGGGGCCTGACCCACGCTCGCGCGCAGGGCCGCGTCGGCGGCCGTCCCTCCGTGATGACCCCGGAGAGGGTCAAGGAGGCCGCACGGATGCGTGCTGCCGGCGTCAGCATCGCGAAGATCGCCCGCACGTTCGGCGTCGGCGCATCCTCCGTTGCGCGGGCTCTCGCGAAGCACGATGAGAGTCAGCGTGCCGCCACGTCCTCGTCGGTGGTGTCGCCTGTGAGCCAGTCCGCGACCTCGGAGCTCAGCTATCGGATCGTGCGCGGCGTGAGGGTGATGTAGGCAGGGCCGCGGCCCTCGTCTCGTAGTCGCTTGAGGTCGCGCACGTCGACGCCGAGCTGCGCGGCCAGCTCGCCGGGTGTGAGCATCTTTGGTCGCTTGCGGGGGCTGTTCACTGGCACGAGTCGCCCCCCGTCTCCTCGGCCGGGTCGACCGGCACCGGCCGGTCCTCGTCCCTCGACGGGAGCGTGGTCGTGATCGTCGTGAAGGCAACCAGAGTGCTCATCGTGACGTCCTGGTACTGGCCGCGCGCGAGCAGCACGTCGGGGAAGTTCGCGGCGACGGCGTGCACGCGCACCCGCACCTCGCCCGGCCCCGGCACCGGGTCGTCGACCTCGACGAGGGCGAGGACGTCTTCGGGCTCTCCGTGTGCGGTCACGTGCCAGGCGCGGATGCGTCTCCTTCGGTGGGGGTGGGATGCCGGGGCATCCCGCCGTGTCAGCCGGTGGTGATGCCGGCGAGGAACAGCTCGGTGAGCTGCTCGGCGACGAGGGTGCCGCTTTCCGGACCCTCGGGCGAGTACCAGTGCGACAGGTAGTGCACGTCGCTGAAGAAGTGCGCCACCACGACGGGCACCGGGATGTCGCTGCGGAAGACCCCTTCGGCGCGGCCGCGTTCGATGAGCGCCGCGAAGGTGTCGTGGTAGGCGCGGCGGCGGCGCGTGACCTCCTGCTGCCGCGGGGCGCTCAGCATGTGCGACGAGCGGAAGAAGACGGTCCCCTCGGGCAGGAACTCGATCGAGGTCTCGATCACGTCGACGCACACCGCCCGCACCACGTCGACGACGGCGCCGCCGCGGGCGACGATGTCGTCGAGGTGCTGCTTCTGCAGCGACAGCAGCCGGTCGTAGATGCCGAACAGCAGGTCGTCCTTGGACCGGAAGTAGTGGTACATCGCGCCCTTGGTGACGCCCGCCGCCTCGACGATCTGCTGCACGCTCGTGTTGGCGTATCCCTGCGCGGCGAAGAGGTCGACGGCGGCGCGCGTGACGTCGTCGGCCACGTTGGTCTGCTTCATACGTCCATCCTTCCCTGCCGCGCGTGGGCGCCTGGCCGCGTCAGTCCAGCGGGCGGATCGAGGTGCCGCCGTCGATCAGCAGGGTCTGACCGGTGATCCACCCGGCATCCGGCGACAGCAGGAACGCGACGGGGGCGGCGACGTCGTCGGGCTCCCCGAGCCGCGTGAGCGGATACGCGGCGGCGGCCTCGTCCTCACGCCCCTCGTACAGCGCCTTCGCGAAGCGGGTCTTGATGACGGCGGGGGCGACGGCGTTGACGCGGATGCCGGGGACGAGCTCGTCGGCGAGCTGGATGGTCAGGTTGATCAGGGCGGCCTTGGAGACTCCGTAGAAGGAGATGTTCGGCGCCGCGGTGACACCGGAGATCGACGCGATGTTCACGATGGAGCGGCGCAGGCCCGCGGCGACCGCGTCGCGGGTCCACTCCAGGGCGGCGATGACGTTGACCTCGAGGATCTTGCGCGCCGCGGCGGGGTCGAGGGCGAGCGCGGGGCCGTAGGCCGGGTTGATGCCGGCGTTGTTGACGAGATGGTCCAGGCGACCATGGCGCTCGGCGATGTGGGCGAACACGGCGGCTCGGTGCGCGTCGTCGTCGGCGCGTCCGGCCACGGCGGAGGCGTTCTCCCCCAGTTCGGCGACCGCCGCGTCGAGGGTGTCCTGGTGTCGGCCGGTGAGGACGACCGCGCCGCCCTCGGCGACGATCCGCCGGGCGATCGCGAACCCGATGCCACGGCTGCTACCGGTGATGAGCGAGACCGTGTCGGTGAAGCGGTCGAGGGTCATGGGCGCCTCCGGGTCGCGGGTCGGATGACATACCGGCCGGTCGGTAGGAGGCTAGCACGGATGCCGGGAAGCGCACGCGCGCGGCGCCCCCGGCCGTCAGCCGCGGGCGGCGACGAACGCGTCGTAGCCGGCGCGGGAGAGCTCGGCGTAGGCGTAGGCCCACTCCAGCAGCGCGGAACTGGCGCACGTAGTAGTCGCCGTCCGTTCCCCACGAAGTAGCCGAGGAACGGGTCGGAGGCGCCCTGCAGAATGCGCTGCAGGGCCACCACGCGCGCACCCCGCCCGCCCTCGGCGATCACCTCCGACAGCTGCGGCGGCAGCTCGTTGCCGCCGTGCTCCTCGAGCACGCTGCGCCCGGCCTCCTTCGTCTGCAGCAGGAGGGGAGTGCCCGCGGCATCCTGCAGCACCGACACGTAGCACCGCGTGCCGACACTGCCGACACCGACAACGCGGCGCACCGCGTCGGAGACCGGCGGCGGAGGTGCCGGGCTCGATCAGCTCGGCGAACTCGTCGATGTCCTCCTGGCCGGTGACGCTGAGGGCGGCGAACTCGAGGTCCGCAACGCCGTACTCGTCGGCGTGCTCTTCGATCTCGATCGCGGTGACGGTGCCGTCCTCGGCCTTGGAGACGACGACGAAGTCGAGCAGGTTGACCGTTCCGGCGGCGACCAGGTCGGTCAACGCGGCGATCACGGCGGGCGCGGGTCGGTCGCCGTCGAGGCTCACGAGGTACAGCTCGACGGGTCCGAATCTGAAGTCGACCACGGGAGGTCCTTTCTCTCGGGGTCGAGGCTGCTCCTGCGGCGCATCCGACGCGAGGGGTTCGGGCCGTCGTCGCCCGATGCGGGTGAGTGCTCTGGCTCCCTCGGCTCGCCCTGCGCGGACGCCGCGCAGGTTACCGAGGAGATGTCCTGATTCCGAGGAGCGGATGCCGGGTTCTGCTCCTCGGAATCCGTCATCTCCTCGGCATCCGCCACCCGGCCTCGGTCCTCTCGGCATCCGCCCCCGGCCTCGATGCCTTCGGCATCCGCCCCCGGCCCGGATGCCCATCCGCCCGGCACCCTCACCCCGAAGGCGGAGGAGCGATCAGGCGGGGTCGAGGCGGAGGACCCCGGATGCTTCCCGCACCGTGAGATCGTCCACGATGCGCAGCGACCGGGCGAGGTCGTCGACGGCGCCGATGACGGCGCCGAAGCGCTCGCGGTCGGCGCACACCGCGGTCACGGTCACGAGGTGCGTTCCGGTGTCCCACGTGTACGTCGCGAACGGGGGAGCAGTGGGCGAGGACGGCAGCGGCATCGCGAGCTTCTCGCCCATGCCGAGATAGGTGCCGCGGAAGGCCTCGGTGTCGTCGTACTCCATCGGCATCATCGCCCGCGCCGTCCGCAGCTGCGGGGTGAGCTCCTGGATCTGCGCCATCACGACGAGGAGGTCCGGCGCGTCCTTCCACACCCACACGAGCACCCGGCCCGCGGCCTTGCGCATGAGGGCGGGCGCGGCCTGGCTGACCGCCCACGCGGCGAACCCGCCGCCGGGCCGCGGCGTCGCACCCGTTGCGGCACCGGCCTGGCTGAGCAGCATCCGGATCGCCTGCTTGCGCGCGCGGCGCCCCCGGAACCCGAAGGACTCGGTCACCGGAACCCACCGCGCCGGGTCGGCGTCGGCCTGAAGTCGCACCATGACTCCAGGCTACGGGCCGCGCGAGGCGCTCCGGGTGCCAGAGCGGCCCTCGGGTAGACTCGACGGCGGCGGACACCGCGATCCGCGGTCCGCCGCCGCCGCACAGATTGGCCCCGCACCCCCGTGACCGAATCCGCGACACCCGACGACTCTCCCCGCCCCGACCGGCCGCTGACGATCGTCATCGCCGCAGACACCTTCGCCCCCGACGTGAACGGCGCCGCGCGCTTCGCGGAGCGTCTCGCTGCGGGACTGGCCGGTCGCGGCCACGACGTGCACGTCCTCACTCCCAGCATCACCCACCGCAACCACGGCGTGTTCCGGGAGGTCATCGAAGGCCAGGAGATCACGGTCCACCGCCCGCCGGGGTGGCGCTGGTATCCCCACGACTGGCTGCGTTTCGTGCTGCCGTGGATGGCCAAGCACTACTCGCGCAAGCTCCTCGATGAGGTGCCCGCCGATGTCGTGCACAGCCAGTCGCACATCGTCCTCGGGCGTGCGCTGACGCGGATCGCGCGCCGCCGCGGCATCCCCGTCGTCGCGACGAACCACGTGATGGCCGAGAACATCATCGACTTCACGACGCTGCCGCCGCTGCTCGACAAGTACGTCGTGAAGCTCGCCTGGGCCGACGCCAAGCGCACGTTCGACATGTCGCGGGCGGTCACGACGCCCACGCGCAAGGCGGCGGAGTTCCTCGAGAACACGATCGACATCCACGGCGTCATCCCGATCAGCTGCGGCATCGACAAGCGCAACTACACCGCCGACCTCAGCCCGCGCCCGCACTCCCGCGTGCTCTTCGTCGGGCGCCTGACCACGGAGAAGCACGTCGAGGTGACCCTCCACGCCGTCGCGAAGCTCGCCCCCGAGCTGCCGGAGATCAGCTTCGACGTCGTCGGCGGCGGTGACCAGCGGCGCAACCTCGAGCAGACCGCCCAGCGGCTCGGCATCGCCGATCGCGTCCGCTTCCACGGGCGGGTCGAGGAGGACGAGCTGCGCGCCGCGTACACGAAGGCCGACGTCTTCGCGATCGCCTCGATCGCCGAGCTGCAGTCCATCGCCACGATGGAGGCGATGGCGTCGGGGCTGCCGGTGGTGGCGGCGGATGCCGTGGCGCTCCCGCACCTCGTCCACGACGGCGTCAACGGGTACCTGTTCGAGCCCGGCAACGCCGACGACCTCGCCGACAAGCTCCGCCGGGTGCTCACCGCCTCGCAGGAGGAGTACTCGCGGATGCAGCAGGCGTCGCTGGAGGGCGTGGACATCCACGACATCGAGAACACGCTCGACACGTTCGAGAAGCTGTACCGCGGCGAACCGCTCTGACATGCGCCTGCTGTTCGACGCGCGCTACATCCGCACCGACGTCCACGACGGCATCAGCCGATACTCCGCCGAGCTCGCCGCGGCCGTCGCCGCTGCCGCACCCGGGCGCGGCGTCGAGGTGGCCTTCCTCATCCACGACGACGCGCAGCGCGCGTTCCTCCCGCCGGGCGCGCGGGTGCTGCGCATCCATGCCCCGACGGCGCTGCGCGAACCGCTGACGGCGCTGCTGCTGAACCGCCACCGGCCGGATGCCGTGTTCTCGCCCATGCAGACGATCGGCTCGCTCGGCCGCCGGTTCGGCCTCATCCTGACGCTGCACGACACCATCTACTACCGGCACCGCACGCCGCCGCGCGACCTCCCCTGGTACGTGCGGCTGGGCTGGCGGCTGTTCCACCTGTCGTACGTGCCGCAGCGGCTCACCCTCAACGCGGCCGACGTCGTCGCGACCGTGAGCGAGACGAGTGCCGCGGAGTTCGCCCGCGTGCGACTGACGAAGCGGCCGGTCGTCGTCATCCCCAATGCTCCGCAGCGACTGGCGGCGCTGCTGCCCGCCGGGACCGCCGTCGTGCCGGGCGCAGCGCACCTCGTGTACATGGGCTCGTTCATGCCGTACAAGAACGTCGAGACGCTCATCCGCGCGGCCGCGCACCTGCCCGGACGCACCCTGCACCTGCTGTCACGCATCTCGCCCGAGCGCCGCGCCGAACTCTCGGCGATGGTCGACCCGGCCGGCGCCGAGGTGGTCTTCCACGGCGGCGTCACCGATGCCGAGTACGCCGCACTGCTGGCCGACCGGGCGGTGCTCGTCTCGGCATCCCTCGACGAAGGCTACGGCCTGCCCGTCGCCGAAGCGATCGAGCTCGGGGTGCCGGCGGTCGTGACCGACATGCCGATCTTCCGGGAGGTCGCGGGCGACGGCGCCCGCTACGCGTCGGGGACGGATGCCGAGGCTTTCGCCGCCGCCGTGCGCAGCCTCGACGACGCGGACGAGTGGGCGCGGGTCGTCGCCGCGGGGACGGCGCACATCGCGCGCTTCTCGTGGGACCGATCGGCCGGGGCGCTGCTCGACGCCGTCGCCGCGCTGCCGCGGCGCTGATGCGGGGCGCTGGCGGGGCTGGGGCGGTCTCGCCGCCGATTTTCGGGGTCACGAACGACCACGTCGCCGGGCCTGAGGCCGTCGATTGCGCCACCTGTTTCCCGCGCGGGCCCGGCGCGCTGGGCTCGGCGCTCGGGTCAGGGCAGGTGGGAGGAGTCGGTGGGGATGCGGCGGTAGCCGTCGACGCGCAGCGCGCGGACGGTCGCGATGATGGCGACGGCGGCCAGCAGGCCGAAGATGACGATGACAGTGACCATGGCAGAAACGCTACGCTCGGCCGCAAACCGCCACTATTGGCAGAACTGCGCATCAGGGTAGGATTCCTGCCATGAAGACCGTCGCATGCATCGTCCAGCCCGGATTCGCCCCGTTCGAGTTCGGGTTGGCGTGCGAGGCGTTCGGTCTCGACCGGTCGGACGAGGGCATCCCGAACTTCGATTTCCGCATCGTCGCGCCTGACCCTGGACCGGTGCCGGCGAACATGGGCTTCTCGATCAACGTCGACGCCGACCTCGCCTTCGCCGATGAGGCCGATCTCGTCGTCATCACGCCGATCCCGCGCGAGGCGTGGGACCGGATCGACGAGCGTGTCATCGGCGTCGTGCAGCGCGCCGTCGCCCGCGGCGCGTGGGTGCTGACGGTGTGCAGCGGCTCGTTCGTCGTCGCCGCCGCCGGTGTGCTGAACGGCCGCCGCGCGACGACGCACTGGCGGTATGCCGACACGATGGCCGCGATGTACCCCGAGATCGACGTCGACCCCAACGTCCTGTACGTGCAGGACGGTCGCATCATCACGAGCGCCGGCACCGCCGCCGGCCTCGACGCATGCCTGCACCTGCTGCGGATCGAGCTCGGCGCCGAGATGACCAACACGATCGCCCGGCGGATGGTCGTCCCGCCGCAGCGCGACGGCGGGCAGGCGCAGTTCATCGCCAAGCCCCTGCCCGAGTCGAGCTCCCTGTCGCTGGCTCCCGTCGCCGAATGGATGCTGGAGAACCTCACCCTCGATCTGTCGGTCGACCAGCTGGCCCACCGCGCCCACATGTCGCCGCGGACCTTCGCGCGCCGCTTCAAGGCCGACTACGGCACGACGCCGGCGGCCTGGCTCGGCCGGCAGCGCATCATCCAGGCCCAGCGCCTGCTCGAGCAGACCGACCTGGGGCTCGACGCGATCGCCGCCGAGTGCGGATTCGGCTCCGCGGCCGTGTTGCGGCAGAACTTCGGGCGGATGCTGGCGCTCACCCCCACCGCTTATCGCGCCCGCTTCACGTGCACCGCCCCGGCGGCCGAAGCCGTCGCGTAGTCCGGCGCCGCACTCAGGTCAGCAGGTCGTCGAGGGCTGCGCCGAGCGTCGGGAACGCGAACGTGTAGCCGCTCGCGACGAGGCGCTCCGGCAGCACCCATCGGCTCTTGAGGATGAGCTCCGTCTCGGTACCGCGCGCGAGGGCGCCGATCTCCAGCATCCATCGCGGCATCGGGAACGACACCCGCGCCCCGACCCGCTGTCGCACGGCGGCCATGAGGTCGCGGCTTTCGACCGGTCCCGGGGCCGACGCGTTGACGGGGCCCGTCAGTTCCGTCGTGCGTTCGAGATGGTCCAGGATGCCGAGGACGTCCGCGATGTGCACCCAGCTGAACCGCTGGCGCCCACCGCGCGTGCCGGGCCGGTGGGCGGTCCCCGCGCGCACGCGCGCCGGGGTGACCGGCCACCAGCCGTCGAGCTGCGGGCCGCCGAGCCCGACGCGGGCGAGACCGGCGAGCTCGGGCAGCACGCCGCCGTCGCGGCCCAGCACGATCGCGCTGCGCAGCGCGACGCGACGGGTGGCGGGGAGGTCAGCGGCGAACAGCTCGCGCTCCCACGCTTTCGCGACCTCGACCGAGAATCCCGTGCCGATTTCGCCGTCGGACTCCGTCATGGGGCGGTCGTCGGCGTGCCGGTAGATCGTCGCGGTCGAGGAGTTCACCCACAGCGGCGGCGGGGCGTCCGCCGCTGCGATCGCCCTGCTGAGCGCGCGGGTCGTCGTCAGTCGCGAGGCGAAGATCTCGTCGCGGTTGCGCTCGGTGTAGCGGCAGTTCACGCTCTTGCCGGCCAGGCCCACGACGAGGCTCGCGCCGTCGACCGCGTCGGCGATGCCTGCGGCATCCGCCCACGCGAGGTCGGCGCCCGTCCGTCCGATCGTCACGACCTCGCGGCCCGCAGCGGCGTAGTGGGCGCGCAGCGCCCGTCCCATGAACCCCGACGCCCCGCCGAGCACCACCCGGTCACCGCTCATCTGTCCTCCTCGATCCGGTAGTCGAACGTCCCGGCGTATTCGTAGACCCGCCCGATCAGCGGGAGGTCCATCGTGAACTCGACGCGCTGGCGGTCGCCGGCGCTGCGCTCGCGCAGCCGGATGCGGGGCGCCGCCCACGCCGGCAGCCGCAGCTGCAGGCGCCCGAGGCGGATGCCGACGGCGACGCTGTGCAGCTCGAGTGCGCCGCCCGCGACGTGCACGGTGAACTCGACCGCGACCCGGGGTGGCCGGCCGACCCGGTCGACGACGGTGCCGAGGGGTGTTGCCCGGACGGCGTCGTGCATCGTGAACGCGCCCGTCGGCAGGTCGAAGCGGCGGACGGCTACGGCGACGCCGTCGAGGGTGCGGTTCTCGATGCGGAACGGCACGCGCTCGTGCCAGCCGGCGGGCACGACGCCGCGGTCGGCGAACCACCGCAGCAGCGGCGCCAGCACCCGGCGCCGCGAGCCGACGCGGTCGAACACGCCCTCGCCGCGGCCGACGAAGCCGTCCGGGATCGTGCCGAAGTACCGCTGCAGTGCGGGCGAGAGCTCCGCGATGCGGTCACCGAGCGCGCGAGCGTAAGGTGAGCCCGCGTCGGTCATGGCCCCAGCCTACGGATGCGGCGTGGGTGGGGGATGCCGCGAGACCGCATACCGGTGCCGCGGCGCTTGCCCACGGCATCCACTCTTGCTAAACTTGAGCCTAGGCGACTCAAGTTTGAGTGCCACAGTTTTGGAGGAGACAGAATGAACGCACAACCCGCGCCCGGGCAGGAGGAGCAGAAGAGCCCCCTCGAGCAGTTCGGGATCAACCTCACCGACCGCGCTCGGCAGGGAAAGCTCGACCCGGTGATCGGACGCGACAGCGAGATCCGCCGCGTCAGCCAGGTGCTCACCCGGCGCACGAAGAACAACCCGGTGCTGATCGGCGAGCCCGGTGTCGGTAAGACCGCCGTCGTCGAGGGCCTCGCCCAGCGCATCGTCGCAGGCGACGTCGCCGAGTCGCTCAAGGACAAGGAGCTCGTCTCGCTCGACATCTCCGCGCTCGTGGCCGGCGCGATGTACCGCGGCCAGTTCGAGGAGCGACTGAAGAGCGTCCTCAAGGAGATCACCGAGTCCGACGGCCGCATCATCACGTTCATCGACGAGCTGCACGTCCTCATGGGCGCCGGCGGTGGCGAAGGGTCGGTCGCGGCATCCAACATGCTCAAGCCCATGCTCGCGCGCGGCGAACTGCGCCTGATTGGCGCGACGACGCTCGACGAGTACCGCGAGTTCATCGAGAAGGATGCCGCGCTGGAGCGCCGCTTCCAGCAGGTCTACGTCGGCGAGCCCTCGGTCGAGGACACCGTCGCGATCCTCCGCGGGCTCAAGGGGCGCTACGAAGCGCACCACGGCGTCACGATCAGCGACAGCGCGCTCGTCGCGGCCGCCGCGCTCTCGAACCGCTACATTCCGTCGCGGCAACTGCCCGACAAGGCCATCGACCTGATCGACGAGGCCATGAGCCGGCTGAAGATGGAGATCGACTCGAGTCCCGTCGAGATCGACCAGCTGCGCCGTCAGGTCGACCGCATGAAGCTCGAGGACCTCGCCCTCAAGAAGGAGAAGGACGACGCCTCGAAGGAGCGTCGTGCGAAGCTGCGCGAGCAGATGGATGCCGCGGAGTCTGAACTCGCGGTGCTCGAGGCCCGCTGGGCGCGTGAGCGCGGCGGGCTCCGCCGCGTCGGCGAGCTCAAGGAGCAGTACGACCAGGCCGTCACCGACCGCGACCGGGCCCTCCGGGAAGGCGACTACGCGCTCGCGTCGAAGCTCGAGTACGAGACGATCAAGCGCCTGCAGCAGGAGATCGCCGACGCGGAGCGCGCGGCGGCGATGCCTGCCGACGAGCCCCGCATGGTCAACGAGCAGGTGACCGACGAGGACATCGCCGCCGTCATCGCGGCGTGGACGGGCATCCCGGTGGGGCGCCTCCTGCAGGGCGAGAGCGAGAAGCTCGTACACCTCGAGGCCGAGCTGGGCAAGCGCTTGATCGGTCAGAAGGATGCCGTGAAGGCCGTGTCCGATGCGGTGCGGCGCTCGCGCGCGGGCATCAGCGACCCGAACCGGCCGACCGGTTCGTTCCTCTTCCTCGGCCCGACGGGCGTCGGCAAGACCGAGCTCGCGAAGGCGCTCGCGGAGTTCCTCTTCGACGACGAGCGCGCGATGGTGCGCATCGACATGAGTGAGTACGGCGAGAAGCATTCCGTCGCCCGGCTCGTCGGCGCTCCTCCGGGATACATCGGCTACGAGCAGGGTGGCCAGCTGACCGAGGCCGTGCGGCGGCGCCCCTACTCGGTCGTGCTCCTTGACGAGGTCGAGAAGGCGCACCCCGAGGTGTTCGACATCCTGCTGCAGGTGCTCGACGACGGGCGGCTGACCGACGGCCAGGGCCGCACGGTCGACTTCACGAACACGATCCTGATCCTCACCTCGAACCTCGGCTCGCCGATCCTCATCGACCCGACGCTGCCCGTCGAGGTCAAGCGGGAGCAGGTCATGGCGCTCGTCCGACAGGCGTTCCGGCCCGAGTTCCTCAACCGACTCGATGACATCGTGATGTTCCAGGCGCTGACCGAGGACGACCTCGCGCAGATCGTGGAGCTGTCGGTCGACGCGCTGCAGCGGCGGTTGCACGAGCGCCGGCTGACCCTCGCGGTCACGCCGGATGCCCGGGCCTGGCTCGCCGAGCGCGGCTACGACCCGCTGTTCGGCGCGCGGCCGCTGCGGCGGCTCATCCAGTCCGAGATCCAGGACCGGCTCGCGATGGCGCTGCTCTCCGGCGGCGTGCACGACGGCGACGTCGTGCGGGTCGACGTCGCGGCGGACGGATCCGGGCTCGCGCTCACGAGCAGCGGCCCCGCCCCGGCGGATGCCGCGGCATCCGGTTCGGCCGGCACCGACCCGGACGACGACGTGATCGAGGCCGACCTCCTCGACGACTAACACGTCCCGCGCCGGGCTGGGGTGGCGGGGTGCCGTCGGGTCGGGGCGCCGTTGGGGCGGGGACCGTCCCTGTCTCAAAAGCAGGCTGGACCGACTCGGTGCGCCCCGTCGCGGCCGCGGGAGGCCGATCCAGCCTGCTTTCGGAACAACCTGCCGGCGCCGTCTCGCCGCGCCTCGGCGCAGCCCGCGTCCCGGCTCTGTCTCGGCCGCCCCTGCCGCGGCCGACCCTTTCCCGACGGGTCCTGTGTCGGCCGTCCCCGGCCCGTCCCCGTCTCCAAAGCAGGCTGGATCGACCCGACGCACCCCGGCGCGGCCGCTGGAGGCTGATCCAGCCTGCTTTCGGAACACCCGGCCGGGCGCAATCTCGGGCCGTCTGCGTCCGGCTCTACCCGTCCCGGCCGCCCCGTTCCGTCCCGTCCTGTCTCAAAAGCAGGCTGGATCGACACGACGCGCCCCGGCGCGGCCGCGGGAGGCCGATCCAGCCTGCTTTCCGGACAATGACGGGCGCGCCTCGCGGCCCCGCGGTGGCTGGGCTAGCGTCGGAGAATGACAGGGTCCGGGCGGTGATGCGGCGGCTGCGGGCGCTGTGGGCGGCGTCGCACCCCGGGCCGTCGCTGGTGGTGACGGTGCTCGCCGTCGCCCTGGGCGTCGGCGCGGACCTGCCGCCGTGGCGCCTCGCCCTGCTGGCGGTCGCGGTGCTGGCGGGTCAGTTGTCGGTCGGAATCTCCAACGACGCGATCGACGCGGCCCGCGATCGCGCGGTCGGTCGGCGCGACAAGCCGATCGCCCGCGGCGACGTCGACCTGCGCACGGCGTGGGTCGCGGCGGCCGCCGCCGTGGTGGTCGCGCTCGTCCTGTCGGCCGTGCTCGGGCTCGCGATGGCCGCCGTGCACGCCGTCGCGCTCGCCTCCGCGTGGGCCTACAACGCCGGCCTGAAGAAGTCGGCGTGGTCGATCGCACCGTTCATCGTGAGCTTCGGCCTGTTCCCGTCGCTGGCGACGCTCGCGGCCGATCCGCCGCGGCTCGCGACCCCCTGGGCGACGCTCGCCGGCGCCGCGCTCGGCGCGGCCGTGCACCTCACGAACGTCCTGCCCGACCTCGAGGACGATGATCGCACCGGCATCCGGGGCCTGCCGCACGGGCTGGGCGCGCGTGTGTCCGTCATCGTCGCGATCGCCGGCATCGTCGTCGGTGCGGTCGCGGTGCTCGTGGGACCCGTCGGCGGCGATCTCGGTCGGATCGGCCCGGTCGCCTGGCTGTTCTTCGCCGCCGTGGGCGCCGTCGCTGTCGTGACGCTGGTGCGCGCGCTGCGGCATCCGCCCGGTCGCGCGCTGTTCCGTCTGACGATGCTCTGCGCGCTCCTCCTCGCCGCCCAACTCGTCGCGACCCGCGGGTCGTGAGGCGCTTCGGCGCGGGTTGGGTGGGCGGTTGTGGCTGTTTCGGGGTCGGGTAGCGGCGTCTTCTGACCAGGGAACGGATGCCGGGTCATGCGCCGCGGTCGAAACCCATCGCATACGCGTGGGCGAACACCCGCGCCGACGCCCCGGACAGCGCCACCCGCAGCGCCGCCGAACGCGCCGCATCGGCGCGGGGGCCGAGCGGCCGGCCGAGCGCGGTGTTGAGCGTCGCGATCCCGGCGGCGATCCGCGCCGACTGCACGCGGCGCTGCTCCCATCGCTCCACGTCGAGATCCGGCGCCGAGCCGGTGCGCAGCCAGTCGGTGAGCAGCGGGGCGAGTCCCGCGGCGTCGAGCAGTCCGAGGTTCAACCCCTGCCCGCCGATCGGGCTAACCTCGTGCGCCGCATCGCCGACGACGAGCACCCGGCCGCGCCGCAGGCGCGGTGCCACCGCCCGCCGTACTCGGAATGACGTGGCCCCGACGGCGCTCGCGGCGGCATCCGCTTCACCGCGCTCCTCCAGCGCGCGGCGCAGTCGCCTGTCCCGTGCCGCCGGATCCTCCGCGGCGGCGCCCGCAAGCGACCCCGCGCCCCCGCCCGCAAGCGACCCCGACCCCGCGCCCGCCGAACCCGACCCCGCGCCCGCCGAACCCGACCCCGACCCCGCGCCACCCGACCCCGACCCCGCACCCGCCGCCCCCGCGACCACCGACCCCTCGCCCGCGTCCCGCCGGTCCCACGCGACGAACCGCCGGCGGCTCCCGGGGAGCGGGAACGACTCCAGCACCCCGCCGGGCGCGAGCGTGACCACGGCGGTCTCGGCGTCCGCCCGCTCCGGGACGGGAGCGTCAACCATGAGATACCGATCCGGATAGTGGCGCACCGCGATCGCGCCCGGCCGGTAGACGAGATCGCGGGCGGCGGAGCCTCCCGCGACGACGACGACCGCGGCATCCCACTCGCGCTGCCCATTCGCGCCGAACGAGAACACCCGCACGCGATCCCCGTCCCGCCGGATCGCCGTCACCGTCTCGCCGCGCACGACGGGCGCGCCCCCGTGCCCGAGCGCCGCCTCGGTCGCCGGCTGCGGCAGCGTCGCGACGAACGGGAACCGCAGCGACAGCCGGTCGAACCGGACCGTCCCGAGTCGCTCCCAGCCGTCGGCGCCGAGCCCGCGGCACTCGCCGCGGGCGACCCGCACCGCCCCGTCAAGGATGCGCTCGGTCGCGCCGCCGTCCTCGAGCGCCGCGAGCACCGGCGCATGCAGTCCGATCGCCCGCGAGGCGGCACCGACGGCGATACGGCGCTCGAGGACGATCGCCTCCACCCCGCGCCGCGTGAGCTCCGCCCCGAGCATGATCCCGACGGGTCCCGCCCCGACGATGAGGACCTCAGGCATGCCCCGCCCCGATCGCGAGCAGCCGGAACGGCCCCGGCTCCTCGACCCGCCACGGCGCGCCGAGCGCGGCGGCGAGTTCGTCACGACGGTAGCTGCGCCGGATCGACCGCAGTCCGTCGGTGCGCAGGAACGTCCCCGGCGCGAGCGGCATGATCCCGACCGCATACAGCGCGTACGCGAGGCGCCCGCGTGCGATGTCGGCCAGCAGCACCGCGCCTCGCGACAGGGCGAGCGCATCCGCCGCGAAGGCCGAGAGCTCCTCGGCGTCGAGATGGTGCAGCACATGATTCGACACGACGACATCGAAACGCTCGCCCGCCGCGACGAGGGTGGCGGCATCCGTGCAGCGAAACGTCACGCCCGGCGCGCGATGGGCGGATGCCGCGGCATGCGCGCGAGGATCGGGATCGGCGCCGGTCCACTCCGCGTCGAATCCGTCGCGGCGGGCGAGCGCCGCGAGCCGCACGACGAGGTCCCCGCCCCCGGAGCCGATGTCGAGGATGCGGGCGGGTCGCGCGAGCGACGCGAGGTACGGACGCAGCTGCGTGCGGTACACCCCACCCCACCCCGACACGAGCCGGTTCACGATGCCGAAGCGCCGGAACGTCGCCGCGAGCCGTCGGGCATCGCAGTCCGGATCGTCCATCAGCTCCCGCACCTCGGTGTCGCGGACCCGCAGGCTCACCGTCGCGACTCCGCCGTCGCGCCCGCCCCGACCGCCGCAGCCCCGCGCGCCGCGACGCCCGCCGCGCCCGCGCCCGCCCCGGCGCGCAGCGTGAGCATCGCCGATTCGACGGTGAGCCCCGGACCGAAAGCGAGGGCCGCGACGCGGGCGACGTCGGCATCCGCCGGCTCGTCGAGCATCCGCGCCAGGATGAACAGGATCGTCGCGCTCGACATGTTCCCGTGCTCGCGGAGCACCGTCCGCGACGGCGCGAGGGCGGCCGGCGGGAGATCGAGCCCGGCCTCCACGCGGTCCAGCACGCTCCGTCCGCCGGGGTGCACCGCCCACCGGTCCGGGCGCTCGCCGCCGAGGAAATCCCCGACCGCACCGCGGATCTCGCGTCCGATGATGCGGGGAACCTCCGCCGAGAGGGTCATCTCGAAGCCCGCATCGCCGATCGTCCACGCCATATCGGCCTCCCCATCGCGGGTGAGGGTCGTGCCGAATCGATCGAGCTCGAGGGTCGCGCCGCCGTGCCGTGCCGCGAGCTCGGCGCAGGCCGTGACGACGGCCGCCGCCGCACCGTCGGCGAACACGGATGCCGCGACGATCTGCTCGGGGTCGGCCGACGGCCGGAAGTGCAGCGTGCACAGTTCGGCGCAGGCGACCAGCACGACGGCGGTGGGATCGGCGGCGCACAGCGCCGCGGCGAGCCGCAGGGCGGGGAGGGCCGCCGCGCACCCCACGAAACCCAGATGGAACCGCTCGGTCCCCGCCGGCAGGCCGAGATCGCGCACCAGTCGGTAGTCCGGCCCCGGGGCGAACAGGCCCGTGCACGAAACCGTGACGACGTGCGTGACCTCGCCGCGCTCGACCCCCGCTCCGGCCAGTGCGCGCCGTGCCGCCTCGGCGAACAGCGGCGGCGCGAGTCGCACGTAGGCGGCGTTGCGCGTGCCCGTCGAGGGCCGCAGCAGCACCCCGGCGGCGTCGCGCACCGGCATCCGCTCGTCGTCCGCCCCGCCGGACGCGAGAGCAACCCCGCCGCCCGGCGCGAGAGTCCCGCCCTCAGGCGCGAGAGCCGCGAGCACGGTGCGGCGGCTGTCGATCGCCGCCGCGTCGAACGCGGCGTGGATGAGCCGTCGCGTCAGCCGGTCGACGCCGGGCTGGGCGGCGAACAGATCCCGCACGTGTTCCTGCGGCAGACGCGTCGCCGGGAGGGCGGTTCCGATCGACAGGATGCGGGCGGGCATGGTTCACGGTAACCGGGAACCCGCCGGATGCGGAGGGGGCTTGCGCGACGGTCAGTCGTTCGCGATGAGGGAGTCCGCGATCGGGCGACGGGTGCGCGGCGCGAGTTCGCGCTCGCGCAGGGCCTCGGGCGCCTCGGCGAGCGACCCGAGCGCGCCGACGGCCATGACCGTGACGGCGGCGAGATCGTCGCCGAAACCGAACGCCTCGCCGATCGCGGCGCGATCGAAGCCGCCCATCTGGTGCGTGTGCAGTCCCGACGCGTGCGCCTGCACCGTGAAGTACGCCGCCGCCTGGCCGGTGTCGTACACCGCCCAGTTCAGCGGCTTGCCGTCGAGCGACGCCGCCGCCGCGAACACCACGAGCGCACCGGCATCGGCCGCCCACGACTGGTTGAAGCACATGAGCGCGCCGACGAGCGCGGCGTGCGCGTCGGTGCCCCGGCGGGCGACCACGAAGCGCCACGGCTGGGTGTTGTTCGCCGACGGCGCCCAGCGGGCGGCCTCGAGCGCGCTCGCGAGGGCGTCTTCGTCGATCGGCGTCTGCGCGTCGAAGATGCGGGTGCTCCAGCGCTCGGCGAGCACGTCCAGGATGGGCGCGTCGGTGTCGGCGGGGTGCACGGTGGTGAGGCTCATGGCGTCTCCTCGGATCGATGTCAGCGGTCGGGACGCCCTCGGCCCAGTCGATGCAACTGTATGCACCCGCGATGTGTTCCCGCTGGACGTCACCGGCTACCGTGGCAGCCATGACGATCGCCACGGCCGACCTCTACGACGAGCGCGGCGACGCGCTGGAGTCCCTCGCCCTGCAGCTGCACGACATCGGCGGACGCGTCGCGTTCGACGGGCCCGTCCGCACGGTGCGCTGCCACCGCGACAACGCGCTGGTCAAGCAGATCCTCGCCACGCCGGGCGACGGCGCCGTGCTCGTCATCGACGGCGGCGGGTCGCTGGAGTCGGCGCTCGTGGGCGACCTCATCGCGGCGTCCGCGGTCGCCGCGGGGTGGGCCGGGATCATCGTGCACGGGGCGATCCGCGACCGGGAGGCGATCGCGACGCTGCCGCTCGGAGTCAAGGCGCTCGGCTCGAACCCGCGCAAGAGCGCCAAGGACGGCATCGGCGAGGTCGATGTCCCCGTGGAGATCGGCGGTGTCGTCTTCCGACCCGGCGCGCACGTGTGGGCGGATGCCGACGGCATACTCGTCGAGCGCGTCGAGCGCTGACCGGCCGCGCGCGGTGTCGCGGCGCGGCCGGTCAGCGTCTTCGGCTCAGCGCCCGAGCGCCTCGGTGAGCTTGACGCGGGCGCCCATCCGCAGCAGCGAGTTCTCGTAGATCTTCGCGCCGACGAGGATCGCGAGGACGCACGAGACCAGCAGGATCGCGAGCGAGACCAGCGGCTCCCACCACTGCGCCTGACCGAGGAACAGCCGCACCGGCATGCCCACCGGGGCCGAGAACGGCACGTACGACATCACGGTCAGGACCGTCGGGTTGTTCCAGAAGAAGATCACCAGGAAGTACGGCGCGAGGATCAGGAACATCAGCGGCGTCGTCGTGGCCCCGATGTCCTCCTGCCGCGACACCATCGCCGCCGCCGCGGCGAACAGCGCCGCCAGCAGCACGAAGCCGAACAGGAAGAACACGCTGAACCACGCGATCGGACCGCCGATGCCCTGCAGGAACTCCGTCTGCCCGGTCACCGTGAGGCCGACCACCGCGATCGCCGCCAGGATGACCACCTGGCCCATCGCGAGGATCGTGTTGCCGATCACCTTGCCCGCCAGCAGCGCCCGCGCCGGGATCGCCGAGATCAGCAGCTCCACGACGCGCGTCTGCTTCTCCTCGACGACGCTCTGGGCGATCGTCGCGCCGAAGGTCTGCGCCGCGAACAGGAACACGACGCCGAAGCCGATCGCCGCGATGTAGCCGATCCAGTTCGTCGCGTTCGCGGGGTCGAGCACCACCACGTTCGGGGTCTGCGACAGCGACATCAGCAGGCTCGAGGGGACGTCGGATTCCACGATCACCGAGAACCCGAGCGGCGGCTGGCCGTCGCCGACGACCGCGGCATCCACCGTCCCGTCCTTCACGAGCGCCTCCGCGGCGGCCTGATCGGCGACGGTCGTGAGCTCCAGCCCTGGGATGCCGTCGACGTGCTGCGCGGCGTCGCTGGTGACCGCGACGGGTGTCGTCGAGTTGTCGTTCGCGCTGAATCCGGCCCAGATCACGCCGGCCAGCGCGATCACGAACAGGATGCCGAACGAGATGAGGAACGCTTTGCTGCGCAGCTTCGAGCCGATCTCGCGCTCGGCGACGAGCCACACGCTCTGGGCGAAGGAGGGGGTCTGCACGGTCACTGGATGACCTCCTTGAAGATCTGGGCGAGGGTGGGATGCCGGGGGGCGAAGCTCGTGACCGCGCCCGCCGCGACGGCGCGACGCAGCACGTCCTGCGCCGCCTCGTCGGTGTCGGCGTCGAACACGGCGTAGCCGCCGTCGAACTCGACGACATCGATGCCGGGGGCGTCACGCAGCCACCCCAGATCCCCGGCGGAGAGGAGTTCGAAGCGGCGCCCGGCGTGTTGCGCGCGCAGGTCGTCGCGGCGCCCGGCGGCGCGGATCGTGCCCCCGGCGATGATCACGAGGTCGTCGCACAGGCGCTCCACGACGTCGAGCTGGTGAGACGAGAACAGCACGGCCGCCCCCGCGGCGGCGCGGCTCTGCAGCACGCCCGCGACGACGTCGACGGCGAGGGGATCAAGGCCCGAGAACGGCTCGTCGAGGATCAGCACCTCGGGGTCGTGGACGAGCGCGGCGGCGATCTGCGCGCGCTGCTGGTTGCCCAGCGACAGCGTCTCGATGTTGTCCTGCAGGCGCTCGCCGAGCCCCAGCTCGACCAGCAGCGCCTCCGCGCGGGCCGTCGCGTCGGCGCGGTCGAAGCCGTGCAGACGGGCGAGGTACACGATGTGGTCGAGCACCCGCATCTTCGGGTACAGGCCGCGCTCCTCGGGCATGTAGCCGAATCGGCGGCGGTCGGCCGCCGTCACCGGCGCGCCGTCGAGGGTGACGGTGCCGCCGTCGCGCGCGAGGACGCCCAGCACGATCCGCATCGTGGTGGTCTTTCCCGCGCCGTTGCCGCCGACGAAGCCGGTCAGGCGCCCGGGGGCGACGTGGAACCCGACGTCGTCGAGCACCCGATGGGTGCCGTAGCTCTTGGTGATGCCGGACAGTTCGAGCATGCGCTCCTCCTCTAGGGCCACCGGCACCGCGTGCCGATGCTCCGACGCTACGCGCAGCGGATGCCGCAGACCTCCCCCGTGGGACGGGTTTGCGCGCGACGCGGCATCCGTCGCCCGGATGAGCGCACGGTGAATTGACAGGAAACAGAAATGTCGTGTCCACCCGCCGTCCGCCTGCCGTCTCTACACTCGCAAAGGTGACGAGCGCTCCGGAGATCTCCCGCGCCCAGCGCGTGAAGAGCCTGGGTGTCCGCGCGGTCGAGCGATGGGAGAGATTCCTTCCGGTCGCCGTGCGCTTCGCCTTCACCCGCCGGGGTCTGATCACCGGGTTCGCCGTCGTGCACCTGCTGTACTTCGTCGGGCTGCTGCACGTCATCGTCGTCGGAGGCACCGAGGGCGACCTGCCGCTGTACCGGCTGTGGGCGGAGCAGGCGCTGCACGGGCACTGGCCAGTCATCGACATGGCGTGGGTGTACCCCGCGGGCGCGCTCGTGCCGATCATGGCGGCCATCGCCTTCGGCCCCTGGACCTACCAGCTCGTGTGGCTCCTGCTGATGGTCGCCGCGAACTGGCTCGCCATCGCGGCCCTGACGGGAAACCTCCGCCGCCGCAAGGGCTATGTCGCCGCGTGGTACTGGCTCGCCGTGCAGCTGCTGCTCGCGCCGGTGTCGATGCTGCGGCTCGAGGGCTTCGCCGCGCCGCTGGCGATCGCGGCCCTCGTCTGGCTCGTGCGACGGCCGGCCCTCGCGGGCGCGCTCATCGCCGCCGCGACCTGGATCAAGGTCTGGCCGGCGGCGCTCGCCGCCGCGGCTGTCGCGATCTCGTCGCTGCGGATGCGGATCATCGCCGGGGGGCTCGCCGTCAGCGCCGCCATCGCCGGCGTCGTCATCGCCTTCGGCGGCGGGCACAACCTGTTCAGCTTCGCCACGATCCAGGGTGACCGTTCGCTCCAGCTGGAGGCGCCGATCGCGACGCCGTGGGTGTGGGCGACCGTGCTCGGGATGCCGGGAGCTGAGATCCGGCAGAACTACGTCCTCGCGACGCGTGAGGTGGCGGGGCCCGGCGCGCAGGCCGCCGGCGTGCTCGTGACGTGGCTCATGCCGATCGCGTTCGCCGTCATCCTCGTGCTGCTGTGGCGGGCGCGGCGTCGCGCTCTCACCGAAGGCACGCTCACCCCCCTGGCCGAGCAGCGGCTGATCCTCCGCGGCGCCTTCGCGCTGACGGCGGCGCTCATCGTCTTCAACAAGGTCGGCTCGCCGCAGTACATGCTGTGGCTGGCGCCGATCGTCGCCGTCGGGCTGGTCATCGACCGCCACGCATGGTCGCGGGTCGCGGAGTGGATGGCGATGGTGTGCTTCCTCACGACCCTCGTCTTCCCGGTGTTGTACTTGCCGCTCATCGACGCGCACCCGCTTGCCGCGGCCGTGCTGCTGGCGCGCAACGTGCTGGTGGTGGGCCTGTTCGGCTGGAGCATCGTCGCGCTGTGGCGCCCCGAGACCTCGCTCGTCGCCCTGCGCGAGCGGCTCGCCCTGACCGGCTCGATCCCGGTCGTCGCCCGCGGCTGACGCCCGGGGGTCGGGCCCGGCGCCTCGCCCCCGCAGCACGCGTCAGGCCAGGCCCACCCCGCAGGGCGCGTCAGGCCAGGCCGTGGCGGTGCGCGTAGACGACCGCGGCGACGCGGTCGCGCGCGCCGAGCTTCTGCAGCACGTTCGACACGTGCGTCTTCACGGTCGCCTCGCCGATGTACAGCGCCGTGGCGATCTCGGCGTTGCTGCGCGCGTCGGCCAAGAGCCGCAGCACCTCGGTCTCGCGCTCGGTGAGCAGCGCCGCGGCGGGCGAGGGCGGCATCGCCGCGGGGGCGTCCGGGGGAGCGGATGCCGCGAACCGCTCGATCACGCGCTTGGTGACCGCCGGGGCGAGCAGCCCGTCGCCGGCGGCCGCGACGCGCACCGCGGTGACGAGCTCCTCGGGCCCGGCGTTCTTGAGCAGGAATCCGCTCGCGCCGGCCTGCAGCGCCTGGAACAGGTAGTCGTCGCGGTCGAAGGTCGTCACCACGACGACGGCGGCCGTGCTCGCGGGGTCGGCGACGATGCGGCGGGTCGCCTCGAGCCCGTCCATGCCCGGCATCTGGACGTCCATGCAGATGGCGTCAGGACGCAGGGCGGATGCCGCCGCCACCGCGTCGGCGCCGTTGCCGGCCTCGCCGACGACGATGAGGTCGTCCTCGGCATCCAGGATCATGCGGAACCCGGCCCGCATGACGGCGTGGTCGTCGACGAGCAGCACCCGCACGCTCATGTGCGCACCGCCGCGCTCACGGCACCCTCTCGGCGCGAAACCTCGCCGGTGCCGGATGCCGACGGCACCCGCACCCGCACCAGGAAGCCGCCCCGCGGTCGCGGCCCCGCCTCGATCGTGCCCCCCGAAGCGGCCGCCCGCTCCCGCATGCCGACGATGCCGAGGCCCGCGCGCCCCGCGACCATCGGACGGCCGGTGTTGGTGACCTCCAGCTCGACGCCGGCGTCGTCGTAGCGCAGCCGCACGTCGGCGACGGCATCCGGACCGCCGTGCCGGCGCGCGTTCGTGAGCGCCTCCTGTGCGATGCGGTACAGGTTCACCTGCACCAGCTCGGGCGTCTCGACGGGCTCGCCCACCACGGCGAACGTCGTCGGCAGGCCGTTGTCGACGGCGTGGGCGACGAGGTCGGGAAGGGCGCGCAGGCTCAGGGTGGAGGATACCGGGGTGTCGGCGTCGGGCGTGCGCAGCGTCTCCAGCAGCTGGCGCAGCTCGGTGAGCGCCTCGCGGGCGGAGTGCTCCACCGTCCCGAGCGCCGCGCGCGCGGCGGCGGGGTCGCGGTCGAGAACGGTGCGCGCCGCGCCCGCCTGCACGCCCATCGCCGACACGTGGTGGGCGACGACGTCGTGCAGTTCGCGGGCGATGCGCACGCGATCGAGCGCCACCGCCTGCGCGGCGGTCAGCTCCCGCTCCCGCTCCAGGTCGGCGGTGCGCTCCTCGAGCACCGCGCGGGAGCGGGCGCCGGCCCACGCGCGCTCGCCGAAGAAGTACGCCCCGCCGAAGAACGCGACGTTGACGAGGAACTGCAGCAGCATGTACGCCGCGAACGGCGAGAACAGCCCCGCCCGCGACGGGCCCCCGTCGTCTTCGCCGGTCGCCGCCTGGAAGATGGTCACGAGCAGCCAGACGAACATGGCGGCGATGACGATCAGGCGCACGAGCGTCGCACGGCGCCGGTCGGCGACCCACGCGCCGACGGTGTACATCGCGATGAACAGCGCGACGTTGCCGACGTACACCTCGGGGATGCGCGCGGTCACGCCGACGAAGAAGGCCAGCGCGACGGTGACCAGCACGGCCTCCGGGTAGCGGCGCCGCAGCGCCAGCGGCAGCGTGAGGGCGGGGGCGTAGACGAGCGCCCACGCGAACGGCGGTGTCTCGTCGCCGTAGAGGCCGGCCACCTGCCCGAGCCATGCGCTGATCACGGCGCCGACGAGCAGCCCGGCGGCCAGCCACAGATCGTTGCGGCGCTGCGCCGCGGTGACGGTGCGCCCGGTGACGTGCTCGCTCATGATTCCAACGTAGGCGGGGGCGGATGCCGCGGCATCCCCCGCACGACGGAGCCGAGCGCTCAGCGCTGCGCGCCGGCGAGCGTCCCGACGGTCCGCACGCCGTACTCGTAGATGATGCACGAGACGAGGCGGTCGCCCTGCTCCCAGCTGCCCGGGGTGGGCGCGAGCGTGCTCCAGTCGAGGACGGACTGGTCGTACGCGATGCCGGTGAACACGTCGAACTGACCGCCGCAGTTCTCCTCGGCGGCCGCGTCGATGGTGGCCTGATCGAACTCCTCGCCGTCGACCGTGAAGTCGTGGAAGACCTCGTTGTCGTGCGGCTGCGTGCACGGCACGACCGGCACCTCGCTCACCTCGGTCGCCGACTGGTCGTCGAAGCAGTCGCCGACGCTCAGGGTGAAGACGTCGAGGTCGCCGCCCTCGGTGATCTCGGACGTGTCTGCGTCGCGCACGGGCGGGTTGTCGGCGATCAGCCCCATCAGCTGCGAGCAGCCGGTGAGGGCCACCGTCCCCGCCAGCAGCAGCGCGGCCAGTGTCGCCAGGCGTGCCTTCTTCATCTCGTCCCCTCGTCGTGCGGCTCTCTTGGTGAATCCTATGAGACCGATGGGCGCGTCAAGACCCTTGGGGATGCCGGTGCGCTTTGGCAGGATGACACCGAACGACCACCTACCGCACCGCACTCACGCACCGCACCGAACGCACGAGGGAGTCACGATGACCGACACAGACGAGAAGGTCTACACCGTAGGGGTGATCGTGGGGTCGGTGTCCGAACCCTCGCTCAACCGCAGGTTCGCCGACGCGCTGATCGCGCTGGGACCCGACGCCGGGCTGGAGTTCCGCGACATCCCGATCGCGCACCTGCCGTTCTACGGCACGCAGTACGACACGGACTTCCCCGACGACGGCTGGGCCTTTAAGCGCGCGGTGGAGAGCGCCGACGGGCTGCTGATCATCACGCCGGAGTACAACCGGTCGATCCCCGCGGTGCTGAAGAACGCCGTCGACTGGGCGAGCCGCCCCACCGGCAAGAGCTCGCTGGCGGGCAAGCCCGTCGCCGTCACCGGCGCGACGAAGGGCATGATCTCCACGGCCGTCGCGCAGAACCACCTGAAGGCGATCCTCTCGGCGCTCGGTGCACCGCTGGTCGGTGTGCCCGAGGCGTACATCCGCGTCGGCGATGAGTTCTTCGACGGCGACGGCGGGTTCGCGAACGCGGGCACGCGGGAGTTCCTCACCGGGTTCCTGCGGCAGCTGCACGACCTGATCGGGCGCTGGGCGCCGGGCGCGTCATGAGCCGCTGACGCCACGCCGGGCTCAGGCGCCCGGCGCCGGCGGCACGAGTGCGTTGCCGAGCTCGCTGCGCAGGTACAGCACCGACCGGCCGTATCGCGTCGACGAGACGAGGCCGGCCGCGCGCAGCGCGCGCAGGTGCTGCCCCGCGGCAGACGTGGTTGGGCGCTGCTGGCGGCGGTGTTCGCGGCATCCGCCCTCGGGACCACGCTCATCGCGTGGCGCTCCGCGACAGGGCTCGACGCCGTCGACGGCCGGGCGAGCGCGGCCTGAGGCCGCGGCGTCGCGTCAGAAGATCATCGGGCGGTCGTCGTCGTCGGGACCTTCGAGGTCGAGGTCGACGACGACGGGCACGTGGTCGCTCGGGATCTCGCCCTTGCGCTCGTCGCGATGGATGGATGCCGCGACCACCGCGTCGGCGAACGCGTGCGATCCGAGGATGAAGTCGATGCGCATGCCCTCGTTGCGGGGGAAGCGCAGCTGCTTGTAGTCCCAGTACGTGTACCCGGTCGGCACGAGCGGGCGCACCGTGTCGTGCAGGCCCGCGTCGAGCAGCGACTGGAAGGCGGCGCGCTCGGGCGCCGAGACGTGCGTCGTCACGCCCTCGATCACGGTGGGATCGCCGTTGTCGGCGTCGGTCGGGGCGATGTTGAAGTCGCCGGTCAGGGCGAGGGCCAGGTCGGGGTTCGCGGCGAGGGTGTCGGACGTGTACCCCCGCAGCGCCTCGAGCCAGTCGAGCTTGTAGCGGTAGTGCGGGTCGTCGAGGCCGCGGCCGTTCGGCACATACAGGCTCCACACCTCGACGCCCCCGACGGTCGCGCCCATCGCGCGGGCCTCCTGCGGGGCGTCGGGCCCGTCATGACCCTTCGCGAAGCCCGGCATGCCGGGAAAGCCGATCTGCAGGTTCTCGATCGGCGTGCGGCTCGCGATCGCGACGCCGTTCCACTGGTTCAGGCCGTGCGCCTCGACGGTGTAGCCCGCCGCCTCGAACTCGGCGTACGGGAACTGCTCGGGCTTGCACTTGATCTCCTGCATCGCCAGCACGTCGATGTCCTCGCGCACGGCGAAGTCGACGGTGCGGACGACGCGGGCACGGATCGAGTTGACGTTCCAGGTGGCCACACGCATGGCATCCAGAGTATTCGCCGCCGCCGACAGCGCGCGCCGCTACCCCCGGCCCGCCAGCGGGCCGTCGAGTTCGAGCGGGTGGGTGAGACGCCACCAGTCGTCGGGCATCGCGATGTCGGCGTCGAGCACGAGGTCGGTCGACAGGGTGCGCGGCCCGGCCGTCCACGTGATCGTCCCCACCTTCTCGCCGGCGCGCCCGGTGGTCAGCGGGCTCGTGGTCATCTCGGCGGTGATGGGTGTGTCCGACCACGTCAGCACCGCGGCATCCGCTGCGACCACCATCTGCGCCTCGGCTCCCCACGGCGTCTCGTAGCTGCCATACACCTCGCCGCGGCGGGCGAGCGAGACGGCGTGGAAGCCGGAGCGGATGCTCCCCAGCATCCGCTCGACGTCGCTGTTGACGCTGTCGCGGTCCCGGCCGCCGAGCACCGCGCCGGTGATCGTCAGCGGTTCGTCGATGCCGACGTCGAGCAGCGACGAGAACAGCAGGTTCGACCCCTCGAGCGTCCCGGTCTTGATGCCGCGGACCCCGTCGGTGCCGAGCAGCGAGTTCGTGTTGCTGCCGGTGAAGCCGGGCACGTCGAGCGTGGTCATCCCCACGATCCCGGCGATCGTCTCGTTGCTCATCGCGATGGTGCCGAGCGTGATGAGGTCGGCGGCAGTGGCGGTGTTGCGGGGGTCGATGCCCGTCGGCTCGACCACCGTGATGCGTCCCAGCCCGTTGCGATCCAGCCAGGCGTCCGTCGCGCGCACGAACGCGCCGCGGGAGCCGAAGGCCCACGTCGAGACGGCGTCGGCGTAATTGCTGGCCGAGACGACGAGCATGAGCTCCAGGGCGTCGTGCAGGCTCATCGTGCTGCCGGTCGGCATGGCGGCGATCGTCGCGCCCCGCACGTAGTACTGGTCGTACAGCGCGTGGTCGGCTTTGCTGAAGGTCAGGACGGGTCCGGGGTCGTCGGGGCCGGACAGCGGATGCGCGTCGAGCACGACGAGCGCGGTCACGAGCTTCGTGATGCTCGCCATCGGGAGCGGGCCCGGGGCGCCGGATGCCGCGGCCAGCCCGTCGACGCCCAGGAAGTCCGTCCCGCCGGAGACCTGCACCGCCGACGCGCCGGCGGGCATCGCCAGCGACGCCGGGGCGCCCGCCGTCGGCTGCGGCGTGCGGGTCTCCGCGGCGGGGAGCGCGACCGGGGTGGTCAGGGCGTAGGCGGCGTATCCTCCCGCCAGACCCAGGAGCACGAGCGCGACGACCGCGGTCGTGATCCCCGCCCGGAGTCGCCGACGGCGACGGCGGGCCCGCTCGGCGGGATCGATGACCGGCGCCGGGGCGTCGGCATCCGCGGAGTCGAGGAGATCGGCGAACGACGTCAGCTCGTCGTCGTGCGTCTCCATGCCTCCGATCCTCGCACGCTCCCGTGCGCGTCCCCGGCGTTCGGCGAGAGAAGAGTAGCAATGGCGGTAGCAAGGAAGTAGTATCACGGCATGTCGTTCACCAAAGTCAGTCTCAGCCTGAGCAGCGACGACCTGGCATATCTCGACAGTCAGGCCGTCGCGGGGCGGTTCCGCAGCCGGTCGGCGGCGGTGCAGGCGGCGGTCCGACTGCTGCGCGAGAGCGCGCTCGAAGACGCCTATGCCGCGGCCTACGGCGAATGGAACGCCGACGCCGACGCGCCGCTGTGGGACGGCGTGACCGCTGACGGCGTCGCATGAACACGCCGGTGCCGTCGCTGCGGCGAGGTCAGATCGTGCTGGCAGACCTCGACCCCGCGGCAGGGAGCGAAGCCGCGCGCACGCGGCCTGTCGTCGTGGTGAGCAACAACGTCGCGAATGCGGCAGCGATGCGCACCGGCGGCGTCGTGACCGTCGTCCCGCTCACGTCGAACACCGAGCGGGTCTTCGACTTCCAGGTGCTGCTCCCGGCATCCGGCACAGGTCTGAGTCGCGACAGCAAAGCGCAAGCCGAGCAGGTCCGGGCGATCTCGGTGCGCCGCATCTCCGCAGTCGCGGGCTGGGTGCCCGCCGAGCTCATGGGTGCCCTCGACGACGCGTTGCGCCTGCACCTCGCGCTGTAGAGGCGGGCTACAGCGCGCGCAGGATGTCCTCCACCCGCTCCTTCGCATCCCCGAACAGCATGCGGGTGTTCTCGCGGAAGAACAGCGGATTCTGCACACCGGCGTACCCCGAGGCCATCGACCGCTTGAACACGACGACGTTCCGCGCCTCCCACACGTGCAGCACCGGCATGCCGGCGATGGGCGAGCCGGGATCCTCGGCCGCGGCGGGGTTGACGGTGTCGTTCGCGCCGATCACCAGCACGACGTCGGCCTCGGCGAAGTCCTGATTGATCTCGTCGAGTTCCAGCACGATGTCATAGGGCACCTTCGCCTCGGCCAGCAGCACGTTCATGTGGCCGGGAAGCCGTCCCGCGACGGGGTGGATGCCGAAGCGCACCGTCACGCCGCGCTCGCGCAGCCGCTTCGTGAGGTCGGCGACCGGGTACTGCGCCTGCGCGACGGCCATGCCGTAGCCGGGGGTGATGATGACAGAGCGGGCATCGCGCAGCAGGGACGCGACCGCCCCGGCATCCGTCTCGTGGATCTCGCCCTGCTCCTCGTCGCCGGTGCGCGGCGCCTCGATGCCGAATCCGCCCGCGATGACCGACAGGAACGACCGGTTCATGGCCTTGCACATGATGTACGACAGGTACGCACCCGATGAGCCGACGAGGGCACCCGTGACGATCAGCAGGTCGTTGTTCAGCAGGAAGCCCGCCGCGGCGGCCGCCCAGCCGGAGTAGCTGTTGAGCATCGAGACGACGACGGGCATGTCGCCGCCGCCGATCGAGGCGACGAGGTGCCAGCCGAGTGCCAGTGCGAGCAGGGTGACGACGATCAGCAGCCACAGCTCGGGCGTGATGACGTACCAGACCGTGAGCGCGACGAACAGCACGAGCGCGCCGACGTTGAGCAGGTTCTTGCCCGGCAGCATGAGCGGGCGCGAGCTCATCCGCGCGGAGAGCTTGAGGAACGCCACGATCGACCCGGTGAAGGTGACCGCGCCGATGAAGACGCCGATGAAGACCTCGGCGTGGTGGATGCCGACCAGTTCCGGGGCGATGCCCTCCGCGTAGAGGTGGCCGTTCCATCCGACGAGCACGGCTGCGAGGCCCACGAAGGAGTGCAGCAGCGCGATGAGCTCGGGCATGCCGGTCATCTCGACCACCCGTGCCCGCCACAGGCCGATCGCGCCGCCGACGAGGATGGCGACGACGAGGAGGGTCAGGCCGAGGGTGGCGCCGCTCGTGAGCAGCATGCCGCTCGCGACCACGAGGACGAGGGTCGCGACGAGCGCGATCGTCATGCCCGCGATGCCGTAGACGATGCCGCGGCGGGCCGATTCCTGCTTGCTGAGCCCGGCGAGGGCGAGGATGAACAGCAGCGCCGCGACGATATATGCCGCGGTGGCGATGGACTGCGCGAGGACGAGGCCGCCGAGATCTCCGAAGTACGCGTCGGTCACTTCTGATCGCCCTTCTGGAACATGGCGAGCATGCGCCGGGTGACGGCGAAGCCGCCGAAGATGTTGATGGATGCCAGCAGCACCGCGACGGCGGCGAGCACCTGGACGAGCGGGTCGGGCACGATGATCTGCGACATGGCGCCGACGATGATGATGCCGCTGATCGCGTTGGTGATGCTCATGAGCGGCGTGTGCAGCGCGTGGGCGACCTTGCCGATGACGTAGAACCCGATGACGACCGAGAGCGTCAGCACGAGGACGTGCTGCGGCAGCGGCGCGGGTGCGAACGTGCAGACGAGGAACAGCGCGGCGATGCCGACGCCGGTGAGGACGGACTTCGTGCGGGTCGACAGGCCCTGCCGTGGTGCCGGTGCCGACGAGGATGCCGCGGCATCCGCCACGGGCGCCGGCGCCGCCGACACCTGCACCGGCGGGGGTGGCCACGTCACCTCGCCCTGACGCACGACGGTGACGGCGCGCTGGACGACGTCGGTCTCGTCGATGACGAGCACGCCGTCCTTTCCGGGGGTCAGCAGGGTGAGCAGGTTCAGCAGGTTCGTGCCGTACAGCTGGGAGGCCTGCTGCGGGAGGCGGCCCGCGAGGTCGGTGTACCCGAGGATCGTGACGCCGTTCGCCGTCACGACCTTCTCGCCGGCGACCGAGCCCTCGACGTTGCCGCCCTGGCCGTCCTGGCCGAGGCCCGCCGCCATGTCGACGATGACGCTGCCCGGCTTCATGGCGGCCACATCGGCGGCGGTGATGAGGCGGGGCGCGGGACGGCCCGGGATGAGCGCCGTCGTGATGATGATGTCGACGTCGGCGGCCTGGTCCCGGTAGAGCTGCGCGGCCGCGGCGTCGTAGGCGGCGCTCGTGGCCTTCGCGTATCCGTCGGCCGAGACCTCCTTGGCTTCGTCCGGCACGGCGACGGGCAGGTAGCTGCCGCCGATCGAGGCGACCTGGTCGGCGACCTCCGGGCGCGGATCGGTCGCGCGGACGATCGCGCCGAGCGAGGATGCCGCGCCGATCGCCGCGAGTCCCGCGACCCCGGCGCCCGCCACGAGCACCTTCGCCGGCGGCACCTTGCCGGCCGCCGTGACCTGCCCGGTGAAGAAGCGGCCGAACGCGTTGGCGGCCTCGACGACGGCGCGGTAGCCGGCGATGTTCGCCATCGAGGAGAGGACGTCCATCGATTGGGCGCGCGAGATGCGCGGGACGGCGTCGAGGGCCAGCGCCGTGACGCCGCGCGCCGCGAGCGCGGCCAGCAGATCGGGCCGCAGGGCAGGACTCAGCAAGCCCACGATGGTTGCCCCCGGCTGCAGGAGCGCGATCTCGTCGGCGGTCGGCACCGCGACCTTCAGGACGACATCGGCGGCCCACGCGGTGTCGCGATCGGCGATGGTCGCGCCGGCGGCGATGTACTCGGCATCCGGGAACGACGAGCGCTCGCCGGCGCCGGCTTGCACGACGACGTCGTAGCCGAGCCTGGCGATGCGGCCCACCGTGGTCGGCGACGCGGCCACCCGCGTCTCGCCGGGCAACTCGGTGACGATGCCGATGCGGGCCATGGTGCTCCTCGGTTCGCGGCGGGCGACGGATGCCGCGGCTCGGGCGCCGGCGACGTTCCCGACTCTAGGGCCACACCGTGCGCGTCGGCGGCGGACGGCGCGTGAAAAACGGCGGCGGGGCGTCCGTAGACTGCTGGGCATGACCGTCGCCTCCACGCCCGAGCTCGAAGCACAGCGCCAGGACCTCATCGCCCTGATCGGCGAGGAGGCGGTGTTTCACGGCGATTTCACGCTGTCCAGCGGCAAGAAGGCGACGTACTACGTCGACATGCGCAAGCTCACCCTCGACCACCGCGCGGCGCCCGCGATCGGGCGGCTCGTGCTCGATCTCGTGCGCGACCTCGAGGTCGACGCCGTCGGGGGTCTCACCCTCGGCGCCGACCCGATCGCGAACGCCGTGCTGCACGCGTCGGTCGCGTCAGGCACCCCCGTCGACGCGTTCGTCGTCCGCAAGGAGCCCAAGGATCACGGCCGCGGCCGCCAGATCGAGGGCGCCGAGGTCGCCGGCAAGCGCGTCGTGATCGTCGAGGACACCTCCACCACGGGGCAGTCGCCCCTGAAGGCCGCCGAGGTCGCACGCGCGGCCGGGGCCGATGTCGTCGCGGTCGTCACCGTCGTCGACCGCAAGACCGGCGCGCAGGCCGCCGTCGAGGCCGCCGGCTTCACCTGGCGCTCGATCATCGACCTCGACGACCTGGGCCTCGCGCCGCAGTAACCCGGGGCGGGTCAGCGGAAGACGGGCAGCTGCGATGCCAGGGCGAGGACGAGCCCGACAACCGTGAGCAGTGCGATCCCGCGGCCGTTCGGCAGCGGCGTGCCCTGCGGGGCATCCCGGCGGCCGCGCAGGAACAGCACGAGCGCGGCGATGAGCAGCGCGAACGCCGTCACGACGAGGAAGAGCGCCATCAGCGGCCCCCGCGGCGGCCGCGCCCGCGGACGTACTGCACGATGACGACGACGAGCGTCGTCAGGATCATGAGGGCGGACGTCACCAGCAGCAGCGTCTGCTCGAAGGCGTTCACAGCCCCTCCGGCATCTCCGACTCGACCGGCTCGGCGGTCACGAGGTCGGCCACCGAATCGAGGATCTCGTCCGGGCGGAACGGATACCGCTCGATCTCGGCGTCGTCGGAGATGCCGGTGCGCACCAGGATCGTGTGCAGACCGGCCTCGATGCCCGCCACGACGTCGGTGTCCATGCGGTCGCCGATCATGCCGGTGTTCTCCGAGTGCGCGCCGATCCGGTTCATCGCCGAGCGGAACATCATCGGGTTGGGCTTGCCGACGACGTACGGCGCCTTGCCGGTCGCGTGGGTGATGAGCGCCGCGAACGACCCCGTCGCCGGGACGATTCCCGAGGGGGTCGGGCCCGTGGCATCCGGGTTCGTGATGATGAACCGCGCGCCGGCGTTGATGAAGCGGATCGCCTGGGTGATGCGGTCGAACGAGTAGTTGCGCGTCTCGCCGATGACGACGTAATCCGGCTGCGTCTCGGTCATGACGTACCCGGCCTCGTGCAGCGCCGTCGTCAGGCCGGCCTCGCCGATGACGAACGCCGTGCCGCCGGGATGCTGCGACCGCAGGAACTCCGCCGTCGCGAGCGCCGAGGTCCAGATGCGGTCCTCGGGGACCTCGAGGCCCGAGATCCGCAGCCGGGCGCTGAGGTCCCGCGGCGTGTAGAAGGGGTTGTTCGTCAGCACGAGGAACGGGATCCCGGCATCCCGCCACTGCGCGAGCAGGTCGGCGGCTCCCGGGATGGGCTTGTTCTCGTGGACGAGAACGCCGTCCATGTCCGTGAGCCAGCACTCGATATCGGCGCGTGTCCGCATGCGGCCAGTCTACCGGGGAGTCGCCAGCCGAACGGCGGCCCGCGGCTCTAGTGTCGACCATGTGTCACGCGACGACTGGGACCCCGAGCGCCTGCCCGACCTCAACGGTCGGCGCTACCTCGTCACGGGCTCCACAGCGGGCCTCGGGTTCTTCTCCTCGCTGCAGCTGGCCGGCGCCGGCGCGCACGTCATCATGACGGGACGCAACCCCAATCGGCTGGCCGCCGCGCGGGCGGCGGTGCTGCGGGGCGCGAAGGATGCCGACGTCACGACGCTGCTGCTCGACACGAGCAACCTGGGGTCGGTGCGCGCCGCCGCCGCGACGGTCCGCGGGCGGGCGGGACTGCACGGACTGCTGCTGAACGCCGGCATCGTCCACCCGCCGCGGCATCGGCAGACGACGGCCGACGGGCACGAGGTCGTGTTCGCGACGAACGCGCTCGGCCACTACGCCCTCGCCGGCGAGCTGCTGCTGCCGCTCGCGGCGGGCCGCGGCCGTATGGTGTGGGTCGGCTCGATGTCGACGTCGATGTGGGCGTACGACCCGATCGACCCCGAGCTCGAGAACGGCTACACGCCCTGGCGCGCGTACGTACAGTCCAAGGTGGCCACGACGGCGCTCGGCTTCGAGGCCGACCGGCGGCTGCGCGCCGCGAGTGTGCCCATCGCGAGCCTCGTCGCCCATCCGGGCTACTCGATCAGCGGCCGCACCCGCGGCATCCTCGGCGTCAACGAGCCCTCGCGTCTCCAGCGCTTCGGCGACAACCTGCAGGCGCCGATCACGCAGTCCAAGGAGCGGGGGGCGTGGTCGCTCGTGCGTGCCCTCGTGGACCCGGATGCCGACGGCGGGCAGTTCTGGGGGCCGTCGCGCATCGTCAGCGGCGCACCGAAGCTGTCGACGGCGGGTCGCATCACCCGCGACGAGGAGATCGCGGCACGGCTGTGGAACTACTGCGAGCACGCGGTCGGGGCGCCGTGGCCGTACCTGAAGGCGGCGAAGACCCGCCGCGCCCGCCGGCCATGAGTGCGGCGCCGGGCGCGCCGCGGGTATGGCAGCGGCTGCGGGTATGGCAGCGGCTGCGGCCGAGCGCGAGGCTCAGCTGGTCATCGCCGAGCAGGAGCGGGCCGAACTCGACCGCGACCTCAGCGGCGAGATCGATGAGCTCGCCGCGCACTGGGAGGCCAAGGGGCTGACACCCGAGACCGCGCGCCGGGTGGCGGAGGAGCTCACCGCCCACGACGCGCTCGCGGCGCAGCTCGACGCGGAGCACGGCATCGACGAGATCATGGCCGAGGCGGCGCCCATCTGGTCGGGGGTCGCCGCCGGGATCGCGTTCGCGCTCGGAGCGGCGGTGCCGTTGCTGATCACGTGGCTCGCGCCGGTCGCGATCGAGACGACGGCGATCGTCTTGGCCGTCGTGCTTTCCCTGGTGCTGACGTCGCTGGTCGCCGCGCGGGCGGGACACCTCATGCTGCGGCGTGTGCTCGTGCGGACGCTCGTCGTGGGCCTCGGCACGATGGGGGTCAGCTACGTCGCCGGGCTCGCGTTCTTCTGACCCCTCGCGGGCTCGCGCTCTTCTGACCTGGCCGGGGTCGCGTTCTGCGGACCTCCCCGAAGAAGAGGGGCGCAAACGGCGACCTCCCAAAGGAAAAGGGGGCGCGAGCGGCGGCCTCCGCGAGGCCGAGGTGGTCGATTGCGCCACCTGTTCTGCTCGCCGACGAGGGCGGGGGATGCCGCGGGGTGCTCAGACGGTGAGCCACACGGCGTCGGCGGCGCCGGCGGGCAGCTCCACGGTCGCGCCGCCGTCGACGCGCACGGCATCTCGGCCGGCGACGACCAGGGTGTGGCCGACGTCGATGCCGTGCCCCTCGAGCGCCCGCAGCAACGCCGGGTCGCGGTCGCTGACCCGCAGCACCCGGCCGCTGTGACCGATGTGCGCGGCCGCCAGGAGGACGAACGGGGCGCGGTCGACGGCGCCGTCGGCATCCGGGATCGCGTCGCCGTGAGGATCGAACCGGGGGTGGCCCAGCCGCGCATCGATCCCCGCCAGCAGGCGGTCGCTGATCGTGTGCTCGAGCACCTCGGCCTCGTCGTGCACCTCGTCCCAGGCGTAGCCGAACTCCCGCACGAGCCACGTCTCGATGAGCCGATGCCGGCGGATGATGGATGCCGCGCGCAGCCGTCCGGCATCGGTCAGGGAGACCGGGCCGTAGGGGCGGTGTGAAACGAGACCCTGCGCGGCGAGCTTCTGCACCATCTCGGTCACCGTCGACGGGGCGAGCGAGAGCTCCCCGGCGAGCTGTGACGGGGTGATCGGGTCGTTCTGCCACTCGGTGTGGTGGTAGATCGTCTTCAGGTAGTCGTCGATCGCGACGGAGTTTCCGGCCACGGAGCCAGGGTATCCGGCGCAGCCTATGCCCCCGACAGCACCAGCCACAGCAGCACGCCGTTCAGCGCGACGAGGAACGCCGCGGCGACCACTCCCGCCGCCGTCGTCCACCACCGGTTGCGATGTGCTCCGAGCACGCTCGCGCGCGCCGTCAGTGCGACCAGCGGAATGAGCGCGAAGGGGATGCCGAAGCTCAGCACGACCTGGCTGAGGATGAGCGCCCACGTCGGGTCGACGCCGGCGGCCAGCAGGGCGACCGCGGGGACGAGAGTGACCAGGCGCCGTGCGAGGAGCGGCACCCGCACCCGCAAGAGCCCCTGCATGATCTCGGCGCCGGCGTACGCGCCGACGGCGGTGCTGGCCAGTCCGCTCGCGAGCAGGCCGACCGCGAACAGGGTCGCCACCACCGCGCCGAGGCCCGACTGCAGCGCGTGGTAGGCGCCCTCGAGGCTGTCGGTGCCGGGAGCGCCGGCGAGGTTCGCGGCGGCCAGCAGCAGGATGCAGAGGTTCACGGTGCCGGCGATGACGAGCGCGATGGTGACGTCCCAGCGGGTGGCGCGCAGCAGCCGCGACGTGCCCGCGGCGCGGTCGGCGGCGTGCGCGCCGGGCGCGGTGAACCGGTCGCGGGCGAGCGCGCTGTGCGCGTAGATCGCGTGCGGCATGATCGTCGCGCCGAGGATGGATGCCGCCAGCAGCACCGACTCGGCACCGTCGAAGCGGGGGAGGAGACCGGCCGCGATGCCCGCGGCATCCGGCGGCGCGATGAACACGCCGTACGAGAATCCCAGCGCGATGACGGCGAGCAGCCCGATGACGACGAACTCGAACGCGCGCGCGCCGCGTCGCTGCTGGATGAGCAGCAGCGCGATGGACACCCCTCCCGTGATGAGACCGCCGACCGGCAGAGGCACACCGAACAGGAGCCACAGCGCGACGGCGCCGCCGATGACCTCCGCAATGTCGGTGGCCATCGCGACGAGCTCCGCCTGCAGCCAGTACGCACGGCGGCCCCAGCGGCTGCGGATGCGGGTGCCCAGCGTCTCGGCGAGGCTCTGCCCGGTCACGATGCCGAGCTTCGCCGACAGGTACTGGATCAGCCAGGCCATCGTGTTGCCGAGGACGACGACCCAGACGAGGAGGTAGCCGAAGCGCGCACCCGCGGTCATGTTGCTCGCGACGTTGCCGGGGTCGAGGTAGGCGACGCCCGCGACGAGGGCCGGGCCGAGCAGCCACGCCGCGCGCCGACGCGGCGGGGCGGGCGTCGCGGGGGTGGGCGTCGTCGTCGCGGCATCCGTTTTCGGCATGCCGAAAACTGTACCAGGGGATTTTTCGGCGTGCCGAAAGATGCGTCACGCGTGCGAAAAGCAGGCTCGATCGTCGCGGCGGGCGCTCTCAGCCGGCGCCAGTGCCGGTTCAGCCTGCTTTCGGCACGGGGCGCGGGCGCGCGGGCGCGGCGCGCGCGGGAAGCGGGCGGGCGCGGGGCGCGGGAAGCGCGCGGGGCGGGGCGCGGCGCGGGGCGGCGCGCGGGAAGCGCGCGGGGCGCGGCGCCGCGCGCGGGCGGGATCGGGGCGGGGATAGCCTTGCGGGGTGGTGCTGCACGGGGGCGAGACGGACGAGCGGCAGGCGGAGCCCGAGCTGCCGGTCGGGGTGGGACCCTGGCCGGGCGGCCCCGAGGCGTGGCCCGACGACCCGCGCTACAACCGGGAGCTGCTCGCCGCGGGGGACCGGCGCAACGTCATCGACCGCTATCGGTACTGGACAATGGACGCGATCGTCGCCGATCTCGACCAGCACCGCCACGCGTTCCACGTCGCGATCGAGAACTGGCAGCACGACATGAACATCGGCTCGATCGTCCGCAGCGCCAACGCCTTCGGCGCCGCCGAGGTGCACATCATCGGCCGGCGCCGCTGGAATCGTCGCGGGGCGATGGTCACCGACCGCTACCAGCACGTGCGGCACCACGAGGACGTCGCGGCGTTCACCGCCTGGGCGCAGGATGCCGGCATCCCGATCATCGCGGTCGACAACGTCGCCGGGTCGGTTGCGCTCGACCGGGCGGAACTCCCGGAGCGGTGCGCGCTGCTGTTCGGGCAGGAGGGTCCGGGGCTATCTCCGGAGGCGGTGGCCGCGGCATCCGGCGTCGTCGAGATCACCCAGTACGGCTCGACGCGCTCGATCAACGCGAGCGCCGCGGCCGCGGTCGTCATGTACGAGTGGTGCCGCCGCTGGGCGTAGTCGCGATCAGTCGCGATCGATGCCGAAGGTGTGGCGCATGAGCGCCTGCACGTCGCGGTCGAGGTTGTCGAGGCGCACGTCCATCTTCATTTCGAGCCGTCCGATCTCGGTGCGCACGACGCGGATGAAGAGTGTGGAGACGATGCCCAGCATGCTGAACATGAGCGCACTGAACACGCCGATCAGCGTCCACACCTGCGGCTCCGTCATGGTCAACACACCTCCATTGTGACTTCAGGCCCCCACGATGTCACGGGTAGGCGACCGCTGTGCGAGCCGGCCGTCGATCTGTGGAGAGATCGCGCGACTTGCTGCCTGGGGAGAAGATCAGGCGCCTGCGGTCAGCCAGTCCGGGCGGCGCACCCGCCAGCCGAGCGTCGCGAGCCGCGCGAGCATGTAGACCCCGAAGAAGCAGACCGCGAGCCACAAGAGGCCTACGGCTCCCGTCGGATGCAGCAGCCACACCGCTACCAGCGCCGGGAGGTAGGGCACCAGGTTCAGGCCGCCGGCGATCGCGAGGTAGCGGACGTCGCCGGCGCCCATCAGCACGCCGTCGAGCACGAACACGACACCGCACACGGGCTGCGCCACCGCGAGGGCGAGGAGGGCCGGCTGCACGAGTGCGGCGACCGCGGCATCACCCGTGAAGACGAGGCCGATGACGCCGGACAGCGCCGCGATCGCGGCGCCGACGACCACGCCGAACCATGCGCCCCACGCGACGGTGCGACCGAGGACGCGCCGGACGAAGGGCTCGTCCTGCGCGCCGAGCCCGCGTCCGATGAGGGCCTGCGCCGCGATCGCGAGCGCGTCGAGGGCGAACGCGGCCGTGGAGAAGATCGTGAACGCGACCTGCCAGCCGGCGAGCTCGTCGGTGCCGAGGGCCGTCGCGACGAACACCGTTGCCAGGAGCGCCGCCCGCAGCGACACGGTCCGCAGGAACAGCCATCCGCCGGACCGCGCCGATCCCCGTAGGCCCTCGCGCTGCGGGCGGACGGATGCCGCGTGCCGCCGCGCCAGCGCGCCCACCACCCACGCGTAGGCGCCGACCATCGCCCACTGCGCGACGACGGTGCCCGCCGCCGAACCGGCAATGCCCCAGCCGAACCCGTAGATGAACAGTGTGTTCAGCACGGCGTTCAGCCCGAAGCCGATTCCCGCGATCCACAGCGGCGTCACGGTGTCCTGCATCCCGCGCAGCAGCCCCGTCGCGGCGAACACGATGAGCATGGCGGGCAGGCCCCACATCGACAGCTGCAGGTAGATCACGGCCTGTTCGGCGACGTCGGCGGGGGCGCCGAACAGCCCCACGAGCCACGGGGTCAACAGCGTCCCCGCGACGGCCAGCACGGCGCCGAGCCCGAGCGCGAGCCACAGCCCGTCGACGCCCGCGCCCACGGCACTGGTGTGGTCGCCCGCTCCGAAGCGCCGCGCGACGGCGGGGGTCGTCGAGTAGGCGAGGAACACCATCAGCCCGACGATCGTCTGCAGCACCGCCGACGCGATTCCGAGCCCTGCCAGGGGCACCACCCCGAGATGGCCCACGAGCGCGGAGTCGACGATGAGGAACATCGGCTCGGCGATCAGGGCGCCGAGCGCCGGGACCGCCAACCGCAGGATCTCGCGGTTGAGGGTGGGCGCCGGCATGATCCGAGCCTATGGGCTGGCGCGCACGCTCCTCCCGAACCCGCGCACGGCGCGGACGCGACGCGCACGCCCGCACGCGTCCTAGCCTGGAGGGATGGCGCGCACCAGCATCCTGCACCGCCTCCCGCTGGGGAGGGTGCACGCCGGCATGCCGGAGTGGTTGCGCGTCGCCCTGGCGCTGGTGACCCTCGTGCTCGGCGCCGTCATCGTCATCCGGCCGACCACGGCCCTCGACGTGCTCGCCCTACTGCTCGGCGGCGGTATGGTGCTCACCGGCGTGGTCGAGGCGACGAGCCGTCCCGAGGAGGGCAGCCGTCGCTGGTGGCGCTACCTCCTGGCGGCCGGCTGGGTCGGCGTGGGGGTCTTCGTGCTGCTGTGGCCCGCGCTGACCGTGCGCGCCGTCGCCGTGATCACCGGCATCCTGCTGCTCGTCAACGGCGCCGCCGGGATCGTCGGCGCGTTCCGACGCGGCCGCGGCTGGGACGCGCGCATCGCGGATGCGGCGTTCGGGGCGACCGGCATCATCTTCGGCGTGCTCGCGCTGGGGTGGCCCGACATCACGCTGCTCGTCGTCGCCGTGGTGTTCGGGTCGTGGCTGATCATGCGGGGCGTGACCGACCTGTGGACGGCGATCCGCCGCCGTCGCGATGCCGGGAAGGACCAGACGGATGCCGCGCCGCGCCGCCGCTGGGGACGCACCGTCATGGCGGTCGGATCGGTGGCGCTCGCCGTCGTGACCGTGCTGGTGACCGCGCCGCTGCGGGAGGGGTCGACGGTCGTCGACGAGTTCTACGCCGCGCCCCGCGACATCCCCGACGAACCGGGGCAGCTGATCCGGGCCGAGGAGTTCACGCGCGAGGTCCCCGCCGACGCGCAGGGCTGGCGCATCCTGTACACGACCACCGGCGTCGACGGGAAGGTGCGGGTCGCCAGCGGCCTCGTCGTCACGCCGCGCGGCGGCGACGAGGACACCCGGTGGCCGGTCATCGACTGGAATCACGGCACCACGGGATACGCGCAGCACTGCGCGCCGTCGCTGCAGGAGCGCCCATTCTGGGCCGGCGCGCTGTACTTCCCCCGCAAGGTCATCGCGGAGGGGTGGGCGATCGTCGCGACGGATTACATCGGCCTCGGCACCCAGGGGCCGCACCCGTACCTGTTCGGAAAGCCCAGCGCGTACGCGTCGCTCGACGCCGTCCGCGCGGCCCGGCAGCTCGACGAGGCGCGGCTCGACCGCCGCACCGTCATCTGGGGCCACTCGCAGGGCGGTCACGCGGCGCTGTGGGCGGGGGCGCTCGCCCAGACGTACGCGCCGGAGGTGTGGGTGCGCGGCGTCGCGGCGCTCGCCCCCGCGAGCGACCTGCCCACGATCGTGAAGCACGTCGACGACGTCACCGGGGGCAGCATCTTCGCGTCGTACGCGTTCGCCGCCTACTCCGCGATCGCGCCCGATGTCACGTACGACCGCTATGTCCGCCCGGGTGCACAGACGTTCGTCCGGTCGATGGCGCAGCGCTGCCTCACCGACCCCGATATGGCGCTGTCGATCCTCGCGGTGCTCGGCACGACGCAGGATCCCGACGTGTTCGCCGAGGACCCGACCACCGGCCCGCTCGGTGCGGCGCTGCGCGCGAATGCCGCCCCGACTCTCATCGGCCCGCCCGTGCTGGTCGGGCAGGGAGCGGCCGACTCGATCGTGCTGCCGAGCGTGCAGGACGACTTCGTCGCGCGGATGTGCGAAGCGGGCCAGCGCGTGGACTACCGCCGCTATGCCGGTTTCCAGCACGCCCAGGTCATGGAGGGCTACTCGCCGCTGGCGGCCGACCTGCTCGAATGGACACGCGGCCGCTTCGCCGCGACGGACGCGGGCCTCGGCTGCACGGTGACCGAGAAGTGACCTCGACGTGACCGGCGGGCTCGGCCGGATCGGCCGCGGGCGGCGGCGCGTATCCTGTTACGCATGACCGCGACCCCCCTGCGCTCGGGTATCGAGCTGTCCGAGCTGAGCCCCGGCATCCGCCCCCAGGACGACCTCTTCCGCCACGTCAACGGGGCGTGGTTGGAGCGCACCGAGATCCCCGAGGACAAGGCCCGGTGGGGGTCGTTCCACCTCATCGCGGAGCAGGCCGAGAAGGACGTGCGCGCGATCATCGAAGAGGTGGTGGATGCCGAGCCGGGCACCGAGGCCCGCAAGATCGGCGACCTGTTCACGAGCTTCATGGATACCGAGCGCATCGAGGCGCTCGGCGCCGCCCCGCTGCAGGACCAGCTGGCGCGGGTCGACGCGATCGACTCGATCCCGGCGCTCCTGCGGGTGGTCGGCGAACTGGAGCGCGAGGGTGTCGGCGGCATCGTCGGCACCTACATCGAGCCCGACCCCGGCAACCCCGAGCGCTACGTCGTGTTCTTCGTGCAGTCCGGGCTGTCGCTGCCGGACGAGAGCTACTACCGCCTGGAGAACTTCGACAAGACGCGGGTCGCGTTCCGCGGGTACGTGCACACCGTGCTGGGTCTGGCCGGTATCGCGGATGCCGATGCGCAGGCTGACCGCGTGCTCGCGCTGGAGACCGAGCTCGCCACCCACCACTGGGACAACGTGCGCACGCGCGACGCCGTCGCGACCTACAACCTCATGACGTGGGACGACGTGCAGCGGCTCATCGGCGTCGACCTCGACCCGTGGCTCGAGGCCGTGGCTCCCGCGCACCGCGACGGGTTCGCCGAGATCAACGTCAACGAGCCGAGCTACCTCGAGGGCCTCGGGACGCTGCTCGTGGACGACCGCCTCGAGGACTGGAAGGCGTGGCTGCGGCTGCACGTCGTCCGGGCGAACGCGGCGTTCCTGTCGAGCGCCTTCGTCGACGCGAACTTCGCGTTCTACGGCACCGAGCTGACGGGTGTCCCCGTCAACCGCGAGCGCTGGAAACGGGGCGTGAGCTTCGTCGAGGCGGCGATGGGCGAGGCCGTCGGCAAGGTGTACGTGGAGCGGCACTTCCCGCCGGCGGCGAAGACGGCGATGGACGAACTCGTCGGGAACCTGATCGAGGCCTACCGGCAGTCGATCTCGCAGCTGGAGTGGATGACGCCGGCCACGCGCGAGCGCGCGCTGGAGAAGCTCGCCGCCTTCACCCCGAAGGTCGGCTACCCGGTGAAATGGAAGGACTACAGCGCGCTCGAGGTCGACCCTGCCGACCTCATCGGCAACGTCCGTCGCACCAACACCTGGGAGCACGAGCGGCAGCTGGCCAAGCTCGGCCAGCCGATCGACCGCGACGAGTGGTACATGACCCCGCAGACGGTCAACGCGTACTACAACCCGCTCATGAACGAGATCGTCTTCCCGGCCGCGATCCTCCAGCATCCGTTCTTCGAAGTGGATCGGGATGCCGCGGCCAACTACGGCGGCATCGGCGCGGTCATCGGGCACGAGATCGGCCACGGCTTCGACGACCAGGGGTCGGCGTTCGACGGCACCGGGGCGCTCCACGACTGGTGGACCGATGAGGACCGCGCCGCCTTCCAGGAGCGCACCGGCGCCCTGATCGCCCAGTACGACGCCCTCGTGCCGCAGGGTCTCGCGCCGGAGCACCACGTCAACGGCGCGCTCACGATCGGCGAGAACATCGGCGACCTCGGCGGGCTCGGGATCGCCATCAAGGCATATCGCCTGCACCTGGCCGCCACCGGCGCCGAGGGTGACGGTCCCGTGATCGACGGGTTCACCGGCATCCAGCGCCTGCTGCTGAGCTGGGGGCAGATCTGGCAGCAGAAGGGGCGGGATGCCGAGACGATCCGGCTGCTGACGATCGACCCGCACTCGCCCAACGAGTTCCGCTGCAACCAGATCGTGCGCAACGTCGACGAGTTCTACCGCGCGTTCGACGTCACCGAGGGCGATGCCCTCTGGCTGGACGAGCAGCAGCGCGTCACCATCTGGTGAACGAGCCCGGCCGCACGCGCCGCTCCGGCGCGGAGGAGCCCGAGCGGGCCGCGACCCGCTCGGGAGGTCGCAGCGCGCGGCGCGGGCAGGCGGCGGGAGAGGCGCGGGCGGATGCCGGGGCGCGGGCGGACGCTGCGACGCGGGCGGATGCCGCGGGTCGGGCGCTTGCCGCGGGTCGGGCGGATGCTGCTGCGCGGGCGGATGCCGGGGGTCGGGCGCTCCGCCGTGGCGCGGTGTCGGGGGCTGTTCCGCCGCGGCGCTCCGCGCTGCGGGCGCGATCGTTCCTCGGGACGCTGAAGGCGCTCGATGCGCTGTCGGCCGCGGGGGCGCAGGTGTCGGTGCGTGTCGCCGACATCGACAGCGGCGAGGCCGTGCTCGTCGGCGACGACCATCTGACGCTGCCGGTCGCCGGCCTCGGCGTCGTCCCGCTGCTGATCGAGGTGGCGGCGCAGATCGAGGCGGGCACGCTCGATCCGCTGCAGATCATCGAGCGCACGGCGGTGGATCCGGTGACCGTCGGCGGTCTCTGGCACCAGCTGAAGGCGCCCGCGCTGCCGGTGAGCGATCTGGCGGTGCTCGCGGCCGCGGCATCCGATGCGACGGCGGCCAACGCGCTGCTCGCACGCGTCGGGCTCGACGCGGTGCGCGCCCGCGTGGAGCAGATCGGCCTCGTCAAGACGGCGCTGCTCGACGGATTCCGCGATACGCGCGGCCCCGACGACGCGCCGCACGTGGCGCTCGCCTCGACCGGCGAGCTCGCGGCGCTGTTCGCCGCGCTCGTGAACGCGCACGTGGTCTCGCCCGCCGTCAGCGCGCAGGTGTCGGAGTGGCTGAGCCTGAACCAGGACCTCGCGCTCGTCGGCGCGAGCACGGCCCTCGACCCGTTCGCCCACGACGACGACCGCCACGGGTTGCTGTTCGTGAACAAGACCGGGCGCGCCGACGGCATCCGCGCCGAGGCCGGCGTCATCGCCGGACCCCGCGCCGGCGCCGCCTACGCCCTGATCGTCTGCTTCGACGACCTGTCGGTCGCGCACCGGGTGCGTGCCCACGAGGCGTTCCGCGCTCTGGGCCTCGACCTCATGGAGTACGCGTACTGAGGGCGGCAGCCCTCATCCGCCCAACCCTTGTCCCTCCGCCGAACCCTCGTCCCTGCGCGCGCGGGGCGGTGAGGGTTCGGTGGGGAGGTAAGGGTTCGCGAGATATCGAGGGCGGGGCCGAGCCCTCAGAACACGATCGTGTGGTTGCCGTGCCGGATCACGCGGTCCTGCGCGTGCCACAGCACGGCGCGCGAGAGCACCTGGCGTTCGACGTCGGCGCCGCGGCGGGCCAGCTCGGTGGCCGATTCGGCATGCGTCACGCGCACGGTGTCCTGCTCGATGATCGGTCCCTCGTCGAGGTCGCCGGTGACGTAGTGGCTCGTCGCGCCGATGAGCTTGACGCCGCGCTCCTTGGCCTTGCGGTAGGGCTCGGCGCCGATGAAGGCCGGCAGGAACGAGTGGTGGATGTTGATGACCGGCACCCCGAGCTGCTCGAGGAACTCCGGCGACAGGATCTGCATGTAGCGCGCGAGCACGACGAAGTCGACGTTGCCGACGAGCAGCTTCAGGATCTCCGCCTCCGACGCCGACTTGTCCGGCCCCGCCACCGACGGCACGTGGAAGAACGGCACCCCGAAGCTGCGGACGTCCTCGGCGGTGGTGGTGTGGTTGGAGATCACCATCGGGATCGTGACCGGCAGGTCACCCCGGCGGTGGCGCCACAGCAGGTCGAGCAGGCAGTGGTCCTGCTTGCTGGCGAGGATCGCCATGCGCTTGGGCACCGACTGGTCGGTCAGGTTCCACTCCAGCTCGAAGTCCGCGAGGGTCGACGCGATCTCCACCTCGATCGCCGGGCGGTCGGCGGCGAAGCCGGGCCGGTGGAACACGACCCGCTGGAAGTACGCCCCGCCCCGGTGGTCGTCGGAGAACTGGTCGAACGCGACGATGTTGCCGCCGATGCGGGTGATCATCGCCGACACCGCCGCGACGATTCCGGGCTTGTCGCTGCCGTGCACGATGAGGCAGGCGTGATCGGCCGGGAGATAGGGACTGTGCACGGGAGGCATGGATCGATTCTGCCCGATCCCAGCACGCCGTGAGGCCCCCGCCGACATCGGCGGGGGCCTCACGGGGGGAGTGCTCAGGGGGCTTACGTGAAAGCGTCCTTCACGTTCTCGCCGGCCTTCTTGACGTTGGCCTCGACCTGGTCGGCCTGGCCCTCCGCCTGAAGGCGCTCGTTGTCGGTGACCTTGCCGGCGGCTTCCTTCGCCTTGCCACCGAGGTCCTGTGCGGTGTTCTTGATCTTGTCGTCGAATCCCATGAAGTCTCCTTTCGGCGGCGACCGGTCGTGCACCGGCCATCTGTCTCCACGGTAGGTCGGAGCCCGGCGCAAACCGATGGGGTTGACGGATACCGACTCGTGCCGTAGTCGCGATACGGATGCCGGGACCGCCGGCATCCGGCAGCGTTCTACCGCCGTGGTATCTACCACGGTAGAATCAGGACATGAGCCTCAACATCAAGAATGAGCAGACTCACGCTCTCGTGCGCGAGCTCGCTGCGCTGACGGGGGTGAGCCAGACGAGCGCCGTCGAGGAGGCCGTCCGCCGCCGCCTCGACGAGCTGCGGAGTTCCGCCGGTGTGCGCCCCGGGAAGTTCCCCCCGGAGGAGCGCGAGCGGCGCCGGAAGGCGGTCGAGCGCATCGTCGAGCAGCTTCACCGGGAGACGACCCAGGAGCAGCGGGATGCCATGGCGAACGCCGACGACTGGCTCTACGACGAGATGGGGCTGCCGAAGTGATCGTCGACTCGTCGGCGTTGATCGCGATCATCCGCAAGGAACCCGGATACGAGCAGCTCGTGGAGATCCTGCTCGCCGAAGAGGCGATCATGGCGTCCCCCGTCCTCGTTGAGGCGCGCGTCGTCGTGACGGGGTACCTCGGGCGCGAGGGGCGTCGCGCGCTCGATGGGCTGCTCGCGCGGTTCCACATCGAGATCGTCCCGTTCGACGAGGCGCAGGCGGATGCCGCCAGCGACGCGTACCGCGACTTCGGTCGCGGCAGCGGCCATACCGCACGTCTCAACCTCGGCGACACCTACAGCTTCGCGCTGGCCCACGTGCGGGACGAGCCGTTGCTCTATGCCGGCGACGATTTCACACGCACCGGCATCCGCTCGGCGCTGGAGGAGCTGGACGAGCTCGCGTAACGCACGCGGTCAGCGCACCCCGCGCATGAGCCTCAGCACGGGCTTCACGAACAGCAGCAGCACGACGCCGACCGCGATGGCGATGAGCCCGAGCGACGAGAAGTAGGGCACCTCGTCACCCGGGTTGTAGAGCGTCGCCAGCTGACCCGAGATCGCCGTGCCGAGCGAGACCGACAGGAAGAACAGCGCCACCATCTGCGTATGGAACGCCTCGGGGGCGAGCTTCGTGGCGACCGAGAGCCCCACCGGCGAGAGCAGCAGCTCGGCGACGGTGAAGACGAAAAGGATGCCGACGATCGCGAGCAGCGGGGTCGAATTTTCGCCGCCGCCGGCGAACGGCAGGAACAGCAGGAATGCCGCCCCCATCACGATCGCCGCGAGGCCGAACTTCACCGGCGTGGACGGCTGCCGGCTGCCGAGCTTCGTCCAGATCGCGGCGAAGACACCGGACAGGATGATGATGAAGATCGGGTTGATCGAGTTGACCCACGAGACCGGCATCTCCCAGCCGAACAGGTCGCGGTTCAGGCGCTTGTCGGAGTACACCGTGAGCACCGTGAACTGCTGCTGGTACAGCGACCAGAACGCGACCGAGGTGAGGAACAGCGGCAGGAAGCCCCACACCCGGCTGCGCTCGTCGGAGTCGATGCGACGACTCGAGAGGATGACCGCGAAGTAGGCGATGGCCGCGCCGGTGACGGCGATGATGACGATGAGCGAGAGGTTGTCGGCGCGGATGACCCCGGTGAGGACCAGCAGGACGATGACGACGACCCCGGCCGCCGCGATGCCGATCATGAGCGGGTAGCGGCCCCGCGGCAGCGGGTTAGGCACGTGGCGCGCCTCGTCGGGCAGCGCCTTGCGGCCGAACGAGTACTGCAGGAGGCCGAGCGCCATGCCGACCGCGGCGAGGCCGAAGCCCCAGTGGAAGCCGAGGCTCGACTGCAGCAGCCCGGTCAGCAGCGGGCCCGCGAACGCCCCGAGGTTGATGCCGAGGTAGAAGAGCGAGAACCCGGCATCCCGCCGCGCGTCGTCCGGCGCGTACAGCGTGCCGACGACGCTCGTCGCGGTCGCCTTGAGACCGCCGGAGCCGATCGCGACGAGCACGAGGCCGACACCGACCCCGAAGAATCCCGGCAGCAGTGCGAGCGCGATGTGGCCGGCCATGATGACGATCGCGCTGAGGAACAGCACGCGTTCCGCGCCGAGGATGCGGTCGGCGATCCACGCACCGAGGATCGTCGACAGGTACACGGCGCCGCCGTAGGCCCCCACGATGCCGGCGGCGACGCTCTGCTCGATCCCCAGCCCGCCCTGCGTGGCGGAGTAGTACAGGTAGATGAGCAGGATGCCCTGCATGCCGTAGAAGCTGAACCGCTCCCACATCTCCACCCCGAAGACGTGCGCGAGCGCCCACGGCTGGCCGAAGAAGCGGGTGTCGCGGTCGCCCTGCGCGGGACCGGCGGGCGTGCGGGCCACGGGGCTGCGGGAACTCACGCTCCGACGTTACTGGTCGCGGGGGTCGCGGCGGCAGTGCCCTGCCCGGTCCCGCCGGACAGCTCCTGCCGGACAGGCCCCCGCCGGAGCGAGGCCGTCCGGCTCCGCCGGTCGCTCAGGCGCGGCGCGCGCCCTCGCCGAGCGACTCCAGCTTCGCCCACGCGATGTCGGGGTGGATGCGCCCGCCCAGGCCGCAGTCGGTCGAGGCGATGACGCGGTCGGCACCTACGATGTCGGTGAACCGGCGGATGCGCTGCGCGACGAGTTCGGGGTGCTCGACGACGTTCGTCGCGTGGCTGACGACGCCCGGCACGAGCACGAGGTCGTCCGGCACCGCGGCATCCGCCCACGCGGCGAACTCGTGCTCGTGGCGGACGTTGCCCGCCTCGAACGAGATCGACCCGACGTTCGCCTGCAGCACGACGGGCAGGATGTCCTTCAGCTCGACGTCGGTCGTGTGCGGACCGTGCCACGAGCCCCAGCACAGGTGCAGGCGCACCTGCTCCTTGGGGAGCCCCGCGATCGCGTGGTTGATCGCGTCGATGCGGATCTTCGTGAACGCCTGGTAGTCGGCGATCGCGGGCTCCGGGCTGATCTGGTCGAAGTTCTCCGCGAGCGACGGGTCGTCGAGCTGCAGGATGAGGCCCGCGTCGACGATCGCGCGGTACTCCTCGCGGAGGGCGTCGGCCCACGCGAAGATGTGCTCCTCATCGGTCGCGTAGAACTCGTTGCGCACGCGCGCGGCCGATCCGGGAGCGATCGCGGTGAGGAAGCCCTGCTCGCCGGGACGCAGGGCGGCGGTCAGGTGGCGGATGTCGGAGGCCACGGCATCCTGACCCCGGTACGAGAGCGGTCCGGTCGTCGTCGGGAAGGCGGTGGCGCCCCGGCCGGTCTCGACGGCCTCGGCGTAGACGGCGGGGAACAGCTGCCGGTCGCGGCGGTCGAGGAAGCTCGTGAGGCGGATGTTCCCCGGCTCGGAGCGGACGGGCGGCTCGTTGAACGCGTTGACGTCGGTCAGCGACAGGCCGCTCACGCGCTGGAACGAGTACGACCACCACGCGCCGTAGTCGACCGCGCCGGTCATGGCCTTGCCGAACTCCCCGTCGCCGACGAGCGTGATCCCCGCCGCGCGCTGGCGCTCGACGACGTCGGCGACGGCCTGCGCCGTCAGCGTCTCGAACTCGGGCGTCGACTGCAGCGTGAAGCCGTCGTCGGCGAAGGTGCGGGCGGCGTTGGCATCGAGCAGCGCGGCGGTGCGGGGCAGGCTTCCGGCGGTCGTGGTGGCAACGGACATGGGTCTCCTCCTGAGGGACGGTGCCCGGCGTGCGGGCGAGTGTCAGAAGGCTCTTGCAGCGGCGTCGGGCGCAGGCTGCTCAAGGCGGAGGCTTCCGGTTTTCGAGCCGTGCCCAGGATACGGCTGCCGGCCGGGGTCGTGCGGACGTGTGACGCCGGGTGACGCCGATGCCGCCGGATGCTGCCGCCGTGGCGCCGGCGCGGCTCAGTGCTCGTCCGGCAGGGCCGGGTGCGACTCGGCGGCCGGGCGCTGCGGGATGAACGCCGCGACGATGAGCGCGACGACGGCGGCGGCCAGTCCCAGGGTGAAGGAGAGCTGGAACGCGGATGCCGTGGGCACCTGCATCCCGTCCTGCACGGTCGACAGGCTCGCAAGCACGGCGCCGACGACGGCGGCGGCGATGCTCGTGCCGAGCGAGCGGAACAGGGCGTTCAGCCCGTTCGAGGCGCCACCCCGCGGGCGGAGGGAGTTCGAGCAGCTGCAGGTACGACACGTTCGAGGAGAACAGCGACCCCATCGCGACCGACGCGAGGTTCGTGAGGAGGCCCGCGATCGCGAGCACGGCGACGATCGCGCCCTGCGGGGGCATCCGGGTGAGGCGTCTGCGTGCGTCGTCGCCGGTGAGCCCATCGGTGCCACCGGGCGCCGGCGCCGCCGGGCGTAAGGTGCTGGCATGGACGACGCGCCCGATGCTCCCGAGGTCACGATCCGCGCGCTGGAGACGGTCGAGGAGGTCTTCGCGGCATCCGCGGTGCTGAGCGAGGTGTGGGGCGGGGATCGCACCGGCATGCCGCCCAACCTGCTGCGCGCGCTGGCGCACTCGGGCAACTACGCCGTCGGGCTGTACGACGGGGAGCGGATGGTCGGGGCATCCGTCGCGTTCTTCGCGGCGCCCGCCCAGCGCTCGATGCACAGCCACATCACGGGCGTGCTGGCGGGGTATCGGTCGCTCGGGCTCGGCCGGCTGCTGAAGCAGCACCAGCGCGACTGGGCCTTCGCCCACGGTGTCGGTCACATCACGTGGACCTTCGACCCGCTCGTCGCGCGCAACGCCCACTTCAACCTGCGGGTGCTCGGCGCGCGCATCACCGAGTACCTCGTCGACCACTACGGCGCGATGGACGACGGCGTGAACCGCGGCGACGAGTCCGACCGGCTGATGGTCTCGTGGGCGCTGGCCGCCCCGGCATCCGCCCCGCGCGAGGAGGACGTCGTGACCTCGGTGCCCGTGCCGCACGACATCGAGGCGGTGCGCCGCGACGACCCGGCCGAGGCGCTGGAGTGGCGCTACCGCGTGCGCGACGCCTTCGGCGGACTGCTGCAGGACGGGTTCGTCGTGATCGGCTTCGACGACGAGCGCGGGTACCTGTTCGGGCGCGGCTGACGCGGCAGCGCCCTACGCTGAGCGGGTGACCGACTACCGCGCGCACTTCGACTTCGCCATCAGCTTCGCCAACGGGGGAGAGCTCTCCGGCACCGGATTCCGACTCGACCTGCCCTCGGCCGAGGTGTCCGAGGCCGAGATCGGCCGGCTGCTCGTGCAGCACCTGGGCCTCGCGCTCGTCGCCGACGTCGAGCTGCGGGGGCTGCGCATCGTCGCCGAACCGCACCGCGGCAGCCGCGGAGTCGACGTCGGCGCTGCCGGGCACGCGGATGCTGCGGCATCCCGCGTCGTCGACCTCAGCCACCGGATCCGGGCCGGGCTCCTCACCTACCCGGGCCTGCCGGCGCCCGTCATCACGCCGCACCTCACGCGCGAGGACTCCCTCGCGACCTACGCGCCGGGCACCGAGTTCGCGATGGACATCATCACGATGATCGGCAACACCGGCACCTACCTCGACTCGCCGTTCCACCGCTATGCCGACGGGCCCGACCTCGCCGGGCTCGACCTCGCGACGCTCGTGGGTCTGCGCGCAGAGGTCTTCCACCTGGCGGACGCCTGGACCGCCGAGCGCCGCGGTATCCGGCCCGAGACGCTCGCCGACCGCGACGTCCGGGGTGCCGCCGTGCTGCTGCACACCGGATGGGATCGCCACTTCGGCACGCCCGCGTACGGGCGCGGTGCGCCGTTCCTCACCGGCGAGGGCGCCCAGTGGCTCATCGATGCCGGCGCGGTGCTCGTCGGGATCGACGCGGTCAACATCGACGACACCGCGGCGGATGCCGGGGGCGAGCGCCCCGCGCACACCCTGCTTCTCGGGGCGGGGGTGCACGTCGTGGAGCACCTGACGAACCTCGGCGCGCTGCCGCCGACGGGCGCGCGCTTCACCGCCGCGCCGCCGGCGATCGAGGGCTTCGGCACCTTCCCGGTGCGCGCCTTCGCGGAGCTGCCGTGAGCGCGGCGGACGGCGGGCCGTCGCCCGACGCGATCCCGCATCGGCGGGAGGACGGGGAACTCGTGGGGTGGATCCTCCCGGACGGGGACGACTGGCGCGCGATCGATGTGCTCGGGCGCGTCGTCGCGGCATCCGTCGACTGGCTCGCCGCCGAGGCGGCGCTCGAGGAGCGCGGGCTCGCCTTCCTCGCCGACCCGTGGATGCTGGAGCGTCCCGGCGCCGAGCCGTTGCGCGTGCGCCTGGTCGAGGTCACGCCGGCGCGCATCGCCGTGAAAGCCGACGACTTCGGCGACGTGAGCCATGCGACCGAGCGGTTCGTGCTGCCGTGGCCGATCCCCGCGCAGCTGCGCCCGCCGCGCCCCGGCGACCCTGACGGATTCACCCTCTTCCGCTGAACGCTCCTCATTGTGCGCAATTGAATTGCGTGCAATCACCGCCAACATGCGTGAACTGGCGGCGGCGCAGCGCCCTGTCGCATGACGAAAGGAATCCCCATGGACACCCTCTACACCGCCGAGGCCCTCGCCACGGGCGGCGGCCGCAACGGCCACGTCCGCACCGCGGACGGCATCCTCGACATCGACGTCCGCGTGCCGAAGGAGATGGGCGGCGCGGGCGGCGCGCCGAACCCCGAACTGCTGTTCGCCGCCGGCTACGCGGCGTGCTTCCACAGTGCGCTGCAGTCCGTCGCGCGTGCGCAGAAGGTCGAGATCCACGACTCGAGCGTCGGCTCGCGCGTCGCGATCGGCCCGAACGGCCAGGGCGGGTTCGGTCTCGCCGTCGAGCTCGAGGTGAACCTCCCGGGCATCGACCCGCAGGTCGCCCGCGGCCTCGCCGACGCCGCCCACCAGGTCTGCCCGTACTCCAATGCGACGCGCGGCAACATCGACGTGACGGTCACCGTCGTCGACGACTGACCCACCCGCGGGCGGCGGCGTACCCTGAGCCCATGCCGATCGCCCGCGCCGCCGCATCCGTCGCCCTCGAGGCGATCGAACTGCGCGTCCTGCACCTGCCGCTCGTGTCGCCGTTCACGACCTCGTTCGGCACCGAGACCGTCCGCGAGGTCATCGTCGTGCGGGCACGGACCGCCGACGGCGACGGCTGGGGCGAGATCGTCACGCAGCAGGCGCCGCTGTACTCCAGCGAGTACACGCAGGGCGCGTGGGACGTCGCACAGCGCTTTCTCGTGCCCGCATTGCTGGATGTCGGCACGCTCGCGCCGGAGCAGGTCGCCGGCATCCTGGAGCCGTTCGTCGCGCACCGCATGGTCAAAGCCGGCCTCGAGCTGGCGATCCTCGACGCCGCGCTGCGCGCGGAGGGGCGCCCCCTCGGCGAGTACCTCGGCGCGGTCGTCGACCGGGTGCCGAGCGGGGTATCGGTCGGCATCCAGCAGGACCCTGCCGCGCTCGTCGAGGCCGTCGGCGGGTACCTCGACGCCGGCTACGTGCGCATCAAGATCAAGATCAAGCCCGGCCGCGACGTCGCCGACACGGCGGCCGTCCGCGACGCGTTCGGCGCGATCCCGCTGCAGGTCGACGCGAACTCGGCGTACACGCTGGCGGACGCCGCCACCCTCGCCGAGCTCGACCGGTTCGACCTGCTGCTGATCGAGCAGCCGCTGCAGGAGGACGACATCGTCGACCACGCGACCCTCGCGGCGCGCCTGCGGACGCCGGTCTGCCTGGACGAGTCGATCGTGTCCGCGAAGGCGGCCGCCGACGCGCTCGCGCTCGGCGCGGCATCCGTCATCAACATCAAGGCGGGCCGGGTCGGCGGCTACCTCGAGGCCGTCCGCATCCACGACCTGTGCCGCGAGGCCGGCGTCCCGGTCTGGTGCGGCGGGATGCTCGAGACGGGCATCGGCCGCGCCGCGAACGCCGCGCTGGCCGCCCTCCCCGGCTTCACCCTGCCGGGCGACGTATCGGCATCCGACCGGTTCTACGCGCGCGACATCGTGACCGAGCCGATCCGGCTGGAGGACGGGCACGTGCGGGTGCCGACCGGTCACGGCCTCGGCGTCGAGATCGACCCGGTCGCCCTCGAGGACGCGACGGTCGCGCGGGCGGAACTGCGGCGGTGACCCCGTGCGGCCGTGGCCAACTCCTTCGATCCATCACTCGAGGCCGCCGCGGCGCCGGGTTTCGCCTGACGACGCACCGGTTCGAAGGAGTTGTGTACGGGCGCTCGCGCTGATCCTGTGCGTGACGGCGCCGTTGGCCGGGTGCGGCGCCGGGGGCACGTCGGCGACCGAGGCGGCGACCGCCCTCCCCGCCGGCGTGACGGTCGCCGTCACGCAGCTGCGCTCCGACGTCGCCGACCGGCAGGTCGAGGTGCAGGTGCACAACGGCTCCGATGAGGCGATCGAGATCGGAGCGGTGAGCCTCGACGATCCGCGGTTCGCGGCGCCCGCGACGCGGGTCGTCGACCGGACCTCCACCCTCGCCCCCGGGCGCACCGTGAACGTGCGCGTGCAGCTGGCCGATGTCGTGTGCGACGGGACCGCGACCCCCGGCGCGACCGTCACCTTCGCCTACACCCAGGGTGATCGGGCGGGAACGGCGTCCGCGGCCGCCGGTGAGGTCTTCCCGTTCCTCGATGCGCTGCACCGGCGCGAATGCGTCGCCGCGCGCACCGCGGCGGCGGCCGATGTCACATGGAGCGCGTTCACGCCGTCGGATGCCGGGGCGCCGGCCTCCCTCGAACTGTCGATCGTGCCGCGGTCCGGTGCGGCAGCGGCCGTCCTGCTCGCGGACGTGCGCGAGACCAATCTGCTGACCTTCGACGGGGTGGCGGGCGGCATCCTGCCGCTGGATGTGACGGTCGGCGGCGACGATCAGAACGCCCGCACGATCGCGCTGCCGCTGCGACCCGCGCGCTGCGACCCGCACGCCGTCCAGGAGGACAAGCGCGGCACCGTATTCACCCTCGACGTGGTGGTCGGCGGCGAACCCGGCCAGTTCACGCTCGCCGCCGACGCCGCGCTGCGCGGCCGGATCCTCGCGTGGGTCGCCGACTGGTGCGGTTACGGCTGAGGCTCGCTCTGGGGCTCCGCTAGAGGCGCACCGGCCTGCCCGGCCTGTTCCTGCGCGGTCTGCGCGGCTTCCTGCCGCGCGGCGGCGCGCGTCCCGGCGGCGGTGGCCTCGGAATCCTGCCGCAGCCCCTCGGCCATGCCGCGCCCGGTCGCCTGCCCCTGGATCACCTGTCGCAGGTCGATGCCCGTCGCCGCTTCGATCGCGTCGAAGCTCGCGCGCATGCTCGACGCCGACTCCGCGGCGATGTGCGACGAGGCGCCCTGGCCGCCCAGCACCGTGATCGAGCCGACCTTGTCGAACCCGCGGGCGAACTCGGTCATCATCGGCACGAGCGCCTCGAGGGCGCGCTGCGCGAGCAGGGCTTCCTGGTTCTTCGACAGCGCCTCGGCCTCCGCCTCGATCGCGGCGGCGCGCGCCTCGCCGACGAGGCGCACCGCGTCGGCCTCGGCCTGGGCGCGCAGGCGCGTGGCCTCGGCCTCCTGCGCGGCGATCTGCGCACGCGCCTCGGCGGCCTTGACCTCGCCGTAGGCGGAGGCATCCGCCGCGCGCTGCCGCTCGTAGAGCGACGCGTCGGCGACCTTCTTGATGTCGGCATCCAGCTGCGCCTGCTTGTTCTCGGCGCCCTGCAGGAGCACCGCCTGCTCGCGCTCCGCGCGGGCGAGCGCCTCGGCCTGCTCGGCCTCGGCGCGGGCCCGACCGACCTCGGCGGCGGCCGCCGCGGAGTTCTTGTCGAACGCGGTCTGCTCGATGAGGTTCTGCTCGTCGGTCGCGATCTGGCGCGCCCGCACCTCGCGCGCCGCGTTGATGCGGGCGACATCGGCCTCGCGCCGCACGCGCTCGACCTCGGTGGCGCCGAGCGCGTCGATGTAGCCGTTCTTGTCGGTGATGCCCTGGATCTGGAACGAGTCGAGGATGAGCCCCTGCGCGAGCAGGTCGCTCTTGATGCCCTCCGCGATCTGGTCGCTGAGCTTCTGCCGGTCCTTCATGAGCTGCTCGACGGTCAGCGTCGCGACGACACCGCGCAGCGCGCCCTCGAGCTGTTCGGTCGTGAACTGCTCGATCGCGCCGTCCTGGCTGAGGAAGCGCTCCGCGGCGCGGCGGACGAACTCGGGGTCGGAGCCGATCTTCACGAGCGCGACGCCCGAGACGTTGACCGTGACGCCGTTGGACGCCTGCGCCGTCGGCTCCATCTTGATCTGCCGCGCACGCAGCGAGATCATCTCGGCGCGCTGCGTCAGCGGGTTCACCAGCGCGCCGCCGCCGGTGATGACTGAGATGCGCGACGAGGCGCCGTCGGCGCCCTTCTGGCTCTTGCCGACCACGACGAGCGCCTGGTCGGCCTTGGCCACCTTGTACCAGGCACGCACCATGATCAGGATGAAGATGAGCAGGATGATGGCGGCGATGACCGCGATCACGCCCACCACCAAGGCTCCTCCGGCAGCGAAGATGTCCATGCGTCTCCTTTGTCTGGGCTGTGACGACGGTCGTCTTTCGACCGTATCGGTTCGGGATGCCGCGGCGCCTCCGTCGTGCGGGGGATCACGTCCCGGTGCCCCGCGCCCCGGTGTCCCGTTTCGGTGGATGACACCGGCGACATCTCCGGTTATCCCTCCGTGCGCGGCCGGGTCCCGGGCCCTAGGCTGACACCATGACTATCCCGCCGAACCAGCCGCCGTCCCCGCCGTACCAGCCGCCGTCCCCGCCGTACGGCGGCGTTCCGCCGCAGCCGCCGTACGGCGGCGGCGCCCAGCCGTCGCAGCCGCTGAACCCCGCCGATGAGAAGCTGTGGGCCACCCTCATCCACGTCGGCGGAATCTTCTTCTCGTTCATCCCGGCGCTCGTCGGCTACCTCGTACTGAAGGACCGTGGCCCATTCGTACGCGCGCACGCCGCGACGGCGCTCAACTTCCAGTTGACGATGCTGATCGCGCAGATCGTGGCCGGCGTCCTCTGGATCGTGGTCATCGGATGGTTCCTGACGCCCGCGATCTCGATCGTCACGCTCATCTTCTCGATCATCGCGGCGGTGAAGGCGAACAAGGGCGAGTGGTACACCTACCCGCTCGCGATCAAGTTCGTCAGCTGACCGTCCGGAGCGTCCGGCCCGCGACGCCGACCGTCACCCGCTGACCCCACGTCAGCGTGAGGCGGTCGGCCTCCACGCCGTCGCCGAACGCCACGAGCGCATCCGACTCGACGCGCAGCGCCAGCGCGCCGCGATCGAGCCGGCCCGCCACGACGTCGGCGCCCGTGCTCGGGGAGGGCCAGGGCTCGCGGACGAACCAGGCCAGGGCGCGCTCGGTCGGCCCCGGCAGTGGGAGCGTCGGAGCCTGGATGCGGGCGATCGACCGGCACCAGCCCGTGGCGCCGGTGCCCGTCGAGACGATCACGCCCGACGACGACTGGCGCTCGCCGGCGCCATCGACCTCGATCGTGTAGCGGGCGGACTGGTGGCCCGGCTGCCCGATCATCACCTCGTTGAGCGCGGTGAGTGACTGGCCGTCATCGGTGCGCACCTCGACCATCGTGCGCTCGCACATCGGCGCGTCGCCCGCGTGCGCCGGCTCGGCGAGCGCGGCACCGGCGGCGGGCGCGAACGGCACCAGGATGCCGGCGTTCACGCCGGGCAGCGGATCGATGCCGATGACGGGCTGCGCGCCGAGGTACTTCGCGGCGTTGGCGACGAGCCCGTCCTGACCCACGACGAGGACGACGTCGTCGGGTTCGAAGACGAAGCGCGGCAGCTCGGCCCGCTCGACGCCGGCGCGCCGCCAGTCGGCGGGGAGCCCTGCCGCGACATCGGCCAGCGCGGCGCGGGTGCGCTCGTGGCGCTCCTCGACGGCGGCCAGACTCTGCCCTCGAGCGTCGAGGAAGAAGGCCACCTGACCCCGGGTTCCGTGCCGGGCGAGCAGCTCGGTGAGCTCGCTCGCCCGGTGCACGACGACCGCGCGCGGGGTCGGCATGTCAGCGCCCCTCGCGGGCGCCGAGGCGGCCGACCAGATCGGTGAGCAGATCCGGCGTGACCGTGAGGTGCTCGATCCGGGGAAGACTCCCGGCGAGCTCCCGCAGGGCGAGGGCTGTGAGGATGCCGACGGGTACGTCCCGCAGGGCCGCCATGCGCGCCTGCTCCGCCGCACCGGCCGCCTCGCCGAGCGCGCGCTCGGCATCCGCCCGCGCCTGCGCGTCGGTGCGGACGCGATCCGCGTCGGACTCGGAGGCGATCGTCGCCGCGACGGCGGCCTGCTCCGCTTCGATCCGCGCGTTGCGGCCCCTGGCCTGCACGAGCTCCTCCTGGCGGCGGGCGAGCTCGACCTGATTCGCGAGTTCGTTCTCGCCGATCGCCGCCTCGCGTTCGACGGCCACCGCGCGGCGCGCGAAGGTCGCCTTGTCGGCATCCTGCTGTATCGCCTCCCGCGCCGGGGTCTGCAGGGCGCGCTCGACGTCGGGCTCGGCGCGCAGCAGCGAGAAGCGCACCCCGACGATCTCGATGCCGAGATCGGTCAACCGCGTGTCGTCGGCGAGCATCGCGGTCGCGGCCCGGCCGAGCTCGGCGAGATCGGCGCGGAGTGCCTCATCCAGCGTGCGCGGCTGCAGCAGGTGCACGACCGCGGCGGTCGTCGCACCGTGCAGCGGCGCCGCGATGGCTTCGAGCGGCTGCTCGCTCCACCGGCCGGTGCGCAGGTCGATCGAGAAGTCGATGCGCCGGGCGGCGAGGTCGGGGTCGACGATCCGGTAGGTGGCCGTGGCGGGCGCCGAGAGCTGCTGCAGGTCGGCTGTGCGCAGCGTCACCACGACGGAGAGCTCGCGATCGTCGAGCGGAACTTCGCTGATCGCTGCGTCCAGCGGCCGGAACCAGAATGCCTGGCCGGCACCGTCGTGCCGCCTCACGCCGCGGCGGGTGTGGGTCACGTGCATCGTGGGCGTCGCGCTCAGGTGACGGACGAAGGGGCGGGCGGTGATGGTGGCCATGAGATCCTCTTTCCCTTGTTAGTGTCACTCTGACCATAACCCCTCGCGATAGATATCGTCAAGATGACGAAAACTCGTATACTGGCGTGATGGATCCGTTCTCCTCGGCGGTCGCCGTCGATCTCGTCGTGCTCACGATCCGCGAGCGGGCGCTGCACGTGCTGCTCGTCGAGCGGGGGATCCAGCCGGACGTCGGCGCCTGGGCCCTGCACGGCGGCTTCGTGCTGCCCGAGGAGGATCTCGAGGCCGCGGCCCATCGTGAGCTCGCCGAGGAGACGGGCGTGTCGGCCGGCATCCATCTCGAGCAGGTGCGCACGTACGGGATGCCGGGGCGCGACCCCCGCGGACGCGTCGTGACCGTCGCGTGGCTCGCGCTCGCGCCCGACCTGGCGGAGCCCGCCGCCGGATCCGACGCGCGCGCCGCGCGCTGGTGGCCGGTCTCCTCCGTCGAGCACGGCGCGCTGCCGCTCGCATTCGACCACGGCGTGATCTTCGCCGACGCCCTGGAGCGGGCGCGCGCGAAGCTCGAGTACTCGGCCCTCGCGAGCGCGTTCTGCCCGCCCGAGTTCACGGTCGCGCAGCTGCGAGCCGTGTACGAAGCCGTCTGGGGCGAGCGGCTCGATCCGCGCAACTTCCACCGCAAGATCACGGGTGCGACCGGCTTCGTCGAGCCGACGGGCGCGACCGTGCGAGACGGCGGACGACCCGCGCAGGTGTTCCGCCGCGGACCGGTCGGGCAGCTGCATCCGCCGTTCCTGCGGCCGGGGACCTAGGGCATGCGGCTGTTCGCGAGGGTCACCCTTCCAGCGGCCGCCGCGCGACGAGCAGCACGTGCGTATCGGGCCACGGCAGCGGCCTGCCGGCGGGGTCGGTGAGCGAGGCCGCCGCCGCGAATCGGTGCTCGACGAGCCACTCGTTGCGCCACGGCCCCGACCGCTCGTCGATCTGCAGGCCGACCGACGCGATGAGGGCCTGCCAGTCCTGCCACGACAGCGCGCAGAACCGCTCGTGCATCTCCGACAGCCAGTTGCGGGTGTACGAGACGGTCTCGAGGAACTCCATCGCATCGCCCAGCGACAGCTCGATCGTCCGCTCGTCGCACACGTCATAGCGCCACGGCGTGCCGCTGAGCTCCGTGAAGTCCTGCGCGAACTGCGCGACCCGGCTCGCCACCGGCAGGGCGTCGAGCGCAGCGGCGATCTCGTCGTTCGACCCCGTGAGGCGCCGCGCCGGCGTCGTCACGTCGCCCTCGTGGAACCGGAGCCGCACGCGCCGCCCGGGGTCGGCCGGGCCGCACACGTCGGAGTTGATCCACACGCCGCCGGGCATCGTCTGGTCGGCGATCGCGCGGGCGAACGCCTCGAGCGAGGGCATCCCGTCGCCGTACGAGTAGATCTCGTGCGTCAGGGCGAAGCTCAGCGTCGTCGCGATGCTGCGGTCGGGGAAGAGCGACCCGGCGAGGATGTTGCGCCGGTAGAAGAACGTGTTGGGGTTCGCGAACGCGCCCTGCGACTTCTTGTGCTCGCACTCCGCGAACAGCTCCGGCGCGACCTCGACGCCGATGAGGTCCGATTCCGCGAGCGCGGGCTCGCGGGCGGCCAGCTCGAGCATCGCGCCCGTCGCGCAGCCGAGGTCGACGACGCGGCCCGGCACGATCCAGGGGCGCGCCTGCGCCCACTTCCGGTCGGCGGCGTCCTCGAACGAACGGCTGTAGGTGCGGTAGTCGCGGGTCTGGGTGAGACCGCCCTCATCGCCGATGACGGGGTCGGTGGCGATCTGCCGGGCCTGCTCGGCGAGGCCGTAGCGGTCGACGATGTCGACGCTCGCCGGATGCGCCGCCGTGCGCCACCGGTCGCCGCCGGCCGTCAGGTCGTCGAGCAGCTGCCATGGCGTGTCGGGCGAGTCGGGGTGGCCGCGCTCCATCGGCGCGATGCGGTAGCCGAGCGCGCGGTACATCTCGGCGACCGCCGGCGTCGAGGTCGCGACGATCGCCGTGGCGGGTGAGGGGGAGATGCGCTCGGCCGTCGCGTAGTCGATCGTCTTGAGGGTGATCTCGGCGAACCGGGGCGTCGGTGCGACATCCACCACCGGCACGACGATCGACGGCATCCGTTCGACGTGCGCGAGGATCTCGATCGCCGCCTCGCGCCGATGCCCGGGAAACGGGTTGCGCCGCGTCGCGGAGTGGTTGGCGCTCGTGACCGCCCACACGACGACGGCGTCGGCGGATGCCGCGACCCGGTCGCCCACGTCGTCGTGCTCGACGCCCGCGAGCAGCCGCCGCAGGTAGTCGACCTGGAACCGGGTCAGCAGATGGTGCCGGCCCGGCACGATGACATGGCGGATCTCGGCGCGGGCATCGCTCACCCGTCCACGCTAGGCCACCGGCCCGCCGCCGGGATGCTGCGGCGCGGGCCGCCCGCTGAAGCGCGAGGTCGCGAGGTCGAACGCGCCCCAGAAGAAGTGCACGGGCTGGCCTTGCCCTCCCACTCGCCGCGGAACCGGGCCATGATCGGCGCGATCGTGGTGAGCGAGCGCCAGAAGCGTGCCGCCGCGTCGGCGTCGTACGACGCGTGGGTCTCGTCCTCGTCGAACGGGATGACCTCGGGCAGCTCGACCGGCACCCGGGTGGATGCGGGCGGGCACGTCGAGCGCGGTGAGCACGGTGACGAACTCCCGGGAGAAGTCCGCGACGGACCGGGGACGCAGCGCCATCGCGCGCACCGTCCCGTCGGTGCGCTCGAAGACGAGCTCGTGCGCGATGACGTCGAACCGCACCTCCAGGCCGAGGCTCCCGGCGGGCATGAGCCCCGTCGTCAGCCCTCGCGCATCCACGTAGAGCGGCACGTGCCACCAGTGGTTCTGATGCGGAGCGAGCGCCATCCGGAGCTTGCCGACCATCTGCGTCCACAGCTGCAGTGTGTCGCGGGTGTCCTGCCATGCCGCGATCCGCAGCGCCGGCCATCTCGTCTCGCGCTCATCCATGTGGCCACCCTGCCAGCGCGATCGCCCGTCCGGCAGGGGGTGTGCCGCCGGCCGTTGCCGGCGCGACGGCTAGACTTGGCGGATGCCGGGCGCGCGCCCTGTGGCCGCGGCATCCGTTCCTCATCGCTCTTCTCTCGCTCTCGCGAATCCGACCATTTGGAGCCACCTGTGGCCGAGCAGTCCCGTCTCGACAAAGTCATCGCCCTCGCCCGTCACCGCGGGTTCGTGTTCCAGGCCGGTGAGATCTACGGCGGGTCGCGCTCCGCGTGGGACTACGGCCCCCTCGGCACCGAGCTGAAGGAGAACATCCGCCGGCAGTGGTGGCAGACCTTCGTGCGCGGCCGCGGTGACATGGTGGGCCTGGACTCGTCGGTCATCCTCCCCAAGCGGGTGTGGGAGGCGTCGGGCCACGTCGCGACCTTCACTGACCCGCTCGTCGAGTGCCTCAGCTGCCACAAGCGCTTCCGCGCCGACAACCTGATCGACGATTTCGAGGCGCGCAAGGGCCGCGCCGCCGAGAACGGGCTCGCCGACATCCCCTGCCCGAACTGCGGCACGAAGGGGCAGTACACCGAGCCGAAGGCGTTCTCGGGTCTTGTGAAGACCTACCTCGGCGTCGTCGACGACGAGTCGGGCCTGCACTTCCTGCGCCCCGAGACGGCGCAGGGCATCTTCGTGAACTTCTCGAACGTGCTCACCGCGTCGCGCAAGAAGCCGCCGTTCGGCATCGGCCAGGTGGGCAAGGCGTTCCGCAACGAGATCACGCCCGGCAACTTCATCTTCCGCACGCGCGAGTTCGAGCAGATGGAGATCGAGTTCTTCACGCCCCCCGCCGAGGCGCAGCAGTGGTTCGAGCACTGGGTGCAGGCGTGCTGGGACTGGTTCATCGACCTCGGCATCGATCCCGAGAACATGCGCCAGTTCGACGTGCCCGAGGACGAGCGGGCGCACTACTCCGCCGGCACGATCGACTTCGAGTACCGCTTCGGCTTCCCGGGCAAGGAGTGGGGCGAGCTCATGGGCGTCGCCAACCGCACCGACTTCGACCTGTCCAGCCACATCGAGGCGTCCGGTCAGAAGCTGCAGTACTTCGACCAGGCGTCGGGCACGACATACGTTCCGTATGTCATCGAGCCGTCGTTCGGCCTCACCCGGTCGATGATGGCGTTCCTCGTCGACAGCTACCGCGAGGAGGAGGTGCCGAACGCGAAGGGCGGCACCGACACCCGCACGGTGCTGCGCCTGGACCCGCGCCTCGCGCCGGTGAAGGTCGCCGTGCTGCCGCTGTCGCGCAACGAGAACCTGTCGCCGCTGGCCCGCCGCGTCGCCGACGACCTGCGCGCGCAGGGCTGGAACGTCGACTTCGACGACGCCGGCGCGATCGGCCGCCGGTACCGCCGCCAGGACGAGATCGGCACGCCCTTCTGCGTCACCGTCGACTTCGATTCGCTCGAGGACGACGCTGTGACCGTCCGCGACCGCGACACGATGGCGCAGGAGCGCATCGGCCTGGACGGCCTCGTCGCGTACCTGGCCGAGCGGCTGCGCGGCGCCTGAGTCCCAGTCGTCCGCCCGGCTTCGGGCCGCCTCCTAGTCGAGGGCGAGAAGACTGGGATGCCGCGCCAGACCGTCGCGCCCATAGGTCGCGAACGTCGTCATGATGGCTGCCAGTGGGGCATGGGGGCCCTGCAGCAGGAGCGGGGCGGCGCTTTCGAACTGGCAGACCAGCGTCTGCGCAGACACTTCCGGGTAGATGGCGGTCATGGCCCCGAAATCGAAGGTGAGCCATTGGCCGCCGGCGTTGACCACCAGGCGCTGGTTGCTGACGAGCACGAGCCCGGTCTGCCACTCGCGCCACTGTTCGGCCGCGGCCGCGCGGGCGTTCGAGCGTGCGACACTGTTCGCGATACCGGTCACCGCCAGGGCGCCGATGACGAAGGCGGGCGGCCCGTAGGCAAAGCCTCCGCCGGTCGAGTAGTGGACGTCCTGACCGTAGTACCGCGCGTAGGTCATGGGGACGGCAGCGAAGAACAACTCCCGCGGCCGGGCGGGCACGTTCCACTGCTCCAGCGACTGCGGCACCTCGCTGCGCAGCAACGTGCGGCGGAGGGCCCGTGCGTTCTCCCACGCGTGCGACTGGGCGGCCTTCTCGCCCGCCTGCGCAAGTTCGGCCTTGCTGAAATGCCCTCGCCTCCGCCGCGCCTGTCGATACACGCCGACGCCCTGCACGACAGCGATGATGAGCAGGACGATCGGACCGACGAAACCGAGCACAGCGAGGCCGAGGCTGCCGACGGCTGCGTCCACACGCGCGGGCGCACTGCCCGCCAGCGCCTGGATGCCCCACGCACACGCGAGGTAGACGACCGGTGCGAGCAGGAGAGGAACGATCCATCGCAGCTGAGTCCGCACGCTGCGAATCTATCGGGGAATCGTGCCGGGTAGAGCGACTTCTCCACAGCGCGGGGCGCCGGCGCGGTGGACTGCCGGGGCTCAACCCTTCGCGGCGGCCTTCATCGCGCGCTTGTGCTCGCGCACCTTGGTGAGTGACTCGGGCGAGACGATGTCGGCGACCGAGCGGAACGACCCGTCCTCGCCGTAGGGGGCGGAGGCCTCGCGCCAGCCCGCGCCGCTGAAGCCATACTGCTTGCCCAGGAGCGCCAGGAAGATCTTCGCCTTCTGCTCGCCGAACCCCGGCAGCGCCTTCAGACGCTTCAGCACGGTCGGCCCGTCGGGCGCGGTGCCGTCGGCTGCGGGGCGGGTCCACAGCGCCGCGGCATCTCCGCCCCAGTCATCGACGAGCGCCCGGCACAACGACTGCACGCGTGCGGCCATCGACCCGGGGAAGCGATGCACGGCCGGGGTCTCCTTGAACACCGCGGTCAGGGCGTCGGGGTCGAAGGACGCCAACGCCGCGGCATCCAACGAGCCGGTGCGCTGCTGGATCTTCAGCGGTCCGGCGAAGGCGGTCTCCATCGCGATCTGCTGGTCGAGCAGCATCCCGATCAGGAGCGCCAGCGGGTCGTTCGTGAGCAGCTCGTCGGCGGCGGTGTCTCCGATGATGTGAAGGGCCATGCGACCAGTGTGGCAGGGCGAGGCAGCGAGGGTGGCCGTTCGACCGGCGTCTGGATCGGGGTCAGCCCAGGTGAGCCGTATTGTCGGCTGCAACCAGGGCTGAAAGAGCGAAGTAGCGCGGGTTCTTCACGAAGGCGGAGCCGCGACCTGACTTCTCGTGGACGATCGGTTTGCTTCGACGTGTCGTTAGCGGGGACTTCTTCTCCGACAGGAGGAAGACCTGGACTTGCGCGCCTGATGCCCATCCGTTTTTGAGCCCGTACCCCATGACTTTCGCGAGGCGCTTGTCGGCGGCAATCTCGGAACCCGAGAGGCGTTTCACTTCATCTGAGCTCCAGCGGGCTGGAACGATTCGTTCCTCGATTTGGGGGAAGTACGGTTCGATCTGTTTGCTCACGTAAAAGCCTATGTGAGTAACCTGGGCGATCGATCGGTCGTTGGCGCAGACGTATGCGGAGACGCGTTCGTACATCTCGATCGTCTTCTTCTCCACGGTTGCGGCGACAACAACGACGTCTCGAGCGGGCGCTACGGGGCGTTCGCTTGCGGTCGTGGACACGCTTTCGATGCCTTCGAGCCAAGACCTCGCCTCCGGATCAATCCACTCGACGAGGGACAGGAGCTTCTTTAGCTCGATGCCCGGGTCAAAGTCGAGGAGAGAGTCCTGATGCGCACATCGATTCCGTAAGTTGCGCATGTCGGTGACAGCCTTATGTACGGCTTCCCTGGTTCCCGGTGAGCCAGGAAACACATGTCGTAGATGCCTGCGCCAGAGCTCTTCGTTGGCGGGACGCTGCTCGAGAAGGTTCGTCCAGAAACCCAAAGTCAACTCAGAAATGATCGCATCAGGCGTCGCCACTTTCGTGGTCTCGTCCATTCGCCGCTCTGAGGCTTTCACGACGCTGTCGAGCGGCTGCTGCCACGGATAGTCGAGCGGATGGATGGTGGCGAGACGCTTCATCATCGAGTTTCGGAGCAGTACCTCGGTGTGATGGAAGCACTCGAAGAGGGCCGAAGCGACGCTGAGCGTTCCACTCATACAGGTCCCAAGCAAGCTCGTTGTCGCCGTCGCAGGCTGCTAAGAAGGGGGCGAACCTCGCAGGGGACACCCAATCGACCTTTTTTGCAGTCATCCGTGTTATTCTCCCTCTATCCCGCCTCTGTCATCCTAGATGGCACGCGGTCAGAGGGTCCGCGGTTGCCTATGCTCTTTACGAGTACGCATGGCGGGCCCTCCACTTTTTGCGACTTCGTGAAGGTTCAGGGGCCGGTCACTCTGGAGGACAGGTCCTTGTTCGGCCGTGAGGAAGTCAAGTGGACCGCTTCAACTTGCCGCGCCTTCACTGAATCTCATGGCGCGCTGGCGATATTTGCTAATGCGTCTCGCCTGGCTGGCCGTCATGACAACCGGAACCACTACATGGTTAGTCAACCTGCTGGTCCAGCAGCATCCCGATCAGGAGCGCCAGCGGGTCGTTCGTGAGCAGCTCGTCGGCGGCGTCATCGCCGGTGATGTGCAGGGCCATGGCATCCATGCTCCCACGCGCTCTCGCTGCAGCGGCGTCGCGAAAGCAGGGGGAACCGGTGATCATGCGGCGCCAGCCGGCCGAAAGGTGCGATTCGCCCTGCTTTCAGAACGCCGCCCGGCGGCGCCGTGGCCCGGCGGTGGGGGAGGATGAAGGGGTGTCCGACCGCGCCTCAGATCTCATCTCCCGTGCCCACGAGGCACACGTCGTCGTCGCCGGCGGCGGTGTCGCGGGGCTCGTGGCGGCGCTGGAGTGCGCGAAGGTCGGCATCCGCGTCACGGTGATCGAAGCGTCCGATCGGCTGGGCGGCAGCATCCGCACCGAGGAGATCGACGGACTCGCCGTCGATCTCGTCGCCGACGGATTCGCGCTGGGCGCGCCCGCCCTCGACACGCTGATCGACGAACTGGGGCTGCGCGACGCCGTCGAGCCGGCCGCCGGCGACGCGATCGCGGTCGCCGTCGGCTCACCGGATGCGCTGCGGGTCGCGCGCCTCCCGGTGGGACTCGCCGGCATCCCGGCGAACCCGTGGAGCGACGACGCGCGACGGATTATCGGATGGCGCGGCGCGTGGCGGGCCTACCTCGACCGCCTCCGCCCCCCGCTGACGATCGGCCGGGAGCAGAGCCTCGGCGCCCTCGTGCGGACGCGGATGGGAGTGCGCGTGCGCGACCGTCTCGTCGCGCCGCTCGCGTTCGGCCGGTTCGGTGTCGACGTCGACGACGTGGACGCCGACCTCGCCGTCCCCGGGCTCAGCACCGCCCTCACCCGCGCGGGGTCGCTCGCCGGCGCGATCTCCCAGCTCCTCCCCGACGGTCCGGCGCCTTCCCGCGCCACGTTGCGCGGCGGGATGGGACGTCTCGTCGATGCGCTCGCCGGGCGCCTGGCGGATCTCGAGGTCGAGATCCGCACGGGTGCGCGCGTCGCCGGGCTCCACCGGGACGACGTGGGGTGGACCGTTCGCATCGAGAACGCGGCCCCGGATGCCGCGGCCAGCGCCCCGGACGCCGATTCCGTCGCCCAGGCGTCAGATCCCGATGCCACCGGCGCCCCGGATCCCGACGCGACACCGAGCGGGCAGGTCATCGCCGACGTCGTGATCATCGCGACCGACGGCGACGCCGCAGCATCCCTCCTCGCTTCCGCCGGCATCTCCGTCGCGGCGCCCGCATCGCCACAGCGCGACGTCGTCACCCTGATCGTCGACGCTCCCGTCGCGACTGCCACCGCCACCGCCGTCGCCCCGACGTCCTCCGCTCCATCCAACGCATCCCCCGCCACCGCGTCCGTCGCCCCCGCGACCGTGTACGCCACCCCGGCGATCGCGTCCGCGGCATCCGGGATCCGCGCCGCCGCCGTCGACGACGCCACCGCGTCGTGGCCGCACCTCGCCGCCGCGGCGGGACCCCGCCGCATCCTGCGCGTCCAGCTCGAGGCCCCCACCGACCCATCGCGACCGGGCCCCTTCCCGCCGAGTGCGCCCGCTGCGGACGGTGCACAACGGGCGCACTCGGCGACAACGGGCGCACTCGCGAACACCACCAGCCCCAGCCCCAGCCCCGCGCGACCCGAGCTCGTGGCGCAGGCGCGGCGCGCCGCGTCCGCGCTGCTCGGTACCGAGGTGGGGGAGCCGCGGGCGGCGGCGCATCGGCGGGTGGTGCTCGCGCCCCCGGCATCCGTCATCGGCCACGCCGAGCGGACGGCGGCGGCACGCGCCGCGATCGCCGGACGCGAGGGCCTCGTGGCCGTCGGCGCGTGGCTCGCCGGCGGCGGAATCGCCCCCATCGTCGCCGACACCCTCGACGAGGTCGAGAAGGTGCGCGCGCGCATTCTGTTCGGCCGCGAGTAGCAGACCGGCGTCCTCGGGGATAGCACAGCCCGTCGGCTCTGGCCAGCCCCCGACCTGGCGGATGCCGGGATCGGCATATGGGGCTACCCTGGTCTCACGAAGCACCACGGGTCGAACGTGAGGAGACGCCATGAGAGGCAAGATCGGAATCGTCGTGGGCCTGGCCGCAGGGTACGTCCTCGGTTCTCGTGCCGGGCGTGAGCGCTACGAGCAGATCAAGTCGAGCTTCCTGAAAATGTGGAACACGCCGCCGGTGCAGAAGCAGGTCGACAAGGCGAAGGAGCTCGGCACGTCCGCGGCCCTCGCCCTGCCGAGCGCCCTGTGGGACGGCGCGGTCAAGGTGACGAAGGCGGCGGGCAAGGGCAGCACGCCCGGTCAGAAGCTCGACTCCGCGATCAAGGCCGGCAAGGCCTCCGCCGACGACGTCGCCCGCGGGGCGGAGAAGAGCGTCGCCGAGGTCAAGAAGGCGGCGGACAAGGCCGTCGCCGAGGCCAAGAAGGCCACGGACGACTGAGATGAGCACTCCCCGCGGCTTCCGTGACCGCTCGGACGACAGCCTGCTGACCCTTGTCGGCGAGGTGCCCGAGCTCGTCCGCAATCTCGTCGTGGCCGAGATCGACTCGGCGAAGAAGTGGGCCAAGAAGACGGGTAAGGATGCCGGGATGGGCGGCGCCTGGTTCCTCGTCGCCCTGTTCTTCCTGTTCTGGTCGATTCCCGCGCTCGGCGCGTTCACGATCATCGGGCTCAGCTCATGGATGCCGGCGTGGCTCGCGAGCCTCATCGTCTTCGTGCTCGGCATCGTGCTCGTGGCGATCTTCGCCGTGCTGGGGCTGCTGCGGTTCAAGCGGCTCAGCCGCTCCGAGAACCCTGCGAAGGCCATCAAGGTCGACGCCCGCATCGTGAAGGAAGTGGCCGATGAGTTCTGACCTGCCCGTCCCCCGCACCGCGGTCGCGCTCGGCATCACCGACCCCGTGGAGCGTGCCCGCGCCGAGCTGAAGGCGGCGCTGGCCGCCATCGAAGAGAAGGCGAACGTCCCGAAGCGGGTCGCGAAGGCGACCGACCGCACGGTCGCGACGGCCCGCTCCTTCGCCCGCCGCAACCCCACGGGCGCGACGGCCGCCGTTGTCGTCGCCGCAGCCCTGGTCGGCGTGGCGGTGTGGGGCATCGTCCGGCTCTACACCCGCTGACCGGCCCACACCCGCACCGCACGGGCGACGGATGCCGCGGCATCCGCCGGTGTCCCCCGTCCGCGGAGCCGGGGGTATGCTCGGATCCAGGCAGTGGCAATGACGCGCACGCTGCCGGCACCGCCTTGCCGAACAGCACGGAATCCCGATTCCGGAGCGGGTGGCGCCGGACGCGCGATCCCGTGTGTCCCGACTGAGCACCGAGAGTCGACCATGAACCGAGACCTGCATGCCGAGGCGGCCAAGCCCCTCAAGGGCTGGCGTGTGCTCGTTCCGCGCGGCGGCCCCTGGGGCGATTCCGTGGCGGCGACCCTGCGCGCCCAGGGCGCCGTGCCGGTGATCGCCCCGCTCATCAACTTCGCCCCCTCGACCGATCAGGCCACCCTTGAGGCGGCCCTGGCCGATCTCGCCGCGGGTGCCTTCGACTGGGTGACGCTGACGAGCGCCACCACCGTGGACGTGCTCTACGCCTATCGCGCCGTCATCCCGGCCTCCACCCGCGTCGCGGCCGTCGGCGAGACCACCGCTGCCGCGCTCACCGCCGTCGGCTACCGCGTCGACCTCGTGCCGGAGGAGGACAACTCCGCCGCCGGTATGGCCGCGCAGATGATCGAGCTCGAGCCGCAGCCCCGCCGCATCCTGACCCTGCGCAGCGAGATCGCCAAGCCGGTGCTGACGCGGCGGCTCACCGGAGCCGGCCACGACGTCCGCAGCGTCGTGGCCTACCGCACGGTGGGGGTCCCCGTCACCGAGCGCATCGCGCACGATGTCGCCAGCGGCCGGATCAACGCGATCCTCGTCACGAGCGGATCGGTCGCCGAGCAGGTGCACCTGCAGTTCCCCGAGATTCCCGAGGCGACGGTCGTCGCGGCGATCGGTCCGCGCACCGCGAAGGATGCCCGCAAGGTGGGTCTCGGGGTCAGCGCCGTCGCGCGGGAGCAGACGATCGGGGGTCTCATCGCTGCGGTGTCGCGTTTTCCGCTGCCGCACGCCGCCGACGAGTTCGCGGTCTGAGCGGATCGTTGCGGCTCTGTGAGCATTCGCGCATCGTGACGCTGGCAGACTGATCGCATGGTGACGCTGCTGCTCGACTCGACGCAGCTCGAGGTCGTGCTCTCACCCATCGAGCGGACGCTCTCGCGCCGCACGACGAGCGTGCGGATCGCGCGGGAGCACATCGTCAAAGTGCAGCTCACCGACGATGCCTGGACGTGGCTGCGCGGGGTGCCGAATCCGGGAACCCTCATCCGCGGCACCATCGCCATGGGGACGTGGCGCTCGGCCGGCGGCGCGGATTTCGTCATCGTCCGGCGCCGTCACCCCGCCGTCGTGATCGACCTGGACGGGGATGCCGAGTTCTCGCGCGTCGTGCTCACGACGCGCCACGGGCGGGATCTCGTGCAGGCGCTGCGGCTCGAGGCGGACGATGCGCCGCTGGAGGTCACCGAGATCGCCGCGTCGGCGCGCTGAACGTCAGCTGACGTCGCGGCGCCAGCTGACGGCGTAGCCGATCACCAGCAGCACCACGGCGTACCCGAGCAGAACGAGTCCGCCCGCCCACCAGTGCAGGCCGACCGCCGCGGTCTCGCCACCGAGGCTCGAGTAGATGCTCGCGCCGACGAGGGCGTCGGATGCGGCGCCCGGCAGGTACTCCGTGATGCCGGAGACCCCCTCCACGAACCCGCCGACGGTGCGCAGGATGGGCTCGATGAACTGCGTGAAGGCGAGCACGCCGACGACGGCCGCGACCTGATTGCGCACCAGGGTGCCGACGGCGATGCCGACGAGCGCCCACAGCACGAACGCGATCACCATCCGGCCGATCATCGCCCACGTCTCCGCGGACCCGAGGGCCGTGTCGATGCCGAACACGGCGAGGAGCCCACCGCCCAGGCCGACCGTCGCGACGAGCGCGACGACGGCGTACAGCAGCCCCATGAGGATGCCGGCGACCACCTTTCCGCCGAGCGCGATCCCGCGCCGCGGTGTGGCGAGGAAGGTCGGGGTCAGGGTCTTGTGCCGGAACTCGTTCGTCACGAGCAGAGTGCCGATCAGGAGTGGGAAGACGTAGCCGACAGCCGTGGCGAGGCTGTAGATCACCGGGGGCAGCATCTCGGTGGGGAGGGCGGGGCCGCTCACCGCGTCGCCGCCCAGGGCGCCCGTGGCGAGGGCTCCGAACGTCGCCGCGAGGCCGCCGGCCGTGCTGCCGACGTACACGAGCAGCACGAGGCCGAGGACCCACCAGATCGCGGTGGTGAACTGCTTGGTCAGTTCCGAGCGCGATGCGTTCACGAGGCTCATCGCTGGTCGCCTTCCTCTGCCGGGGCGGGTTGCTGCTGTGTCGGAGTGTGCACGCGGGTGCCGTTGACGAGGTCGAGGAAGACCTCCTCCAGCGCCGGACCGCGACGCTGCAGGTTCGACAAGGCGACCCCCGCTGCGGCGGCGACGGCCCCCAGCGCGGCCGGCTCGGCACCGCGCACCGTGAAACCGGTGCGCACCGGCTCGTAGGCGATGCCCGCGGCATCCAGCGCCTGGGCCAGCGCTGCGCGGTCGGGAGAGTCGACGATCGTCGCGTAGTCGTCGGCGACCGTGAGACCGGCGATGTCGCCTTCGTAGACGAGGCGGCCGCGGGAGATGATCAGCAGCGCGTCGACCGTCTGCTGCACCTCGGCGAGCATGTGGGAGGAGACGAGCACCGTGCGGCCCTCGCGGGCGAGCTGCCCGAGGAATCCGCGGAGCCACTTGATGCCCTCCGGGTCGAGACCGTTGGCGGGCTCGTCGAGGACGAGCACGCCGGGGTCGCCGAGCAGGGTGTATGCCAGGCCCAGCCGCTGGCGCATGCCGAGCGAGAACCCGCCGACCTTCCGCCCGGCGGCGTCGGCGAGGCCGACAAGGCCCAGCACCTCGTCGATGCGGGCGGTCGGCAGGCCCGCCGCCTGCGCGTACACCTTGAGGTGGTTCGCCGCGGTGCGCCCGGGGTGGAAGCTCGACGCCTCGAGCGCGGCGCCGACCGTCTGCAGGGGCCGGTCGAGCTCGGCGTAGCGCTTGCCGCCGATCGTCGCGCTCCCACTGGTCGCGGACACGAGTCCCAGCAGGATCCGCAGCGACGTCGTCTTGCCGGCGCCGTTGGGCCCCAAGAAGCCGGTGACGCGGCCCGGTTCGACCCGGGCAGTGAGGCCGTCGACGGCGGCGACGGGTCCGAATCGCTTGATGACGTCGGTGAACTCGAGGACGTGTCCCTCGGGTGTGGCGGGCATCGGCGGCCTCTCATCGTGGGGGTCGTTGCCTCCATCCTGTCGCATGCCGCCGCCGGCGCCCGGAGGCCGCGCCCGGGTGAGGTGTTCCCGCGGGTAACGTTGCGAGCGTGACCGACACCGTCGAACCCACCGTGATGGCGCGCACCGAGCGCGCCATCGGACATCTGACGCTCAACCGTCCCCGCGCCATCAACGCGCTCGACCTCGACATGATCGAGCAGCTCTCGGCGGCGCTCGACCGATGGGAGAGCGACCCGGACGTGGAGCTCGTCCTCCTGGACGGCGCCGGTGATCGCGGACTGTGCGCCGGTGGGGACGTGCGCGGCCTCCGCGAGCAGATCGTCTCGGGGCGCACCGACGACGTCGCCGTGTTCTTCCGCGCCGAGTACGCGCTGAACGCGCGCATCGCCGAGTATCCGAAGCCCATCGTCGCGATCGCCGACGGGGTCACGATGGGCGGCGGCGTCGGTCTGGCCGGTCACGCAGCCGTCCGCGTCGTCACCGAGCGCTCCCGGCTGGCCATGCCCGAGACCCGCATCGGCTTCACGCCCGACGTGGGCGGGTCGTGGCTGCTCGCGCACGCCCCGGGCCGGATCGGCGAGTACCTCGCCCTCACCGGCGAGACGATGGATGCCGCCGACGCGATCTACGCCGGATTCGCCGACGCGCTCGTGCCGAGCGAGCGACTCGACGACCTCCGTCACGCGCTCGTCGACCGCGCCGACCCCGCGACGCCCGCGGAACTCGTGCTCCTCCTGGATGAGACGCCGGGGCCGTCTCGGCTCCGGGCGGCGCGGCCGTGGATCGATGATGCGTTCGCTGCGGACACCGTCACCGAGATCATCGCGCGCCTGCGCGCGCACGGCGAGCCGGCGGCATCCGACACCGCCGACCTGCTCGAGCAGCTCGCGCCCACCGCGCTCACCGTGACCCTCGCCGCCGTCCGCCGCGCCCGGAAGCTGCCGGATCTGCGGACGGCGCTCGCACAGGAGTACGGCCTCGTGCTGTGGTTCGCGCACACGCAGCCCGATCTCGTGGAGGGCATTCGCGCCCAGCTCGTCGACAAGACCCGTGACCCGCGCTGGCAGCCCGCGGCGCTCGCCGACGTCGCCGCCGACCTCGGCGCCGAGGCTCTGGAATGGGTGCCGCGCGAACCGCTGTGGCCGGCCCACTGACCGCGCCCGCCGGGCGCAACTGGGCGCGCGTGGTCGTGATGGTCTTCTCGACGCTGTCGATCGCGTCGTCCTTCGTCGCGTGGTGGGCGCAGGGCCAGGAGATCACGCTGCAGAGCACCTTCCTGTCGCTGAGCCTGGACATCCTGATCCTGCTCGCCGTGTCGAGCCAGAGCGCCGCCGCGTACGCGCGGCGCGGCGAGAAGCGCTGAGGTCGCCCGTGTTCGACAGTCCCCTCTCCGCGTCGGCCTACGAGGTGCTCGGTGTGGCGCCGGATGCTGCGGACGACGACCTCCGCAAGGCGTACCGCCTGCGGCTGCGCCAGACCCACCCCGACACCGGGGGCGACGCCGCCGCGTTCGTGCAGGTGCAGCGGGCGTGGGAGCTCGTCGCGACGCCCGAGGCCCGCGCCGCCTACGATCGCGGGCACGGCTTCGGCGGGACCGGCTATGCGCCCGCGGGCGCGGCGGGCGGAGCCGAGGGCGCCGGCGGGGGTGGCGCGGACGGGGGCTGGCGGCCGCGGACCCGGTCGGCCGACACCCGACCGCGGGCGCGGTCGTTCGGGCAGCCGGGCGGCTGGCGCCGCGAGCGGTACCTCACGCTCATGCGGGAATGGGCGGGGCGGGGGACCGAGCTCGCCGATCCGTACGATCCGGCGCTCGTGCGCACGGCGCCGCGCGAGCTGCGGCGCCTCCTCGCCGACGCGCTCGCCGAGGAGACCACGGCGCGCATCGTCGGCGACCTCGGCATGGGGTACACCGTCTGGCACGACGTGGCCGCCGATCCGCGGGACGCCGACCTCAAGCTCGACCACATCGTGCTCGGCCCGAGCGGGCTGTATGCCCTGCGCAGCGAGGACTTCGGCGGACCGGTGCGGGTGCGCCGAGGTGATCTCATCGGCGACGGCGTGACCGGGGCGCCGGTCGCCGAGGTCGTCGCCGCCGCGCGGGCGGTCGCACGGGCGGCGCGCGTGAAGTTCAGCGGGGCGATCGTCGTGCTGCCCGACGATGACGTCGTCACCGCGATCGACGAGATCGGTCGCGTCCGGGGACTGGCCGTCGCGATCGTGGCCCGCTCGGCGCTGTCCACGGTGCTGCGACGCGGACTCACCGGCGCCCGCGACATCGGCGGCAACGAGCTCTTCGACATCCGCACCCGCCTGCAGCAGGTCGTCCGGTTCGTCTGACGCGCCCGCTCCCCGAGGTTGCCGGTTCGTCCCCGAGGTCGCCGGTTCGTCCCCGAGGCCGCCGGGTGGCGACCTCGCGCGAGAGCTGGCGACCTCGCGTGTGAAGTGGCGACCTCACGCGCCCGAACCGGGCGCCGTAGGGTGATGCTGTGGACCCGGCATCCTGGACCTTCGTGATCCTGGCGCTCGCGATCGTCGCGTTCGTCAGCGGCAGGGTGCCCCTCGCGATCGTCTCGATCGGGGTCGCGCTGGCGCTCTGGGCGACCGGGGTGCTGACGCTCGGCGAGGCGTTCAGCGGGTTCGGCGACCCGACGGTGCTCTTCATCGCGTCGCTGTTCGTCGTGAGTGAGGCGCTGGATGCCACCGGCGTGACCGCGTGGCTGGGGCATCAGGTGGTCGCGCGTGCCGGGCGCGGCCGGGGCCGCTTGACCCTCATCGTCGGGATGCTGGCGGCGGGGCTGTCCGCGTTCATCTCCATCAACGGCGCCGTCGCGGCGCTGCTGCCCGTCGTCGTGGTCGTCGCGGTGCGCGCGGGGCTCGTGCCCTCGAAGATGCTGATCCCGCTGGCGTTCGCCGCGAGCGCCGGGTCGCTGCTGACCCTGACCGGCACGCCCGTGAACATCGTCGTCTCCGAAGCGGCCGCGGCGGCGGGCGGCCGCGAGTTCGGGTTCTTCGAGTTCGCTCTCGCCGGTGTCCCTCTCGTGCTGCTGACGGTCGCGGTCGTCGTGCTCGGCGGTGGGCGACTGCTACCCGACCGCACCCCCGAGCACCTCGGCGACCTCGCCCCCGATCCCCGCGCGCACGCGCAACTGCTGCGCTCCAGCTACGCCGTCGACCTCGACACCGGCGCGCTGTTCACCGCCGACGAGGGCGTCGCCGAAGTGCTGGTCGCGCCGCGGTCGCGGCTGATCGGGCGGACGGTGTACGCCGGGATGACGACCCGCGACGAGAGCCTCGTCATCCTGGCGGTGCGCCGCGGTGAGGACGAGGGGCCCAACGCGTCGCGCGGCACCGGGGTCGCCGGAAGCCTCCAGCTGCAGGCCGGTGACGCCGTGCTCGTGCAGGGCCCCTGGGCGGCGCTCACCCGCTACACCCAGTCGCCCGACGTCATCGCGGTGACGCCGCCGCAGGCGCTGCAGCGCGCCGTCCCGCTCGGGCGCGGCGCGAAGCGCGCTCTGGTCGTCCTCGGCGTCATGGTCGTGCTGCTCGCGACCGGGCTCGTGCCGGCGGCGGTGGCCGGGCTGCTCGCCGCCGGAGCCCTCGTGCTCACCCGCGTGCTGACGATCCCGCAGACCTACCGGTCGATCTCGTGGACCACGGTCATCCTCATCGCCGGCATGATCCCGCTGTCGGCGGCCTTCATCGCCACCGGGGCGGCCGACAGCGTCGCCGACTTCGTGCTCGGCATCATCGGCTCCGCATCCCCGCATCTGGCGCTGCTCGTGCTGTGCGTGCTGACGATGGTGCTCGGCCAGTTCATCTCCAACGTCGCGACGGTGCTCGTCGTGACGCCGATCGCCGTCGCCATCGCGCAGACGCTCGAGCTCAGCATCCAGCCGTTCATGATGGCGCTCACCGTCGCCGGCGCCGCCGCGTTCCTCACCCCGGTGGCGACGCCCGCGAACCTCATGGTGCTCCAGCCCGGCGGGTACCGGTTCGGCGACTACTGGAAGCTGGGCCTGCCGCTCATGGTCGTCTACCTCGCCGTCGCGGTGCTCTACGTCCCGCTGGTCTGGCCGTTCTGAGCGCTGGCCGTTCTGAGCGCCGGCGCCGCGTCAGTCGACCAGGCCGAACAGCTCCAACGGGTGGGTGAGGCGCCACCACGGGTCGGGATCGGGGATGTCGGCGGTGAGGTGCAGGCCGGTGGTCGTCGCGTTCAGCGGGCCCTTGACGCGCACCTCGCCGACCGCGTCGTTCGCGGCGCGCGCGTCGCCCAGCGCGATGCTGGTGGTCACCGTGCCGCTCGCGCCGTTCCACAGGATGACCCAGGCATCGGCATCCGTCACGATGTTCACGGTGGCGCCCCACTTCGTCGTCACGACGCCCGTGAGCGACCCCGCGGGGACGACCTGCGGGGCGGCCGCCTCGGCGGCGACGTCGTTCAGCAGCCGTGCCGTCTCGCCGTCGCGCGCCTCGTCGGTCGGCTGGCCGAGCACGGCCGCGTACACGCGCACCGGGGTGTCGGCGATCGTGACCTCTTTGGCGGCCAGCAGGTTGTACGCGCCGTCGAGCGTTCCGGTCTTCAGACCGACGACGGCCGGATCGGTGAGCAGGTCGTTGGTGTTCGTGACCAGGCCCGCGCCGGGCAGCTCCACCGACGGCGTCCGGACGATCTCGGCGACGACGGGGTTCGCCAGCGCGAGACGCGCGAGCGTGATGAGCGAGGCGGGGTCGGCGGCGTTCGCGGGGTCGATCCCCGTCGGCTCGACGAGCGTGATGCCCGGCAGGTTGTGCCGCGTGAGCCACGCGCGGGCGGCGGCGGCGAAGACGCGGTCGTTCGGCCACACCGTGCTCGCCAGCCGGTCGGTGTAGTTGCCGGCCGAGCCGATGAGGATGCCCTGCAGCATCTGGTATTCCGTCAGGGACCCGCCGACGGGCACGTTCAGCGCCGACTCGTCGTTGTCGAGGTAGCTGTAGTACGTCGTGCGATCGCGAGCGGTGAACGTGTACGACGGCCCCTGCTCGCCGACCGCGAGGGGCAGCTCGTCGAGGATCATCAGCACCGTCACCAGCTTCGAGATGCTCGCGATGGGTGCCGTCTCGGCGCCGGATGCCGCGGTCGTGCTGATCCCGGCGACACCCACCGCCGCTGATCCTTCGGTCGGCCACGTGAGGGCGGATGCCGGGGCGCCGAGGTCCTGCAGGGCGATCTCGCGCACCTCGGGGGCGACGGCGTGCAGCGGCCAGAGCAGCGTCGTCGCCGCGTACGCGCCAGCGGCGCCGAGCACCGCCAGCAGCGGGACGATGACGCCGGCGCGCAGCGGCGACCGGCGGGGGCGGCGCGCGAGAAGGTCGGGCGCGACGACGGCGTACGGGTGCTGGGTGCCGGCGAGGTCGCCCGGCGCGGGCAGCGCCGTCACGGTGTCGTCGTCGAGCCACGCGAGCGCCCGCCGACCCTCCCGGTTGCTCACAATGACGGGGGAGGTCTCCGGGGCTGGTTCGGCATCGCCCGGCGGGTGCGCGCCGGCATCCTGCTGCGGCACGGGTCCCGTCGAGCGGCCCTGCTCGCGGAGTGCGCGGCGCGACTGCGGAGGCGCGTCGGACGTGGTCACCCGCCCAAACTACCCGGTCCACGGCTATACTCGACGCCACAACCACGGGAGTCCGGTGAGCCGGGCTGAGAGGAAGCGATCCACGCTTCGACCGTCGAACCTGATCCGGATCATGCCGGCGCAGGGAGGAGAGAACATGCACGCGTCTGCGTCCCCGTCCCCCGTCCGCTCTCACGATGCGTCGGCGGATGCCGTCTCGCGCGCCGACCGCTACCGCTGGCGCGTCGTCGATATCGTCGTCGCGAGCGTCATCGCGGTCGCCTGCGCCGCCGTCTTCCTGCTCTGGAACGTCGGCTACGAGGGGCCGTCGGCGATCCTGAAGCCGCTGCTGCCGGGCCTGCAGGGGCTGCTCGCCGGACCGTGGCTCATCGCGGGGGTGCTCGGCGGGCTCATCATCCGCAAGCCCGGCGCCGCGATCTACACCGAGACCGTCGCCGCGGTGATCTCCGCCCTCGTCGGCAACCAGTGGGGCGGACCGCTCACGATCGTGTCGGGACTCGTGCAGGGCCTCGGCGCCGAGATCGTGTTCCTGGTGTTCCTCTACGGGGTGTGGCGCCTGCCGGTCGCGATGCTCGCCGGCGCCGGCGCCGGCCTCGCGTGCGGCATCAACGACCGTATCCTCTGGTACCCCGGCGCCGACACGCTGTTCACGACGGTGTACATCTCCGCGACGACCGTCTCCGGCGCGGTGATCGCGGGCCTCGGCGGGTGGCTAATCGCCCGCGCGCTGGCCCGCACCGGTGCCCTCAGCCGCTTCGCCGCCGGGCGCGAAGCGGGCGTGCGCGTCTAGCGTGGCGTCCGACGGGCGCCCCGCGACGCCGGATGCCGCCGCCCGCCCCGCCGGCATCGTCGCGCGCGGCTGGGGCTGGCGGTACGCGACCCGGCACGCCTGGGCGGTGCAGGGCGTCGACCTCCGGATCGAACCGGGGGAGCGGGTGCTGCTGCTGGGCGCTTCGGGCGCGGGCAAGTCGACGTTCCTGCAGGGGATCGCGGGCGTGCTCGGCGGTGCCGACGAGGGCGAGGCGCAGGGCGAACTGCTCGTCGACGGCATGCCCGCGGCGTCCGTGCGCGGCCGTGCCGGCATGGTCCTGCAGGACCCCGACAGCCAGACGATTCTGGCGCGGGTGGGCGACGACGTCGCGTTCGGTTGCGAGAACCTCGGCGTGCCGCGCGCGCAGATCTGGCCGCGCGTGCGCGCGGCGCTCGATGCCGTCGGACTCGACGTGCCGCTGGACCGGCCGACGGCGGCGCTGTCGGGGGGTCAGAAGCAGCGTCTCGCGCTCGCCGGTGTCGTCGCGATGGCGCCCGGGGTCATGCTGCTCGACGAGCCGACGGCGAACCTCGACCCGGCCGGCGTCATCGAGGTGCAGGCGGCGGTCGGCCGGGTACTCGCCGCGACGGGGTCGACCCTCGTCGTGATCGAGCATCGGGTCGACGTGTGGCTGCCCCTGGTGGACCGGGTGATCGTGCTCGGCTCGCCCGCAGGCGGGGGCGGGATCCTCGCAGACGGGTCTCCCGCCGCCGTGCTGCGCGACCGGGCGGGCGAGCTGACCGCGGCGGACGTGTGGGTCCCCGGCATCCGCCCCGCCGCCCCACCTCCGCCGACGGCGGCTGCGGGCGAGGTGCTGCTGAGGGCCGAGCGGCTCGTCGTGGGGCGGGATGCCGGGACGCCCGCGGCCGGCCCGCTCGATCTCGGACTGCGGGCGGGGGAGATCGTCGGCATCGTCGGGCCGAACGGCGCCGGCAAGTCGACACTGGGCCTCACGCTCGCCGGGCTGCTGCCGTCCGTCGGCGGCACGGTGCGCGCCGCCGAGTCTCTCGCGGCGGGCGCCGAGGTGCGCCGTGAGGGGCGTCGCGCGCGTCGCGTGCGGGCTGGTGGGGGTAGTCGGGGTGGGCGGGGTGGCCGTGGTCGGAGCGGGCGCGCGGCGACATCCGACCCGCGCGATCCGTTCACCTGGACCTCACGATCGCTGCTCACCCGGATCGGCACGGTGTTCCAGGAACCCGAGCACCAGCTCCTCGCGCACACGGTGCGTGGTGAGCTCGAGGTGGGGCCGCGGGAACTGGGCATCGCGGAGTCGGAGATCGCCGCGCGGGTCGACGAGCTGCTGGAGCGGCTGCGGCTCGGGCCGCTGGCCGCCGCCAACCCGTACACGCTGTCGGGCGGCGAGAAGCGACGGCTCACGGTCGCGGCCGCCCTCGCGACGCGGCCGCCGGTGCTCGTGCTCGACGAGCCGACGTTCGGGCAGGATGCCCGCACCTGGGCCGAACTCGTCGCGATCATCGCGGCGCTGCGCGACGGCGCGGACGGCAGCGCGCCGCTGGGGATCGCGGCGATCACGCACGACGAGCAGCTGCTCGAGGCGCTTGGCGCGCGTCGGTTCGCGCTCGGCGGCGCGGGCGAGTTCCCCGAGGGTGCCGCGTGAGTCCCGCCGACGGACGCGGGGCCGTCGCGCGTCTGAACCCGGTGGCGAAGTTCGCCGCCGCGCTGCTGATCGCCCTCCCGCTCGTCGTCACGGTCGATGCCGTGTCCGCGGGCGTCGCGCTGCTGCTGGAGCTGCCGCTGGTGTTGTCCGCGGGGCTCGCCTGGCGGACGTTCTGGCTGCGGACGCTGCCGCTGTGGATCGGTGCCCCCGCGACGGCGCTCACGATCGCCCTGTATGGCGAGCAGAGCGGCGACGTGCTGTTCGAGTGGCTGTTCGTGCGGGTGAGCGAGGGGTCGCTCGCGCTGGCGCTCGCGGCGTTCCTGCGTGTGCTGGCGATCGGTCTGCCGGCGGTCGTCCTGTTCGTCACGGTCGATCCGACCGATCTCGCCGACGGCCTCGCGCAGATCGTGCGACTCCCGGCGCGCTTCGTCCTCGGCGCGCTCGCCGGCATGCGGATGCTGGGCCTTCTCGCCGATGACTGGCGTGCGCTGTCGCTCGCGCGCCGCGCCCGCGGTGTGGCCGACAGCGGTCGGGTGCGACGCGCGCTGGGGACGGCGTTCGCGCTGTTCGTCCTCGCGATCCGGCGCGGCTCGGCGCTGGCGACGGCGATGGAGGCGCGCGCCTTCGGTGCTCCCGTGCGCCGCACGTGGGCGCGGGAGTCCCGACTCGGCCCCGGCGATGTGCTGCTCATGCTCGTGGGGCTCGCCATCTCACTGATCGCGCTCGCCGTCTCGATCGCCGTCGGAGCGTTCAACCCGATCTTCGGCCCGAGGTGACCCGGGCGCGGGTTCCGGCGGCGCGGTTCCCGACATCTCCCGCCCACGCCTGCCTCCGCCCGCCCGCGCGCGGGCCCGGGTCAGCGGGCGTCGAGGAGCTTCACGAGCCGGCGGGGTGCGCTCGCGCGGTACGAGGCATCCAGCAGTTCGGCGATCTCGTACCAGTCGGTGTCGTCGTCGAGGTCGATCGCGAGCCAGCCGTGCGGCCACAGGTAGGAGGGCTCCCAGATGCGCGGGTCCTGGCGCAGCGCCGGCTCGTCGGCGGGATCGGGGTGGAAGAGGACCGCCTGGTCGTGTCGGTCGCCGACCTCGCCGCGGGGCGATCCGCCGTAGAACGCGAAGGTCTTGACGGTGAAGAAGGTCGGCCTGCCGTGGGTGATCTTCTCGGCCGCCTCCGGGAGCGCCAGCGCGATGGCCCGTACGCGCGCGAGCACCGGGTCGGCGTCGTCGAACATGAGCGGATGCGTCATGGCCCGATTCTGCCGCGCCGGTCCGCGTCCGGCGAGGGGTGCCGTGGTCGGCTGCCCGCGTTCGCCGCGTCGCTTTCCCTCCGGTGATCGAGTGCCCGCGCTGGTCGCGTCGCTTCCCACCGGTGATCGAGTGCCCGCGTTCGCCGCGTCGCCCGGCCGCCGGTGATCGAGTGCCCGCGAGGGACGAGCGGGCGTATCGAGATCAGCCCGACTCTTCCCTCGGGCCTTATGCGGCGGGTTGGTAGGTGAATCGTCGTTGGGCGGCGGGTCGTGGTGTGCGGGTGGGATCGATGGTGGGGGGTGGGAGGAGCCAGACGTGTGCGTTGATGCCGGGGCCGTCGATGTGAATGTCCCAGCCTTGGTCGTGGATGCGGTGGTGGCAGGAGTCGCAGAGGAGGGCGCCGTTGGTGAGGTCGGTGGTGCCGCCGTGGGTCCACCAGGTGACGTGGTGGACTTTGGATCTGCCGGGTGGGGCTCCGCATCCGATGCATCCGCCGTCGCGCTCGGTGATGGCGCGTTTTTGGGCGGTGGTGAAGAGGCGTTTCTCGCGGCCCCAGTCGAGGATCTCGCTGTCGGTGCCCATGACCCAGGGGATGATGCCGCCGGAGGCGGCCATCCGGCGGGCGGTGCCGATGCAGATGGGCTGGTCGATGCCGTCGATGGTGGCGGTGCCGGTGCCGGTGCGGAGGTCGTCGAGGGTGCAGCGGACGATGACGGTCGCGCCGGGGAGGGGCTGGTCGGTGCGGTCGCATCCGGTGTAGTGCTCGCAGACGGTGATGAGCGCTTCGGCGAGCATGACGGGGATGGGGCGGGGTGGGAGTCCGTTGCCGCGGGTGGCGGCGTCGCGTTCGCGGCCGAGTTCGGCGGTGACCATCGCTTCTAGCAGGGTGAGGACGGGGGCGCCGCGGGCGGGGTCGAGTTTCGCGTTGAGGATAATCATCCCGGACCGGTCGTTGCGGACGGTCACCGCCGTAAGCGCCCGCAGTTCTTCTTCTTTGGGTTCGAGGCCCTCGGGGTCCAGGTGTGCTTCGGCGTGCAGCAGGATCTTCTGCAGCGCGTGCAGTTCCAGGCCGATCGCCTGGCCGGTGAGGGCGCGTTCGGCGTCATCGATCGCGGCAGGCGTCACCCGGTGGGGGAGGGCGTCCAGCATCCGGATGATCATCGACGCCGCGTCCCGCCCGAGGGTCCCGGAAGCGACGGCCGCCGCGATGTGCGGGTGCCGTGCCGGCGCGGGTGCCCCGGCCGGTGTCGCCTGGGGTGCGGTGGCGTCACCGACCTCGACGAGTTTGGCGGCTTCGGCGGTGGAGGTGCCGAGGGTGGTGGCGAGCATGACGGTCGCGTTGCGGTGCCCGTGCCGTTTGGCGAGGGACTCCGCACCCAGTTCCGGGCGGGACTGCCGGGCGACCTCGGTGGCGACCTGCGCGGCCGCAGCATCCAGGAGTCGCCGGGCCGTGCCGACCAACTCCGTCAGCGACGCCAGCCGTCCCGGTTCGCACCCCGCCAGGCTGCCGTCGGGCCACGCGTCACCGAGCGCGGTGACCGCTTCGGCGAGGGTGGCGACGGGGCTGCTCATACCCCCAATCTACCGCGGAACACCCTCCTCGTGGGTGAGACTATTCTCACTCTCACCAGGACTATTTCTGTGGATAACTCGACGTGGAACCGGTTCCACTGTCGGAGGATCATGCTAGTCACAGGCCGGGTTCGATGCTCACGTCGCGTTCCAGAGGTCGCGGTAGTACGCGAGCCGATCGCGATCGGGCGCCACGCCGTACGCGGCGATGAGCGCGTCTTCCCACCCCGGGCCGTAGTTCCACTCGGTGCTCATGGCGGCCACCGCGATGTCGGCCCACCGGTCGCCGACGCCGAGGGCGCCGAGGTCGACGTGCGCGAGCCATCCGCCGTCGTCACCCAGCAGGGTGTTGGGGCAGCACGCGTCGCCGTGGCAGACGACGAGCTGGTCGACTGGCGGCCCCTCCTGCAAGGCCACGGGCAGGCGGATGCCGCGGGCAGCGGCATGAGAGACGCGAGACCGCACGCTCCAGTCGAACGGACAGTCTGCGACAGGAAGTGCCTCGTGGAGGGCTCGCAGCCCTTCGCCGACGGCGCGCACCGCGGTCGCAGGGTCGTCGGCGAGCCAGTGCGGGTCGACGGCGGAGCGTCCGTCGATTGCGCGTGTCACGAGCCATTCGTGGGCGTCGTCCTCCCCGCTCTCGAGGACCTCGGGGACCCGCGTGAACGCGTGCGCCCACTCCATCCGCTCCGCCTCCGCTCGCATGGAGGTTTCCGCCTGCTGCGGCCCGTACTTGATGTACCGCCCGTCATCGCTGCGAAAGGTCACTCCACCCATGCCGTTCCGCCATACCGCGCGCAGCGCGGCTCCCCGCGCGAGCGCGCGCACGGCACCGGGCACGGCGAGATCCGGCGCCGGGATGCTCACCGAGCAGAGCCCCTCAGCAGGTCCCGCAGCACGACGGCACCGTTGTGCTCGGCGTCGTGCGACGCGTACAGCAGCGTCACGACGGGGTGGCCCGCCACCTCGCCGCGCAGCCGGTCGAGCCCATCGCCGGCGGCGAGCTCGGCGCGATAGCGGCTCTCGAACTCCGGCCACGCGAGACCCTCGTGGTGGAACGCCCGCCGAAGCTGGGGTGACGGGGCGACGTCCTTCGCCCACAGATCGAGCGCGGCGCGCTCCTTCGACAGGCCGCGGGGCCACAGCCGGTCGACCAGCACGCGGAACCCGTCGGCATCCGTCGCCTCGTCGTAGACGTGCTTCACTCGCAGCTCCATCCCGCCAGTCAACCCCGAACCTCGCATCCTCGCCACCGCCGTGATGAGATGGGGCATGCCCTCTGCCGCCGTCACCCGCCGGGTCGGTCCGCTCGCGGCCGTCGAGGGAGGACAGCCGGCCCTCGCGGTCGGGGATATCGACGTCCATCACGTGCGGCTCAGCGTCGCCGGACTCACGCCGCACCTCGCGGAGGCGCCGTCGGGCTTCGTCCCCTGGGCCGACGTGCGCGAGATCCGCCTGGATGTGCCGACCACCTGGTGGCCGCATCCCGCACTCGGCGATTCCGTCGGGCCGGTGATCGAGGGGCTGTTCGGCGGCGCCGCCATCGAGGTGACCGAGACCCCCACCTTCCCGGTGCACGTCCGCACCGCCGACGGTGCGCAGCTCGAATGGTCCGCCACGACCCACTACCTGTCGGGATATCGGCGAAAGGATGCCGCGATGTCGGCCCGCCTGGTCGATCATCTCGTTGCACATCCGGACGCGCGCGGGCTGCTCGCGCAGCCGGTCGCGCTGCTCGATCGCCTGGCCCAGATCCTGCGGCAGCCGCCTCCCGCCACGCCCTGACGTGATACTGCGTCTCGCGTATGCTGGGACGCAGTTGCACGGATCTGCCACGAGCGCCGCGCGACGGCATCCGGACTTCGAAGGAGAATCCATGGAGATCGCAGGAGCATCCGCCCTCGTCACCGGCGGCGCCAGCGGACTGGGGCTGGCCACGGCCTCGCGTCTCGCCGCCGCGGGTGCGCACGTCGTGATCATCGACCTGCCCACGTCGCCGGGCGCCGAGCGGGCGCAGGACATCGGCGGCACCTTCGTGCCCGCCGACGTCACCGACCCGGCACAGGTCGCCGCCGCTGTCGCCGCCGCCGGCGAGCACGGGCCACTGCGCGTCGTCGTGAACTGCGCCGGCATCGCGCCACCCGCCAAGGTGCTGGACCGTGAGGGCGACCCCACCGATCTCGCGCACTTCGAGCGGATCGTGCGCGTCAACCTCGTCGGCACCTACAACGTCATCGCGCAGGCGGCAGCCGCGATCGCGCGCACCGACCCGGCGCCCGACGGAGACCGCGGAGTCATCGTGAACACGGCCTCCGTCGCCGCCTTCGACGGTCAGATCGGGCAACCGGCGTACTCGGCGAGCAAGGGCGGCGTGCACGCCATGACCTTGCCGATCGCGCGCGAACTGGCGCGGTACGGCATCCGCGTGTGCACGATCGCTCCCGGCATCATGGAGACCCCCATGCTCGCGGGCCTCCCCGAGGCCGCGCAGCAGAGCCTCGGCCAGCAGGTGCCCTACCCGGCGCGACTCGGCCGGCCCGACGAGTACGCGAGCCTCGTGCTCGAGATCGTCCGCAACGGCTACCTGAACGGCGAGACCATCCGCCTGGACGGCGCGATCCGGATGGCGCCGAAGTGAGCACCCCCGCCGAAACGCGTCACCGACACCCGCGCAAGGAGATGCCTGCATGACCGACTCCATCCTCTACACCCGTGACGGCGCTCTCGCGCGCCTGACCTTCAACCGGCCCGCTTCGCTCAACGCGATGGGCTTCGAGATGGGGAAGCGGTGGCGTGACCTGGCGCACGAGATCACCGCCGACGACACGGTCGGCGCCGTGCTGCTGGATGCCGCGGGTCCGGCGTTCTGCGCGGGTGGCGACGTCGTCGAGATGGCGACCTCCGGTGCCGCGGGCGCCGACGTCACCGCCGCCGCCCACCGCATCCACGACGGCATCCGCACGTTCATCGAGTCCGACAAGCCCGTCATCGCCGCGGTCCAAGGCGCCGTCGCCGGAGGCGGGCTCGGGCTCATGCTCACCGCCGATTACGTCGTCGCGGCGGAGCGCGCGAAGTTCGTCAGCAAGTACGCGAACATCGGCCTCACCCCCGACCTCGGGGTCTCGACCCTGCTGCCCGCCGCGATCGGCCAGACCCGCGCACTGCGCCTGCTGCTGCAGGACGAGACGATCGACGCGCAGACGGCGCTGGACTGGGGGCTTGTGACCGAGGTCGCCGCCGATCCGGCTGCGCGTGCCGCCGAGGTCGCCGCCTTCTGGCTCGAGAACGCGACCGCCGCGTTCGGTCAGGCCAAGCGCCTCATCCGCGCCGGCGCCCGCCGCGCCTTCGCCGAGAACCTCGACGACGAGGCGCGCTCGATCGGCGCGCGGTTCGACACCCCCGAGTCGAAAGCGCGCGTGGCAGCGTTCGCCGCGGCATCCCGTCGAAGCACCAAGGAGTGACTGTGACCCTCACCGGAAAGACCATTTTGATGTCGGGCGGCAGCCGCGGCATCGGCCTCGCGATCGCGCTGCGGGCGGCGCGCGACGGCGCGAACATCGCGCTCATGGCGAAGACGGACACCCCGCATCCGAAGCTCGAGGGCACCGTCCACTCCGCCGCCGAGGCCATCGAAGCGGCGGGCGGTCGCGCGCTCCCGATCGTCGGCGACGTGCGCAACGACGACGACATCACCGAGGCGGTGCTGAAGACGCAGGGCGAGTTCGGCGGCATCGACATCGTCGTCAACAACGCCTCCGTGATCGACCTGTCCGGGTCGCTGGATCTCGCCGCGAAGAAGTACGACCTCATGCAGGACGTCAACGTCCGCGGCACGTTCATGCTCAGCCGCGCCGCGGTGCCGATCCTGAAGGATGCCGAGAACCCGCACATCCTGTCGCTGTCGCCGCCCCTGAACATCACGCCGCGCTGGCTCGGCGCCCACACCGGCTACACGCTCGCGAAGTACGGCATGACGATGGCGACGCTCGGCATGGCGGCCGAGTTCGCCGACGACGGCATCGCGGCGAACACCCTGTGGCCCGAGACGACGATCGCGACCGCCGCCGTGCAGTTCGCCCTCGGCGGCGACCGCATGATGAAGGTCAGCCGCACGCCCGAGGTCTACGCCGACGCCGCCTACGAGGTGCTCACGAAGCCCGCGCGGGAGTACACCGGCCAGACGCTCATCGTCGAACAGGTGCTGCGGGACGCCGGGGTCACCGACTTCGCGAAGTACGCCGCGACCCCCGGGACGCCCGACAGCGAGCTGTTCCCCGACATCTTCCTCTAGACGAGGTCGAGTTCGACGAAGGCGTTCCACACGCCGTCGTCGAGCACTCCCGTCGTGACGCGGTCGGCGCGGGCCTGCAGTTCGGGGTCGGCGCCGGCCATCGCCACCGAGTCGCCGCACACCTCGAACATCTCCACGTCGTTCCAGCTGTCGCCGATGCCGACGGCCTCTTCCGGCGACCGGCCGAGGTGCGCGAGCACCTCGAGGATCGCCGCGCCCTTCGTGACGCCGGCGAGGGAGATCTCGCCGTTCGAGCCGCCGGGCAGGGGCATGCTGCCCGGGATCACGTGGAACCGGTCGCCGAGATCGCGCTGCGCCCGGTCGACGCCATCGGAGCGTTCGCTCACGAAGACCGCCTTCGCCACGGCGTCGAGGTCGGCCTGCGCGAGCGGCAGATAGCGGTTCGTCGCGTCGGCCATCACGGCGTCGAGGAGGTCGTCCTGTGCGTCCGCGTCCGCGTTGGTGAGCCCCAGGTGGCGGAGGTCCTCCGCTCGCCGCTCGGCGCGCAGCCGTGCGAACTCGGCCATCATCGCGAAGATGCCGGCGCTGGCATACACGTGCTCGTCCGTCTGCAGGAAGTACTCGATCCCACGCGAGGTGAAGTAGTCCGTGAGGCGCTCGACGTCCGCCCGGGGCATCGGGTGCGAGACGAGCACCTCGTCACCGCGCGTGGCGAACGCGCCGCCGTTGGTGATCGCCCCGTCGAAGCCGATCGCGAGGACGTCGGGGTGCACATCGCCCGCGGACCGCCCGGTGCACAGGTACACCAGGTGCCCGTTCGCCCGCGCGGTCCGGATCGCGGTGACGGTCGAGGGGGCGATGACGGAGCCGTGCTCCAGGATCGTCCCGTCGACATCGATGAACACGATGCGCGAAGGGGATGCCGAAGTCACGGCATCCATCCTTCCAGAGCCGCATGAACGGAATCTGGACAGGGCGATGCGGCCGGGGCGTCCCGCACCTCAGATCAGCCCGTTGACGGCGAAGGCTCGCAGGATGCCGTCGTCGATCGCCGTGGTCACCTGGTCGGCGAGCGCCTTCACGCCGTCCACGGCATTGCCCATCGCGATCGCGGTGCCGCACACCTCGAACATCTCGGCGTCGTTCCAGTTGTCGCCGATCCCGATCGCGTCGGCGGGGTCCATGCCCAGGTGCGCGAGGACCGCCTCCTGGTCGAGTCGCTCGAGGACGAACTGGATGTGGTCGAGGACGGCGATCGTGAAACCGCGGCCGAGTGCGCGACGGAGGCTGCGTTCGGCGCCGTCGACGGCGCGGGTGACCGCCTCGAGCACGGGGTAGGGCACCTCGGAGAGAAGCCGCAGTTCGTTCTCGCCGCCGTCGCCGGAGTCGAGGATGAACGTCTTCTCCACCTTCGCGGGATCGATCGCGTCGTCGGGCTTCAGCCCGAAGGCGAGGCCGCGTCCCATGAGGACCCGCTCGCGCCCCGACTCGTCGATCGCGATCACGACGTTGTTGTTGGCACCTTGTGCACCGGGACGGCGTGCGTCGGGTGGGTGCGCCGAGCGGATGCCGCGGCGTCGGGGGTGCTCATGCTGAGAAGTCTAGAAGTGCTTGACGAACGGCCGACGGTCGTCAATAATCGCTCCAGGCGATAAATCGATTTATCACGAGGAAGTGATGACATGGCTCGGGTGCGTATCTCCGATGTGGCGGCGGCGGCCGGAGTGTCGGTCACGACGGTCTCGCTCGTGCTCAACGATGTCGAGTCGCGTATCTCGCAGGAGACCCGCGACCGCGTGCGTGCGGCGGCCACCGCGGTCGGATACGAGCCCAGCGCACTCGCGCGCGGGCTTCGCCGGCAGCGCACCAAGACGGTAGGCCTGATCTCCGACCAGATTGCGACGACACCCTTCGCGGGGCGCATGCTCGCCGGCGCTCAGGACGTCGCCCGGGCCAACGAGCACCTCGTCTTCCTCGTCGACACCGGTTCGGACACGGAGGTCGAGGAGGCCGCCATCCGTGCGCTCACCGCGCAGCAGGTGGACGCGCTCATCTACGCCGCGATGTGGCATCGGGTCGTCTCGGCCGACGTCAGCCTGCCCGCGGGTACCGTGCTGCTCGATTGCCGCCCGGCGGACGGCGTCGTCGGTTTTCCCAGTGTCGTCCCTGATGACCGCGAGGGCGGGGCGGCGGCAACGCGCGAACTCGTCGCCGCCGGTCACACACGTATCGCCTACATCGACACGGCCGAGGCCGCCACCCGGCCTCTCGCCGCCGACCTCCGTCTTCAGGGCTACCGCGCGGTGCTCGCCGAGGCCGGCATCGCGATCGACGACCGGCTGCACGTGCACGGGGAGACCTCGCACCGCGGCGGTCGCGAGGCCGCCGACCGTCTTCTCGATCTGCCCGAGCACCACCGCCCCACGGCGATGTTCTGCTTCAACGACCGCATGGCGACCGGCGCGTACACCGCGATCCACGCGCGCGCACTGCAGATTCCGGGAGACATCTCGATCATCGGCTACGACGACCAGCAGTTCATCGCCGCCGAACAAGACCCTCCCTTGACCACGATCGCCCTGCCCCATTACGAGATGGGCCGCTGGGCGATGGAGGTTGCACTCGGCATCCGCGAGGGGGGCGTGGATGCCGTTCACCAGATGGAGTGTCCCGTCATCCGACGAGACTCCGTGGGTCCGCCGCCGGCGCACGTCGGCAAACAGAACCGGCGACGGACCTCACAACACACCGAGCGGTCGCTTTCGGCGACCCCCGACCGGTGACCGGCGCACGCGTCGATCACGAGACAAGGAAATCACAATGAAGCGCACATCCGTGTCGTTCCTCGCTGCGGCGGGGCTCGTCGGTGTGCTGACGCTGACCGGCTGTGGACAGGCCGGCACGGGCGACAGCACGACCGCGGACGGTCGTACCAAGCTGACGATGTGGACCCATTCGGCCGGAAACCCTGCCGAGTTGGCGGTCTATCAGCAGATCATCTCGGACTTCAACGCGTCGCAGGACACGTACGAAGTGGTCGAGGAATCCTTCCCCCAGGGCGCGTACAACGACGCCGTCGTCGCTGCCGCGGCATCCGGGGACCTTCCCTGCCTGCTCGACCTCGACGGGCCGATCATGCCCAACTGGGCGTGGGCCGGCTACCTGCAGCCGCTGGGCATCGACACGAAGATCACCGATGCGCTGCTGCCGACCGCCGTCGGAAAGTGGGACGGACAGATCTACTCCGCCGGCTATTGGGATGCCGCGCTGTCGATCTTCGCCCGGAAGTCGGTGCTGGAGAAGAACGGCATCCGCATCCCGACCGTCGACGAGCCGTGGACGAAGGACGAGTTCGGCTCGGTCTTGGCGACGTTGAAGGCCGCCGGCTACGACACCCCGATCGACATCGGCGCTGAGGACAAGGGCGAGTGGTGGCCCTACGCGTACTCGCCGTTCCTGCAGAGCTTCGGCGGCGACCTCATCGACCGCTCCACCATGCTCACCGCCGACGGCGCGCTCAACGGCAGCGACGCGGTGGCCTGGGGTACGTGGTTCCAGAACCTGTTCAAGGACGGCTACGCCAACGCGGACGGCACGGTTGGCAACCAGGAATTCGTCGACAACAAGGTGGCCCTCAGCTACACGGGCGTGTGGAACGCGCTCGCGTCGGTCGACGCCGTCGGGGACGACCTCGCGATCCTGCCTCCGCCGGACCTCGGCGCCGGCCCGAAGATCGGCGGCGGATCCTGGCAGTGGGCCATCTCCAAGGGATGCAACGACGCCGATGGTGCGCGCAAGTATCTCGAGTTCAGCTTCCAGGACAAGTACATCACCCAGTTCGCCGATCAGCAGATCGTCATTCCCGCGACCGACTCCGCCGCGCAGGCGTCGAAGTACTTCAACGACAAGGGCGTCCTGCGTCCGTTCGTCGAGCTCTCGCAGAAGTTCGCCGTTCTGCGCCCGGAGACGCCGGCCTATGCCGTCATCTCGACCACGTTCGAGACCGCGGCGAAAGACATCATGAACGGCGCCGACGTCAAGACCTCGCTCGACCAGGCGGTCAGCGAGATCGACGCCAACATCTCGTCCAACGACGGGTACGGCTTCAAGAAGTGAGCCTGGGCGGGTGGGGCGCTCACACGTCCCACCCGCTCCGCTCGCCGACCTCGAAAGAGTCACCATGACTGTCACCCCTGCCACGGCCGTGGCCGAGAAGCCGCGGCGCGCCCTGAGCCGCTTCCGCTCCATCCGCGGACGCGAGACGTGGGCCGGTCTGGCGATGATCGCCCCGGCCGGCATTCTCCTCCTCCTGTTCCTCGTCATCCCCGTGCTGCTCGCCTTCGGCCTCTCGTTCACGAACGCGCGCCTCATATCGCCGAACCCGCCGCGCTTCGTCGGCCTCGACAACTTCGCCCGTGCATTCGGCGCCGACCCGATGTTCCTGCAGTCGGCCTGGAACACCTTCCTGTTCGCGCTCGTCGTGGTGCCGGTGCAGGCCGGCCTCGGCCTGCTGCTGGCGGTGCTGGTCAACCGCCGGATGCGGGGGGTCACCGCGTTCCGCGTGATCTTCTTCATCCCGGTCGTGACCTCGATCGTCGTCGTCTCGATCCTCTGGAAGTTCATGTACCAGAAGGACGGGCTCATCAACTCGTTCATCGACACGCTCACCTTCGGCGCGTGGCAGAGCGTGGACTGGTTGAACAATCCGGCGACCGCACTGCCCGCGATCATCGTGCTGTCGATCTGGCAGGCGGTCGGCTTCCACATGATCATCTGGCTCTCGGGCCTGCAGACGATCCCCGAGGAGCTCTACGAGGCCGCGAAGATGGACGGCGCGAGCCCCTGGCGCCAGTTCACGAGCGTGACCTGGCCGGGCCTGCGCCCCACCATGGTCTTCGTCCTCGTCACGATCACGATCGCCGCGCTCGGACTGTTCGTGCAGGTGGACGTCATGACGCAGGGCGGGCCGACCGGCTCGACCTCCACGATCGTCTACCACGCCGTGCGCAAGGGCTACCAGCAGCAGGAGATCGGGTACGCCGCGGCGATCTCGTTGATCTTCTTCGTCGCGGTACTGATCATCGCGCTCATCCAGCGCCGGCTCACGCGAGACAAGGACTGAGTCATGACCGCCACTGTCACCCCGGCACCCGTCCCGGCATCCGTGCTGCGCCCGGTGCGCAAAGACGCGAGCGAGCGGCGTCGTCGGCGCATCGGGAAGATCCTCACCTACGTCGTGATGAGCGGCTTCGGGGTTCTCTTCCTCTTCCCGCTCGTTTTCATGTTCGTCTCCAGCCTCAAGCCCGACGCGCAGATCCTGCGCGACGTCAACTCGCCGGCGGCCTTCCTCCCCGTCGGCGACATCAGCCTCGACAACTACTTCGGCGTCTTCGACCGCGTTCCCGTCGCCCAGTTCATGTTCAACTCGGTGCTGGTCACCGTGCTGACCGTGGGCCTGGGGCTCATCGTCAACTCGATGGCCGGCTTCGCCCTGTCACGGCTGAGGTGGAAGGGGCGGCTCGTCGTGATGGCCCTGATCATCGCGACCCTCATCGTGCCGTTCGAGACGATCGCCGTGCCGATGGTCTACTGGGTGTCCCACCTGCCGACTCTGGTGATGGAAGGCGGCGTGCTGAAGTACGACTTCGGCTGGCTGAACACCTACCAGGTGCAGATCGTGCCGTTCATCGCCAACGCGTTCTCGATCTTCCTGTTCGCGCAGTACTTCTCGACGATTCCGGCCTCGCTCGATGAGGCGGCGCGCATCGACGGCGCCAGCTGGTTCACCGTCTACCGGCGCATCATCGTGCCGCTGTCGGGGCCGGCGTTCGCGACCGTCGCGATCCTCACGTTCCTTCCCGCATGGAACCAGTACCTGTGGCCGCTCATGGTGGTGCAGAAGGAGGGCCTGAGGCCCGTGATGGTCGGGATGCAGTACTTCTTCCAACTGAACACGGCGTGGGGAGAGGTCATGGCGTACACCTCGCTGATCACCCTCCCCGTCCTCATCGTGTTCCTCGTCTTCCAGCGCGCGTTCGTCAGCAGCATCGCGGCCAGCGGAGTGAAGGGCTAAGCGCACATGTTCGACCTCTCCTCCTCCTGGGTCTGGGACTACTGGTTCGCCGACGACGGTGAGACCTACCACCTCTTCTTCCTCTATGCCTCGCGCGCCCTGCACGACCCGGACGCGCGCCACTACCGGGCCTCGGTCGGCCACGCCGTGTCCGACGACCTCGTGACGTGGACGCCGGTCGCCGACGCGATCGTCCGCGGCGAAGCGGGCAGCTTCGACGACCTTGCGACCTGGACCGGCTCGACCGTCCGCGGCGACGACGGGCTCTGGTACCTCTTCTACACGGGGTCGTCGCTGGCGCCCGACGGCAAGAACGTGCAGCGGATCGGCTGTGCGACCTCGCCCGATCTCCTGGTGTGGACGAAGGCGCCGGGGCCGCTGCTGTCGGCCTCCGGCCCCTGGTACGAGACGCTCGCCGACGGCGACTGGCACGACGAGGCGTTCCGCGACCCCTGGGTGTTCGCCGACCCCGATGGCGACGGCTGGCACATGCTGGTGACCGCCCGTGCCCCCGAGGGGCCGGCCTTCGGCCGGGGCGTCATCGGCCACGGCTGGTCACCCGACCTGAAGACGTGGGAGCTGCGACCGCCGCTGTCGGCGCCCAGCGAGCGGGGCTTCGGGCAGCTCGAGGTCATGCAGGTCGAGGTCGTCGACGGGCGGCCCGTGCTGCTGTTCTCCTGCCTGGCGGAGCACGCGATGCCGGCCCGCGCCGCCGAACGCGGCGGTACGTGGGCGGTTCCCGCGGCGAGCGTGCTCGGGCCGTTCGACGTCGAGGAGGCCTACCCCCTCACCGACGCGAGCCTCTACGTCGGGCGGCTGCTCCGACGGCGCGACGACGGTCAGTGGCTGCTGTTCGCTTTCCACAACCTCGACGAGCACGGCGCGTTCGTGGGCGGCATCACCGACCCCCTTCCCGTCGGCTGGGTCGATGGCCGCCTCACCGTGCGGGAATCGGCGACCCGTCCGCCCGCCGCTCATCCAGGTGGCGTCGGTACCCTGGAGTCATGACCGATCCCAGCCCCGTGCGCACCACCCGTCCCCGTCAGGTGCGCCCGCGCGCGGAAGGCTGGACCCAGCGGCTCGACGCCGAGGGCAAGCCCCTCCTGCAGTTCGCCGCCCCCAAGAAGGGGATGCCGCCCGTACACCTCGCCGACGTCACGCCCGAGCAGCGCGTCGAGAAGGTCAAGGAGTTGGGGCTGCCGGGGTTCCGGGCGAAGCAGGTCGAGAAACACTACTTCCAGCACTACACGTCGGATCCCGCCGCAATGACCGACCTCCCGGCATCCGGTCGGGAGGAGCTCGTCGCGGGCCTGCTGCCGCATCTGCTCACCGAGGTGCGACGGCTGGAGACCGACCGCGGCGACACGATCAAGTTCCTCTGGAAGCTGCACGATGGGGCGCTCGTCGAGTCGGTGCTCATGCGCTACCCCGGTCGCATCACCCTGTGCGTGTCGTCGCAAGCGGGGTGCGGCATGAACTGTCCGTTCTGCGCGACGGGCCAGGCGGGACTCACCCGCAACATGTCGGCGGCGGAGATCATCGAGCAGGTCGTCCGCGCGAACGCGGCGATCCGCGCCGGTGAGCTGGGCCCCGCCGAGCACGCCGACGAGCGCGTCACCAACATCGTCTTCATGGGGATGGGGGAGCCCCTCGCCAACTACAACCGGGTGATGCAGGCCGTCCGCACGATGGTCGACAAGGATCACGGCCTCGGGATGAGCGCGCGCGGTGTGACGGTGTCGACCGTGGGCCTCGTGCCGGCGATCAACAAACTCGCCGCCGAGGACATCCCGGTGACCTTCGCGCTGTCGCTGCACGCGCCCGACGACCAGCTGCGCGACGAGATGATCCCGATCAACTCGCGCTGGAAGGTCGACGAGGCGCTGGATGCCGCGCGCGGCTACTTCGAGAAGACCGGCCGCCGCGTGTCGATCGAGTACGCCCTGATCAAGGACATGAACGATCACGCGTGGCGCGCCGATCTGCTCGCGACGAAGCTCAACGAGCGCGGCCGCGGGTGGGTGCACGTGAACCCGATTCCGCTGAACCCGACGCCCGGGTCGGTGTGGACGGCCTCCGAGAAGGACGTGCAGCGCGAGTTCGTCCGCCGCCTCAACGAAGCCGGCATCCCGACGACCCTCCGCGACACCCGCGGCAAGGAGATCGACGGCGCGTGCGGCCAGCTCGTCGCGACCGAGGAAGACCGCGCGGTCGCGGCATCCGTCCCCGTCGAGGTGTGACCGCCGCCGGCCCACAGCATCCGCCACGGCGTTAGTTTGGGGGAATGGTCAATTATCGCTATCTCGGCAACAGCGGCTTCAAGGTCTCGGAGATCACGTACGGCAATTGGGTGACCCACGCCTCCCAGGTGGGAAACGAGGCCGCCATCGCGACGGTTCACAAGGCGCTCGACCTCGGCATCACGTCGTTCGATACCGCGGATGCCTACGCCAACACCGCCGCGGAGGTCGTGTTGGCCGACGCGCTGAAAGGCCTCGAGCGCACCGACTACGAGGTCTTCACGAAGGTCTACTGGCCCATCGGCAAGAAGGGGCCGAACGATCAGGGTCTGTCGCGCAAGCACCTCTTCGACGGCATCCACGGCTCTCTCCGTCGACTGAACGTCGACTACGTCGACCTGTACCAGGCGCACCGCTTCGACTACGAGACCCCGCTCGAGGAGACGATGCAGGCGTTCGCCGATATCGTGCGCCAGGGCAAGGCCCTCTACATCGGCGTCAGCGAGTGGACGGCTGAGCAGCTGCGCGAAGGCGCCGCACTCGCCAAGGAGCTGAACTTCCAGCTCGTCAGCAACCAGCCGCAGTACTCGGCGCTCTGGCGCGTCATCGAGGGCAAGGTCGTGCCGACCTCCGAAGAGCTCGGCATCTCTCAGATCGTCTGGTCGCCGATGGCGCAGGGCGTGCTCAGCGGCAAGTACCTGCCCGGTCAGCCCGTTCCCGACGGCTCGCGGGCGACCGACGAGAAGAGCGGGGCGAACTTCATCAAGCGCTTCCTGCAGGACGACACGCTCGCCGCCGTGCAGAAGCTCAAGCCGATCGCCGAGCAGGCGGGCCTCACCATGCCGCAGCTGGCGATCGCATGGGTGCTGCAGAACCCGAACGTCTCGGCGGCTCTCGTGGGTGCCTCGCGTCCCGAGCAGCTCGAGGACTCCGTCAAGGCGTCCGGCGTCGTCCTCGATGCCGAGGTGATGTCGGCGATCGATGAGGCCCTCGCACCCGCCGCGGTCACCGACCCCGAGGAGACCTACACGGTCTCGCCGGCCTCGCGTCCGCTCTGAGCGCTCTCACGGTGAGAAACGTCGTCTGACGATGGTCACGACGAGCGCCGGCATCCTGCTGTACCGGACCGATCCGGACGGCAAGGTGTCGGCGCTCGTCGCACATATGGGCGGTCCGTTCTGGGCGCGCAAGGACGAGGGGGCCTGGTCGATCCCGAAGGGAGAGTTCGACCCGCGGTCGGAGTCGGCGAGGGATGCCGCCGCGCGCGAGTTCCGCGAAGAGCTCGGCGTCGATCCGCCGGACGTCCCGTATGTCGAGCTCGGCACCTTCGCGTACTCTTCGGGCTCGAAGAAGGTCACGGTGTTCTGCGGCGACGGCACGGGATTCCTCGCCTCCGACGCCGACCGCGCCGCGCTCGTGTTCGGCGAGTTCGAGATGGAGTGGCCGCCGCGGTCGGGACGCCGTCAGAGCTTTCCCGAGATCGACCGCGTGGCCTGGATGCCGCTCGCGGAAGCCGGTCCCCGCCTGGTCGCCGGGCAGCGACCGGCGCTCGACGCGTTGGAAGTGCTGCTGCGTCAGGAATGACCCTCTTGCGGCCGTGCCGCCGCCGGCGAAGACTGTGCGCGACGAAGGGGGCCCTCATGGCACACGGCGACATCACGCACATCGACATCCCGGTCGCGGACCTGGCGAAGGCCGCGGCGTTCTACTCCGAGCTGTTCGGATGGCAGATCGCGGAGCCGCCGGGCTTCGAGGGCTACCCGATGTGGTCGGCCCCCAACGGCATCAGCGGCGGCGGACTCGCCCCGCGCAGCGAGGGGTTCACCCAGCCGCGTTCGTACGTCGAGGTCGATTCGATCGACGACACCATCGCCAAGGCCGAGGCCGCGGGCGCAACCGTCGCCATGGGTAAGCAGCCGATCACGGCGAAGAGCTGGTGGGCGGTGATCGTCGACCCCGACGGCAACCACATCGGCCTGTTCGAGGGAACGACCCAGGACTAGCGCTTCTTCGTCGGCGCCGCCGACACGTCGAGTTGAGGATGCAGGCCGCCCAGCGACGACCACGCACTCGCGGTGCCCTTCGCGGCGTGCTCGGCGCCACGGACGGCGCGTTCGTCGGCCCACTCGTTCAGCACGTGTCCGCGGTGCCCGCGCACGTGCTCGAGTACGACGTCGGGAAGTCCTGCCGCGCGGCGCGCGTCGCGAGCGGCGATGAGTTGTTCGAGCAGGTCGCGGTTCTTGGTGGGGGCTCCGGTGGAGGTTTTCCAGCCGCGTCGGCGGTGGCCATCCATCCACGAGGAGTATGTGTCGATCGCGTACTTCGAGTCCGCCTGCACGACCAGGTGAGGGATATCCGCGTGATCTTCGATGGCTTTCAGCATGCCCATGAGCTCGCCGATGTTGTTCGTGCCGACGGGGATGGCGCCCGCCGCCCAGTGGCCGTCCTCGCCGACCCACGCCCATCCCGTCGGTCCCGGGTTGCCCTTGCAGGCGCCGTCAGTAGCCACGGTGTAGGTGTCGGTCGGGTCGGTCGCAGAAGTCACCGTTCGACGGTACTCGATGGGGCCGACGGCGGATGCCGCGGGTGCGTCGCGGTTCCTCTCGTGTCGGAGGTTGCCGGTAGCGTCGGGGTTGCCCTTCGAGTGCGCGCGGCCCTTCGTGCGGGTGTCGAGATCGAAGTCCGCGCAGAGCCGGCGTCGCACCGCGGCATCGGCCCCGCCGCAGCCCGTGCGCAGGCGGCAGAGCTGGTCGATCGCCTCGCCTCCGGACAGGTTCGGCCACAGGTCCACGGGTCGCCGCCGAGCACGGTTGCCGAGCCGGACGTCGGCCGCGCCAGCCCGACCGTGAGGTCGAGCCCGTCGAGGGCGTGCACGCGGCCGTAGTGCTTCGTGAGGGCGTCCGTGCGGATGACGGCGGTCATGCGCCGGATGCTACGCCGAGGGCGGGTGCAGGATAGATGCGACACCCGCCCTCTCCCCCGGTGCGTCGGGGACGGCGCTCAGATCTGCGAGCGCGGCCCGGGTTCGACGATCTTGTTGAAACCGGTGACCGGCTGGTTCTCATCGAACGACACCACGGGCCGGCGGAACCCTCGGGTGAGGAAGACGAGGTACACGAGCCCGAGTCCCGTCCAGATGAGACCGACGATGAGCGCGTGATCGTCCAGGTTCACCCACAGCAGTCCGGTCAGCGCCATGCCGATCGCGGGCATCACGATGTAGTTGATGATGTCGCGCGGCGTCCGTCGACGTCCCTGGCGAATCGCGAACCAGGCGATCACCGAGATGTTCACGAAGGTGAACGCGATGAGGGCGCCGTAGTTGATGTAGTCGACGATCTGATCGAGCGTGAACGCGATCGCCGCCAGGCTCACGATGCCGACCAGCACCACCGTGAACGCGGGCGTGTGGGTGCGGGGGCTGATGTAGCCGAAGAAGCGCTTCGGCAGCACGCCGTTGCGGCCCATGACCAGCAGCATGCGGGCGACCGAGGCGTGCGAGGCGAGCCACGACGCCAAGGTCGCCGCGAAGCCGGCCGCCGTCAGCACCGACTGCAGCACGATGCCGCCGACCTGCGAGCCGATCTCCGGCAGCGTTGAGTCGGCGATCGCCTCGGGCGGGAACGCCTCGTGCGCCGGGAAGCGCAGCTGCGTGAAGTAGGCCGCGACGAGGAAGATCGCGCCGCCCACCAGCACGGTCAGCAGGATCGCCCGCGGCATGGTCTTCGGGTTCTTCGCCTCCTCCGCGTACATCGTCACCGCGTCGAAGCCGATGAAGGAGAAGCAGACGATGGTCGCACCCGCCAGCACCGCGCCGAACTCGACCTCGGGGTGGAAGAACGGCTGCACCGAGGCGACCGTGCCGGCGCCGGCGCCCTGAACCAATTGCACGATGACCATGACGACGAACACCGCCATGACCACGATCGAGAAGATCAGCAGGATCATGTTGACGTTGGAGGTGCCGCGCATCGTCAGGTAGATGATCCCGGTGACGCCCGCGGTGAAGGCCACCACCCACACCCATCCCGGGATGTCGGGGAGGAGCGCCTCCATGTAGCTGCGCAGGATCAGCGCGTTGACCATCGGCAGCAGCAGGTAGTCGATGAGCGACGTCCAGCCGACGAGGAAGCCGAGGCTCGGGTGCATCGATTCGCGGACGTACGTGTACGCGGAGCCGGCGCTCGGGATGACGCCGACCATCTTGCCGTAGCTGATCGCGGTGAAGCCCATGACGACGAGGGCGAGCGCGTAGGCGGCGGGGACGACGTTGTTGGTCTCGACGGCGACATAGCCGAAGGTGTCGAACACGACCGTCGGGGTCATGTAGCCGAGGCCGAGACCGACGATGGACCAGACTCCCAGAGAGCGCGCAAGGGTGGCGGAGCGAGAGGATGCCGACGTGGCGGCCAGTGACTCGTTCGTGATTCCTCCTGATGGTGAGGTGTTTCGGGTGCTCGAATACTAGGGTCGCCGTGTTTCGTTTGTGTAGCGTCGCCGTCACCTCCGATGACGCGTGGGCGCCATGTTCGGACGATTCGACCGGGGATCGCCCGTTCGCGGACGAAGGGTGTGGGCTCAGACCCCGCGCAGCCCGTCGGTGCGCTCGAAGATGAGGCTCGTGTTGGTCGCCGCGACGATGGAGTGCGTCGAGAGGTGGTCGGTGACGAAAGAGCGCAGGTCGGCGCTGTCGCGCCCGCGGAAGTGGATCACGAAGTCCTCCGCACCGGCGACATAGAAGTACTGGGCGACATCGGGGTGGGTGCGCAGCTCCTCGGCGAAGCGGGTCAGCTGCGCGCGTGCCCCCGGGCGGATCCGCACCGAGACCAGAGCCTCGGTGCGGTACCCCAGTGCTCCCGGGTCGACGTCGATCGTGAAGCGACGGATCACCCCGCGTGACACGAGACGCGAGATGCGCGCGTGGACGGTCGACGCGGCGAGGCCCAGGGTCGCGGCAAGACGACTGAGCGGCTGGCGGGCATCGTCGCGTAACTCGTCGATGAGTCGGAGATCGGCGGCATCCAGTGAAGGATCGGCGGGAGGAACGGACATCTTCCGAGCATATTTCGGAACAGTGAGCCAGTTTCACCGAATTTTCGGATGCTCTTGTCGAGTGCCGAGCGGGCTGACATCGTGATCGCGCTGCACCGCTCCACCCCCTTTCCCGCGGACCATGTCGAAGGAATCCCGCCCATGATCATCGGCGTTCCCACAGAGATCAAAGACAGCGAGCGCCGCGTCGGCATGACGCCGACGGGGGTCGACGAGCTCTCTGCACACGGCCACCGGGTGCTCATCCAGAGCGGCGCCGGCGTCGGGTCGGGTTTCGGCGATGACGCCTACCGCGCCGCCGGAGCCGAGATCGTGGCCGAGGCCGCCGATGTCTGGGGCGGCGCGGACCTTCTCGTCAAGGTCAAGGAGCCGATCGCGCCCGAGTACGGCTTCCTGCGCTCGGACCTGACGCTGTTCACCTACCTGCATCTGGCCGCCGCGCCGGCGCTGACGACGGCTCTCCTGGATGCCGGTACCACCGCCATCGCCTACGAGACGGTTCAGCTGCCCGATCGGTCGCTGCCGCTGCTGGCCCCCATGAGCGAGATCGCCGGCCGACTGTCGGTGCAGGTGGGTGCGCAGCAGTTGCTCGGCCCGGTCGGCGGACGTGGCGTCCTGCTCGGTGGCGTGCCCGGCACCCCGCGCGGGCGTGTCGTGGTGATCGGTGGTGGCGTCGCCGGCACCCACGCCGCACAGATGGCCGTGGGACTCGGAGCGCACGTCACCATCGTCGACCTGTCGATCCCGCAGCTGCGCCGCCTCGACGAGCGTTTCGACGGCCGCGTCGACACGCGTGTGTCCACCCGTTCGACGATTGCCGACCTCGTCGCCGACGCCGACCTCGTCATCGGCTCGGTGCTGGTACCCGGCGCCGCGGCGCCCAAGCTCGTGACGCTCGACATGGTCGAGCGCATGCGGCCGGGCTCGGTGCTCGTCGACATCGCGGTCGACCAGGGCGGCTGCTTCGAGGGCACCCACGCGACCACGCACACCGATCCGACCTATCGGGTGCACGACGCCATCTACTACGCCGTCGCCAACATGCCCGGAGCGGTGCCGTTGACCTCGACCCTCGCGCTCACCAACGCGACGCTGCGATACACGCTCGCGCTCGCCGATCGCGGCACCGAGGCGGCGCTCGAGGCCGACGCGTCGCTGCGTGCGGGTCTGTCGATCCGCGGCGGCGAGGTCATCGACACCCGCATCCTCGCCTGAGTTCCTGCGCGGTCAGAGGCGGTTCCAGGCCTCCGTGAGCACGGAGCGCAGGATCTGCTCGATCTCGGTGAACTCGGCGGGGCCGATGGTCAGCGGCGGGGCGAGCTGGATGACGGGGTCGCCGCGGTCGTCGGCGCGGCAGTACAGACCCGCGTCGAACAGCGCCTTGGAGAGGAAGCCGCGCAGCAGCCGCTCCGACTCGTCGTCGTCGAAGGTCTCCTTCGTGGCCTTGTCCTTGACCAGCTCGATGCCGAAGAAGTAGCCGTCGCCGCGCACGTCGCCGACGATCGGCAGGTCGAGGAGCTTCTCGAGTGTCGCGCGGAACACGGGGGAGTTCTCCCGCACGTTCTCAAGCAACTTCTCCTCTTCGAACACGTCGAGGTTCTCCAGCGCGACGGCAGCCGAGACGGGGTGCCCGCCGAAGGTGTAGCCGTGCGGGAACGACAGGTCGCCGTGTGCGAAGGGCTCGTAGACGCGGTCGCTCACGATCGTGCCGCCCAGCGGCGCGTAGCCGCTGGTGACGGCCTTGGCGAAGGTAATCATGTCGGGCTGGTAGTCGTAGGCCTGCGCCCCGAAGTAGTGGCCGAGCCGGCCGAAGGCGCAGATTACCTCGTCGGAGACGAGCAGCACGTCGTAGCGGTCGCAGATCTCGCGCACCCGCTGGAAGTAGCCCGCCGGCGCCGGGAAGCAGCCGCCGGCATTCTGGACGGGCTCGAGGAACACGGCGGCGACCGTCTCGGGTCCTTCGAACTGGATCATCTGCTCGATGCGGTCGGCGGCCCACAGGCCGAACTCCTCCGGAGTTCCCCCGCCGAAGCCCGACTCGGCGGCGCGGTAGTAGTTGGTGTTCGGCACGCGGAAGCCGCCCGGCGTCACGGGCTCGAACATGTGCTTCATGACGGGTAGGCCGGTGATCGCGAGGGCGCCCTGCGTGGTGCCGTGGTAGGCGATCGCGCGCGAGATCACCTTGTGCTTGGTGGGCTTTCCCTGCAGCTTCCAGTAGTGCTTCGCGAGCTTGAAGGCCGTCTCGACCGCCTCGCCGCCGCCGGTGGAGAAGAAGACGTGGTTGAGCTCGCCCGGCGCGAGGTTCGCGATGCGGTCGGCAGCCTCGATGCCCGACGGGTGGGCGTACGACCACAGCGGGAAGAACGCGAGCTCCTCCGCCTGCGTGGCCGCGGCCTGGGCGATGCGCGAGCGGCCGTGTCCGGCGTTGACGACGAACAGGCCGGCGAGCCCGTCGATGTAGCGCTTGCCGCGGGAGTCCCAGATGTGGTGACCCTCACCCTTGACGATGATGGGTACGCCCGAGCCCTCGGTCATCACCGACTGGCGTGCGAAGTGCATCCAGAGGTGGTCGCGGGCCTTGGCCTGCAGGTCGGCGTCGTCGATGGTCATCGTGTCCCCCAGTTGTAGAGCTGACGGTGGAGTTTGAGGTAGACGAACGTCTCGGTCGAGACCACCTCGGGAAGGGCGCGGATCTGCTCGTTGAGCAGGTCCATGAGGTCGTCGTCGTTCTCGCAGACGACCTCGACGAGCAGATCGAACGAGCCTGCCGTCGACACCACGTAGCTGATGCCGGGCAGGGTCGACAGCCGGGCGGCGATGCCGCGGGTGTCACCGGCGACCCGGATGCCGATCATCGCCTGACGCGCGAAGCCGAGCTGGAGCGGGTCGGTGACGGCCACGATCTGCATCACGCCCTGGTCGACGAGCTTCTGCACCCGCTGGCGCGTGGCGGCCTCGCTGAGGCCGACGGCCTTCGCGATCTCGGCGTAGGGCCGGCGTCCGTCCTCCTGCAACTGCTCGATGATCGCTTTGGACGCGGCATCCAGGGGCTGTCGGCGCGAGGGTGCGATTTCCGTCGTCTGAGGCATGATCGGCGACGATATCAATCGCCGCAGTGAACAATCAAGACTGATTCAGAAGTTCGCGGGCGACGCGGCGCTCAGCGCATGGTGTCGAGGATGCCGGTGAGGTCCTCGAACGTGGTGCGGGGGTTCAGGATTGCGAACCGGGCGTTGGCGCGTCCCTCGTGGCTCGACGGTGTCACGAACGCGTGCTGCACGTCGAGGAGGCGCTGCGACCAGGCCTCGTAGTCGGCGCGGGTCCAGCCGTCGCGCTCGAACACGACGACACCGAGCTGCGGCTGGCGCACCAGCGAGAAGCCGGAGCGCACCTCGATCTCATCCGCGATCCGCCGGGCCAGCACGATCGAGGCGCTGACGGCCTCGCGGTACGCGGCCGCGCCGTGCGTGGCGAGCGAGAACCACAGCGGAAGCCCCCGGGCACGGCGGGTGAGGTGCGCGGCGTAGTCGGACGGGCTGTAGTCGGAGCGGTCGGTCAGGGTGTCGAGGTACTCCGCGTGCTGGGTGTGCGCGCGCCGGCCCTGCTCGGGGTCGCGGTAGATGAGCGCGCACGCATCGAACGGGGCGAACAGCCACTTGTGCGGATCGACGATCACCGAGTCGGCCTGCTCGACTCCGGCGTACAGGTGGCGGGCGAGGGGTGAGAGCATGCCGGCGAGGCCGTAGGCGCCGTCGACGTGCAGCCAGATCCCGTGGGCGCGGGCTGCCGCCGCGACACCGGCGATGTCGTCGACGATGCCGAAGTTGGTCGAGCCGGCCGTCGCGACGACGGCGAAGACCCGCTCGTGCACATCGGCCAGCACCGCGGCGACCGCATCGCCGCGCAGCACGCCGTCGGCATCCGTCGGCACCGTGACGACGTCGACGTCCATGACGCGCGCGGCCGACGCGATCGAGGAGTGCGCCTGCGAGCTGCAGACGACGGCCCAGCGGGTCGGCGCGGCGGTACCGGTGTCGGCCCGGTGCGCGCGCGCCGCCTCGCGCGCGGCGACGAGGGCCGACAGGTTGCCGAGCGTGCCGCCCTGCACGAAGACGCCTCCCGCGGATGCCGGCAGGCCGAACTCGTCGGCCAGCCAGCGCAGCACCTCGTTCTCGGCGTGCACGGCGCCGGCACCCTCCAGCCAGGAGCCGCCGTAGAGGGCGCTCGCCGACACGACGAGGTCGAAGGCCGCGGCTGCCTTCGTGGGCGCGGTCGGGATGAACGAGAGGTACCGCGGGTCGTCGGTCGTGATGCAGGCGGGTGCGAGGACGTGCGTGAACACCCCGAGCGCGCGCTCGGCGCCGACCCCCTCTTCGGAGATCGTCCGCCCCGCCAGTCGGCTGAGTTCCGCGGCGGGCAGCGGCTTGTCCAGCGGGGTGTCCTGGGCGAGCAGGCGCTCGCGCGAGTAGTCGAGCACCAGGTCGACGATGCGGCGGGTCTCGGCGGTGACGTCGTGCATGCGGGCGGCATCGGTCATGAATGAGCCTCGGCGGAAGAAGGGGCGGGGGTGGATGCCGGGAGGGCGGGAGTCCGCGGCGGCACCGGCCGCTCGTCGGTCAGCGTCTCGATCGCGCACCCGAGCCGCAGCAGGGCGGCATCGTCACCGGAGCGCCCGGCGATCGTGAGCCCCACCGGCATCCGGGTGTCGTCCATCAGTCCGAGCGGAACGGTCACCGTCGGGATGCCGAGGTGACGGATCGCGAGGTTGCCGTTGGCGACCCAGACGCCGTTGCGCCAGCCGAGTTCGGCGGAGGCGGGGTTCACGTCCATGTCGGCACGACCGACATCGGCGACGGCGGGGAAGACGACGGCGTCGAGGCCGAGGTCGTCCATCCACTCCTCCAGGTCGACCTCTCGCGTGCGCTCCAGGCCGCGAAGGCCGTCTTCGAGTTCGGGCATGTCCCGCCAGGTGACGCCTCGGTGCGCTCGCACCCAGTCGGGATAGCTCGGCAGGTCGTCGTCGAAGCCGTCGTAGCGGTCGGGGAGGGCGCCGGCGGGGTGCGGGAAGATCAGCGCGCCGTCGACGTCGGCGAGCGTGTGCAGTGCCGCGTCGCCGTTGGCGGCGAGGAAGTCGTCCCACGACCATGCCGACAGGTCGAGGATCTCGCGATCAAGGTAAGCGCGGGTCACGAGCCCCCGGGTGAAGATCGTCGGCGCCCCGGGCCGGTCGCCTTCGTAGTTCGACACGACCGGGAAGTCGACCTCGACGACCTCCGCGCCGGCGGCGGTCAGTGCCGCGCGGGTCTTCTCCCACAGCGCGATGATCGACGCGCGCGTCTCGATGCGCTGGCCGGTCGGCCCGCCGATGCCGGGCGTCGGAGCGGTCCCGGCATCCGGATCGGCGTTGATGTACATGCGGGGCACGCCGATCCGCCGTCCTGCCGGGGAGGCACCGTCGGCCAGGGCGGGGTAGGACGCGGGGCGCAGAGCGGACGGCGCCGGCACCGGGATCCACGGCTGCGTGCGCCAGAAGTCGCCGCGGGTGTCGGGGTCGTCGGCGACGATCACGTCGAGCACCTCGAGCAGGTCGGCCATCGTGCGCGTGTGAGGGACGACGACGTCCATCGTCGGCACGAGCGGCCAGTTGCCGCGCGTCGAGATGACGCCGCGCGAGGGCGTGTAGGCGCACAGCGCGTTGTTCGAGGCCGGCCCACGTCCGCTCGACCAGGTCTCCTCGCCGAGGCCGAACGCGGCGAACGAGGCCGCGGTCGCCGTTCCGGAGCCGTTCGAGGATCCCGAGGCGAACGGGGCGGTGAGCCAGTCGGCGGCGTATGGACTCTCGGCGCGGCCGTAGAGCCCGCGCTGCATGCCGCCGCCGGCCATCGGCGGCATGTTGGTCAGTCCCAGGCAGATGGCACCCCCGGCGCGCAGCCGCTCGATCGTGAAGGCGTCGCGCTGCGCGACGAGCGTGGCGAAGGCGGGGGAGCCGGATGCCGCGGTCAGCCCGCGGACGAGGTAGCTGTCCTTCGCGGTGTAGGGGATGCCGTCCAGCGGTGAGAGCACCTCGCCGCGGGCCCGGCGGGCGTCGGAGGCGGTTGCTTCCGCGTGCGCGTCGGGGTTGCGCACGACGACCGCGTTGAGCGCGGTCGCCGTGTCGGGACCGTCGTAGGCGTCGATGCGCGCGAGGTAGGCCTCGACGAGCTCGACGGCCGTGGTGCGCCCGTCCTCGAGCGCCGCGCGGAGGTCGGCGATGGTGGCCTCGACGACGTCGATCATCGCTCGGCCTCCTGCCCGCCGAGCGCCGGCTGCTGCTGAGTGATGCAGTGGATGCCGCCGCCACGCGCGAAGATCGGGCGAGCGTCGACCGTGACGATCTCGCGCCCCGGGTACGCATCGGCGAGGATCATGCGGGCCTCGGCATCCGCTCTGTCCTCACCGAAGCCGCAGGCGATGACGCCGCCGTTCACGACGAGGTGGTTGACGTAGCTCCAGTCGACGAAGCCCTCGTCGTCGCGCAGGGTCGCCGGCGCGGGCAGCTCGACGATCTCGAGGCGGCGTCCGGCGGCATCGGTGTGGTCGGTGAGCAGCTCGCGCAGCGCCGCGCTGACGGCGTGGTCGGGGTGTGCCGCGTCGCGCTGGGTGTGCAGCAGCACGCGGCCCGGAGAGGGGAAGGTCGCGACGATGTCGACGTGGCCGTTCGTGCCGAAATCGTCGTAGTCGCGAGTGAGACCGCGCGGCAGCCAGATCGCCGTCGTCGTGCCGAGGGTGCGGGCGAACTCCGCCTCGACGCGGGCGCGATCGGCGTAGGGGTTGCGGCGCGGGTCGAGCTGCACCGTGTCGGTGAGCAGCACCGTGCCCTCGCCGTCGACGTGGAAGCCCCCGCCTTCGGCGACCAGGGTCGAGGAGATGAGTTCCGCGCCGACCTCGGCCGCGACGATGCGGGCGTGCTCGGCGGAGCGTTCCCAACGCGCCCAGTCGTGTGCGCCCCAGCCGTTGAAGATCCAGTCGACGGCGCCCAGGATGCCGGGGCGCTCGTCATCCACGACGAAGGTCGGGCCGTGATCGCGCATCCAGAACTCGTCGACCGGCGCCTCGAGGATCGTGACGTCGCCGGGCAGCGTCCGCTGTGCGCGCGCGGTCTCGGCGGGATCGACGATCATCGTGACCGGCTCGAACCGGGCGATGGCGGCGGCGACCTCCGTCCACGCGGCGTAGCCCTCCTCACGCTCGGCGGCGGTGTCGCCGAGCGTGGGGCCCTCCACGGGGAAGGCCATCCATGTGCGCGCGTGTGGCGCGGTCTCGCTCGGCATCCGCCAGCTCATCGGCATCCTCGACTGTCGTCCGGTCCTGGAGTAGCTTATTGATCACATGATCAACTCACCGGAGGGTAGCGAGCGGATGCCGTCGACGTCAACTGCCGGACGGGCGCGGATGAGCGCCGATCAGAGGCGCGAGCAGATCGCGGGCGCTGCGCGCGAGATCGCGCTCGCCGAGGGACTGGACGCGGTCACGCTGCGCGCCGTCGCCGCGCGGGTGGGCGTGGCCTCCGGGTTGGTCGCCCACTACATCCCGAGCATGGACGACCTGATCGCCGACACGTTCTTCGACATCGTCTCGGCCGAGCTCGACGAGGTGCGCGCGCTGCTTCCCGACGCTGCCGCTTCCGTACGGATCGGTGCGCTGCTGCGGACGACCCTGGATCCCGCTCGCCGCGACGTCACCCTGGTCTGGGTGCAGGCGTGGGCGCTGGGCACGCGCAACACCCCGCTGGCCGAGCGGGTGCGCGCGGCGATGGATGCGTGGCGCGCCGTGATCGCTGAGGAGGTCGCACGCGGGATGGCAGACGGGGCCATCCCCGCCGGCGACCCGGAGCCCCTCGCGTGGCATCTGCTGGCCATGATCGACGGTCTCAGCGCCCACGCGCTGGTGGGCTGGGGGCCCGGGATCGAGCCCGTCGCGCCCGTGCTCCGTGCGGCCGCGGGGCTGCTGCGCGTCGATGCGGAGACGCTCAGTCCAGGCTCGCCATGACGTGCTTGAGGCGGGTGTAGTCCTCGAACCCGTAGACCGAGAGATCCTTGCCGTACCCGGAGTGCTTGAAGCCGCCGTGTGGCATGTCCGAGACGAACGGGATGTGCGCGTTGATCCAGACGCAGCCGAAGTCGAGATCGCGCGAGAACCGCAGCGCCCGCGCGTGCTCGCGCGTCCAGACGGATGCCGCGAGGGCGTACGGCACCCCGTTGGCCAGCGCGAGCGCGTCCTCCTCCGACGCGAACGGCTGCACCGTGAGCACCGGGCCGAAGATCTCCTGCTGCACGACCTCGTCGTCCTGGCGGACGCCCGTGACGATCGTCGCCTCGAAGAAGCAGCCGGCATCGCCCTGGCGATGCCCGCCGATCGCGATCGCCGCGTGCGACGGCAGCCGGTCGACGAACCCCTGCACGCGCGCGAGCTGGTCGGGGTTGTTCACCGGTCCGAAGAACGCATCCGGGTCGTCCGGTGCGCCCGCCTTGGCGTGATCGCGGGTGTGGGCGACGAGCTTCGCGACCAGCTCGTCGTGCACGGCGGCATCCACGAGCACGCGCGTCGCGGCGGTGCAGTCCTGGCCGGCGTTGAAGAACGCCGCCTCCACGATGCCGCGGGCGGCGCGGTCGAGGTCGGCGTCGGCGAAGACGAGGGCCGGCGCCTTGCCGCCGAGCTCCAGGTGCACACGCTTGAGGCTTTGCGCGGCCGAAGCGGCCACCTGCATGCCGGCGCGCACCGAACCGGTGATCGCGACGAGCTGCGGGGTCGGGTGCTCCACGAGCATCCGGCCGGTCTCCCGGTCGCCGAGGACGACGTTGAGGACCCCGGCGGGGAAGATCTCGGCGGCGAGTTCGGCGAGGCGCACCGTCGTCTGCGGCGTCGTCTCGCTCGGCTTCAGCACGACCGTGTTTCCCGCCGCGAGGGCCGGGCCGATCTTCCACACGGCCATGTTCAGCGGGTAGTTCCACGGCGTCACCTGGGCGACGACGCCGATCGGCTCGCGGCGCACGTACGACGTGAACCCCTCCGCGTACTCGGCCGCCGCCCGCCCGTCGAGGTCACGGGCGGCGCCCGCGAAGAAGCGCAGCTGGTCGATCGACTGGACGATCTCGTCGGCGACCAGGTTCGCGCGGGGCTTGCCCGTGTCCTGCGACTCCAGATCGGCGAACTCCTCCGCGTGCGCCTCCAGCGCATCCGCGAGACGGAACAGCAGCAGCTGGCGCTGGGCGGGCGTCGTGCGCTTCCACGTCTCGAAGGCGCGGGATGCCGCGGCGAACGCCGCATCCACCTCGTCCGCCGTCGAGATGGGCGCGTGCGCGTACACCTCGCCGGTCACCGGGCTCACGAGCGGCAGGGCCGCGCCGACCGAGGCGACCGGCACCCCGTTGACGACGTTGCGGAGCACGGTCGTCGACGTCGTCACGATGCCACCTCGGCATCGGTGACCTCGAGCGCGCGGTCGATGATGTCGAGGCCCCGCACGAGGTCGTCCTCCGACACGATCAACGGCGGCGCCACGTGCACGCGGTTGAAGTGCGTGAACGGCCACAGGCCCGCCTTCTTGCACGCCGCCGCGAACGCGGCCATCGGCGCGGCGTCCGCTCCCGCCGCATTGAACGGAACCAACGGCTCGCGGCTCTGGCGGTCGCGCACGAGCTCGATCGCCCAGAACAGACCGAGACCGCGCACCTCGCCGACCGACGGGTGCCGGGCGGCCATCTGCTCCAGTCGCGGACGCACGACGCGCTCGCCGAGGTCGCGGACGCGCTCCAAAATGCCGTCGCGACGGAACACCTCGAAGGTGGCGATCCCCGGGGCGCACGCCAGCGGATGCCCGGAGTACGTCAGTCCGCCCGGGAAGGAGACCGTGTCGAAATGGGCGGCGATGCGGTCGGAGATGACGACGCCGCCCAACGGCACGTAGCCGGAGTTGACGCCCTTCGCGAAGGTGATGAGGTCGGGCACGACGTCGAAGTTCTCGAAGCCCCACCAGGTGCCGAGGCGTCCGAAACCGACCATGACCTCGTCGGCGATGTAGACGATGCCGTAGCGATCGCAGAGCTCGCGCACGCCGGGCAGGTAGCCGGGCGGCGGGATCAGCACGCCGTTGGTGCCCACGACCGACTCGATGATGATCGCGCCGATCGTCGAAGCGCCTTCCAGGATGATCGTCTGCTCGAGGTGCGCGAGCGCACGCTCTGTCTCCTGCTCGGGGGAAGCCGCGTGGAACGGCGAGCGGTAGGCGTACGGCCCGAAGAAGTGCACGACGGACGCATCGGCCGGCTCGTTCGCCCACCGGCGCGGGTCGCCGGTCAGAGTGATGGCGGTCGAGGTGTTGCCGTGATAGCTGCGGTACATCGCCAGCACCTTGCGCTTGCCGGTGACCAGGCGCGCCATGCGCACCGCGTTCTCGTTGGCATCGGCCCCGCCGTTGGTGAAGAAGACCTTCGAGAAGCCGTCGGGAGCGATCTCGCTGATGCGGCGCGCCAGCTCGCCACGCGTGTCGTTGGCCATCGACGGCTGGATCGTGGCGAGGCGCCCCGCTTGCTCCTGGATCGCCGCGACCAGATCGGGGTGCTGGTGGCCGAGGTTGAGGTTCACCAGCTGTGACGAGAAGTCGAGGTAGCTGTTTCCGGCATAGTCCCAGAACGTCGCGCCCGCACCTCCCGCAACCGGCAGCGGGTCGATGAGCGCCTGCGCGCTCCACGAGTGGAAGACGTGGCTGCGGTCGTCGCCGCGGACCGCGGCATCCGCCGCAGGGTCGGCGACCGGGTCGATGGTGCTCATGATGTCTCCTTCGGATGCCGCGGACTCAGTGGTTACTCGGGAAGCCGAGGCTGATCTGGCTTTCGCTGGGGTCGGGCCAGCGAGTCGTCACGACCTTGCTCCGCGTGTAGAAGTGGATGGACTCGGGGCCGTAGATGTGCGCGTCGCCGAACAGCGAGTTGCGCCAGCCGCCGAACGAGAACGCGCCCACCGGCACCGGGATCGGCACGTTGATGCCGACCATACCGACTTCGATGTCGAACTCGAACTGTCGGGCGGTGCCGCCGTCGCGCGTGAAGACCGCGGTGCCGTTGGCGAACGGGCTCGCATTGATGAGGTCGACCGCCTCGTCGTACGTGGCGACGCGGGCGACGCAGAGCACGGGGCCGAAGATCTCCTCGTCGTAGACCTTCATGCCGGGGGTGACCCGGTCGACGAGCGAGACCCCGATGAAGAAGCCATCGCCCTCGAAGTGCTGCGTCGTGCCGTCGACGACGACCGTCGCGCCCTCGGCGGCGGCGCCGGTGACGTACGAGGCGACCTTGTCGCGGTGCTCGCGGGTGATGAGCGGTCCCATCTCGCTCGCGGCATCCGTGCCGGGGCCGATGGCCAGCCCCGCGATGCGCTCGGCGACCTTGGCCACGAGCGCATCGGCGACGTCGTCACCCACCGCGACGAGTACCGACACGGCCATGCAGCGCTCGCCGGCCGAGCCGTAGGCGGCCGAGACGGCGGCGTCGGCCGCGGCATCCAGGTCGGCGTCGGGCATGACGACCATGTGGTTCTTGGCACCGCCGAGAGCCTGCACGCGCTTGCCTGCGGCGGCGGCGCGCTCGTAGATCGAGCGGGCGATCGGGGTCGAGCCGACGAAGCTGACGGCACGCACCGTCGGGGACTCGAGGATCGCGTCGACGGCCGCCTTGTCGCCGTGCACGACGTTCAGCACGCCGGCGGGAAGGCCCGCCTCCTCGTACAGACGCGCCAGGAAGAGGGCGGCGGAGGGGTCCTTCTCGCTGGGCTTGAGAACGACCGTGTTGCCGCAGGCGATGGCGGATGCCGTCATCCACAGCGGCACCATGACGGGGAAGTTGAACGGCGTGATCGCGCCCACCACACCCACCGGCTGCTTCACCGAGTGCACGTCGACGCCGCGCGAGACCTGTTCGGCGTGCTCGCCCTTGAGCAGGTGGACCAGTCCCGCCGCGAACTCGACGTTCTCGATGCCGCGGCTGATCTCGCCCTTCGCGTCGGAGAGCACCTTGCCGTGCTCGGCGGTGATGATCGCGGCCAGCTCGTCGGCGCGTTCGACCAGCAGGTGGCGGAGGCGGAAGAAGACGTCAGCCCGCTTGATGAGGCTCGTGGCGCGCCAGGCCGGCAGCGCCGCCGCGGCCGCCGCGATCGCAGCATCCGTCTCGGCGGTCGAAGCGAAGGCCACCTCGGCCTGTACGGCACCGGTCGCGGGATCGTAGACGGGCCCCGTGCGCTCGGCAGATCCGACGGACTGGCCGGCGATGTGATGGCGGATGAGGTCCATGAGGGCTCCTGTTCGGACAGTTCGACCGGGTCGTGACATGCTTATGCTGACGGAGCGCAGGGGGGAGACGCAGGTGTCTGATCGTCGCGATGTGGAGTCTTCTCGGACAGAACGTCCGACCGCGGATCTTCCCGCCGTGCTCCCCACCGTCTCCGAGGTGCTGGCCCTCGATGCCTTCGCCCCCGGTGCGCCGGTCGTGGTGGTGGGCGGTGCCGCGCTGGAGGCGTCTGTGCGCTGGGTGCATGTCTCCGACAGTGCGGACGTCGCGCGACTGCTCGAAGGCGGCGAGCTGCTGCTGTCCACCGGATCGGGATGGCCCGACGATCCCCGGCGGCTGACGCTGTTCGTCGCGCAGCTGGCCGAGGTGGGCGCCGCGGGCATCGTGCTCGAGCTGGGCGCCCACCACCGCTACGTACCGGCGGTTCTGGCCGACGCCGCGCGCAGCGCCGACATCGCCCTGATCGTGCTGCACCGCGAGGTGAAGTTCGTCACCATCACCGAGGCCGTGCACCGCCGGATCATCGCCGACCAGACGGCGGCGCTGGAAGCCCGCGACGCGGTGCGCACACTGTTCACGGGGCTTGCGCTTCGCGGTGCGCCGACGGAGTTCATCGTCGAACAGGTCGGTCTCACGCTGGCCGCTCCCGTCGTCTTGGAGACCGTCGGTCACGAGGTCGTCGTCGCCCACGTCGGCGGAGCCACCGAGACCCGCACGCTGCGCGACTGGGCGCGCCGATCCCGCGCGGCCGCCGCGGCGCCCGATCGGGAGGGTCGCACGATCGTGCCGGTGGAGGCGCGTGGCATCCGCTGGGGATGGCTCGTGGCGCTGCCGGGCGCTGCCCACCTCGCCGGACGCGACGCCGTGCTCGAGCAGGCTGCCACCGCGCTCGCTCTGGGCAGGCTCGCCGATCTCGGCGGTGAGGAGTGGTCGCGGCTGGGACGGCGCCGGGTGGTCGACGCGCTGATCGACGGACGGTTCACCGGTCTGTCCGCGGTGGCGGCGCGACTGGATGCCGCGGGCATGCCGCTCGTCGGCACGGTGGCCTTCGCGGCTGTCGCGCTCGTGTCGTCGGGCCGGGGCGGCGACGCGGTCGCGGTCGCGGCGGCCGCAGACATCGCCGCTGCGGCGATCGGCGCGCGCGTCGTGTGCGGCACGAGCGCGCCCGTCGACGACGGGTCGGCGCTCGTGCGTACGCCTCTGATCCTCGCCGTGGCGGGCCGCGCGACGAGTGCCGCCGACAACCGCGCCGACGCCTTCGCCGCCGCACTGGAAGACGCCCTGCGGGCGGGGTCGACGTCGGTGCGGGCGCGCATCGTGCTCGCCCCGGGCACGGTCATTCCCGCGCTCGAGCCCACGGCCGAATACGAGCGTGCGATGGGAGCGCTCATCGCGGGTCTGCGCGAAACCATCGACCTTGTCGGCGTCGACGAAGGGGTGCGCGGGTCCTCCCGTCCAGGCGCGGACGGGCGGCGTGTGGCGGAGCGTCCCCTCACCCGGGTGGTCGCGGCGCTACGCGACGATCACCGTCTCGTCGCGCATGCGGAGCGCATGCTCGATCCGTTGCTGGCGGAGAGCCGCGCTCGCGGCGGCGACCTCCTCGACGTGCTCACGGCGCTGCTCGCGCACCCGTCCAATCGCACGGCCGCCGCTGAAGCGGCGCACCTCTCGCGGTCGGTGTTCTATCAGCGCATCGCCCTGCTCGAAGACCTTCTCGGCGTCGACTTCGACGATGGTGAGCAGGTCGCCGCTCTCCATGTCGCCGTGGTGACTCACCGGCTCCACACGGGCGCGTGAGGCGGGTACGTATCTCATTCTGTATGCATTAATCGCTCAAAGAGGTCTAATCCTTCCCTTCGGTATCCTCCGTGTATACAATCGGGGCGTCGAGAGGAGACCGTGTGCGTGCCAGTGACCGCGCCTACCGGGTGCTGCTCGACGAGATCCAGTCGGGCGTGCTGGCGCCCGGAGCGGTGCTCGCCGAGGTCGAGCAGTCGGTGCGCCTGGGGGTGAGTCGCACGCCGCTGCGCGAAGCACTGGGGCGCCTGCTGGCCGACGGCCTCGTCGTCCAGCCGTCGCCGCGGCTCACGGTGGTCAGTGACATCGATGCCGGCGACATCCGAGAGCTCTTCGAGGTGCGGCGCGCCCTGGAGGAGACGGCGGCGCGCCTCGCCGCACGCGGGGTCGACGCCGAGCTGTTCGCCGCACTGGCCGGTGAGTTCGCCCGAACGGATGCCGCCGCCGACCCCGACGCGTACTACGCGCTCATCGCCCGGTTCGACGCCGCGATCGACGCCGCCGTGGCGAACGACTACCTCACCGCGGCGCTGCGGAACGTGCGCACCCATCTCCTCCGGGTGCGCCGCCTGGCGCGTGAGAACCCCGAGCGTCTGGCGGCATCCGTCGCCGAGCACCGCGTCATCGCCGGCGCCATCGGCGAGGGCGACGGCGATCTCGCCGCCCACGCCACCCATGTCCACCTGCACAACGCGCTGACCTCGATCCTCGCCTCCCTGGAAGGAACCCCATGACCGTCATCCACCACGTCCGCGTCCACCGCAGCGAGGAGAACCTCGCCCGCGAGGACCAGCTCGCGTACAAGATCGCCCAGGTCGCCGCCGACCCCGTCGCCGTGGAGGCGGACGTCGTCGACATGATCATCAACCGGGTGATCGACAACGCGGCGGTGGCCGCGGCATCCCTCACCCGCGGTCCCGTCGTCGCGGCGCGCGCGCAGGCGCTCGACCACCCGGTCTCCCGCGGCGGCCACGGCGGGACGCTCTTCGGCGAGCCGAACGAGACCGTGTCGAGCCCGGAGTGGGCCGCGTGGGCGAACGGGGTCGCGGTGCGCGAGCTCGACTACCACGACACCTTCCTCGCCGCGGAATACTCGCACCCCGGCGACAACATCCCGCCGATCCTCGCCGTCGCCCAGCACGTCGGCGCCGACGGCGCGGCGCTCGTGCGCGGCATCGCGACCGGCTACGAGATCCAGATGGACCTGGTCCGCGCGATCTGCCTGCACAAGCACAAGATCGACCACGTCGCGCACCTCGGTCCGTCGGCCGCCGCCGGCATCGGGACACTCCTCGGCCTCGACGCCGACACGATCTACCAGGCCGTCGGGCAGGCCCTCCACACGACGACCGCGACCCGGCAGTCGCGCAAGGGCGAGATCTCCACGTGGAAGGCGCACGCGCCCGCGTTCGCCGGAAAGATGGCGGTCGAGGCGGTCGACCGCGCGATGCGTGGCCAGACGTCGCCGTCGCCCATCTACGAAGGCGAGGACGGCGTCATCGCGTGGATGCTCGACGGTCCCGACGCGCGCTACGACGTGCCGCTGCCGGCGCCGGGAGAGGCCAAGCGCGCGATCCTCGACTCGTACACGAAGGAGCACTCGGCCGAGTACCAGGCCCAGGCGTGGATCGACCTGGCGCGCACCCTTCGACGGGCTCAGGGACCGCAGGCGGACACCGTGTTCGCGCCGGAGAACGTGGCATCCATCGTGCTGCACACCTCGCACCACACGCATTACGTCATCGGCTCGGGGGCGAACGACCCGCAGAAGTACGACCCTTCCGCCTCCCGCGAGACCCTCGACCACTCGATCCCGTACATCTTCGCGGTGGCGCTGCAGGACGGCGGGTGGCACCACGTCGACTCGTACACCCCCGAGCGTGCGTCGCGCCCCGACACCGTCGCGCTCTGGCACAAGATCACGACGGCCGAGGACGCCGAGTGGACGCGCCGCTACCACTCCGAAGACCCCGACGAGAAGGCGTTCGGCGGTCGGGTCGAGATCCGCCTCGCCGACGGCACGACCCTGACCGATGAGATCGCCGTCGCCGACGCGCACCCGCTCGGCGCGCGCCCCTTCGCCCGCGCCGATTACATCCGCAAGTTCCGCCTGCTCGCCGAGCCCGTGCTCGAGCCGGCCGAGATCGAGCGCTTCCTCGCGCTCGCCGAGCGCCTGCCCGAGCTGACGGCGGCCGAGGTGCAGGAGCTCAACATCGTTGCGAAGGCGGGCGTCCTGGCATCCGTCGCCACGCCGAAGGGGCTGTTCTGATGCGCCGCGCAGCCGGTGCCGCGCGCGTTCTGTGCCTAACTCAGTCTCCGTGCGGACAGCGAGGCGACGCAGCCGCGGGTTTCCGCGGGCCGGGCGCGCGGCGGGCGGCGTGCAGACTGAATTGGGCACGGGGGCCGGTCGCGAAGGAGGGGTGCTGATGCTGTACAGCCAGACGCCGGCCGCCGAGAAGCGGCGGATTCTCCGGGAGCGACTCGCGGCGGGCGAGCTGCTGCGGTTCCCTGGCGCGTTCAACCCGCTCAGCGCCCGGCTGATCGAGCGCAAGGGCTTCGACGGGGTCTACATCTCCGGCGCGGTCCTCTCGGCCGACCTGGGCCTGCCCGACATCGGCCTGACGACCCTCACCGAGGTCGCCGGTCGCGGCCAGCAGATCGCCCGCATGACGGAACTGCCCGCCATCATCGACGCCGACACCGGGTTCGGCGAGCCGATGAACGTCGCCCGCACGATCCAGACGCTCGAAGACGCGGGCCTCGCGGGCACGCACATCGAGGACCAGGTCAACCCGAAGCGCTGCGGGCACCTCGACGGCAAGCAGGTCGTCGACGAGGACACCGCCCTCAAGCGCATCCGCGCCGCCGTCGACGCTCGCCGCGACCCGAACTTCCTCATCATGGCGCGCACCGACATCCGCGCCGTGGAAGGGCTGGACGCCGCGATCGACCGCGCGAAGGCGCTGGTGGATGCCGGGGCCGACGCGATCTTCCCCGAGGCGATGCGCGATCTCGCCGAGTTCGAGGCCGTCGCGAACGCGGTCGACGTGCCGATCCTCGCCAACATGACCGAGTTCGGCAAGAGCGAGCTGTTCGCTGTCGACCAGCTGCGCGATGCCGGGGTGCAGATCGTCATCTGGCCGGTGTCCCTCCTGCGGATGGCGATGGGCGCGGCGGGCCGCGCGCTGGATACGCTGAACGACGAGGGGCACCTGACCTCGCAGCTGGGCCAGATGCAGCATCGCGCCGACCTGTACGACCTACTCGACTACGAGGCGTACAACCACTTCGACACGAACGTCTTCAACTTTCAGATCACGAAGGAGTGAGCATGCCCGACCAGGACATCCACAAGGGGCTCGCGGGGGTCGTCGCTGACGTCACGTCGGTGAGCAAGGTGAACCCCGAGACCAACTCGCTGCTCTACCGCGGCTACCCCGTGCACGAGCTCGCCGCGACCCAGCCCGCCGAGGCGGTGGCGTACCTGCTGTGGAACGGCGAGCTGCCGACCGATGACCAGCTCGCCGACCTGCGCCGGACCGAGCGGCAGCACCGCGCGCTCGCCGACGACGTGAAGGCCGTCATCGACCTCACTCCGCTCGATGCCCATCCGATGGACGAGCTCCGCTCGGCCGTCAGCGTCCTCGGTGCCCGCGACCTCGCCGGCACCGGGTCGGTGCTCGACGCCGGAGGCACGCCGGAGGAGAACCTGCAGCGCAGCATCCGCCTCTTCGCGGCGCTGCCGGCCATCGTCGCGTACGGCCAGCGGCGGCGGCGCGGCGAAGAGCTGATCGCCCCCCGCGACGACCTCGACTATGCCGCCAACTTCCTCTGGATGACGTTCGGCACCGAGGCCGACCCCGTCGTCGTCGACGCGTTCAACCGCTCGATGATCCTGTACGCGGAGCACTCCTTCAACGCGTCGACGTTCACGGCGCGGGTCATCACGTCGACCCTCAGCGATCTGTACTCCGCGGTGGTGGGCGCGATCGGCGCGCTCAAGGGCCCGCTGCACGGCGGCGCGAACGAGGCCGTGCTGCACATCTTCGACGAGATCGGGGATGCCGACAACGTCGTCCCCTGGCTCGATCGCGCGCTCGCGGAGAAGCGCAAGATCATGGGCTTCGGCCACCGCGTGTACAAGCGCGGGGACTCGCGCGTGCCGACGATGAAGGCCGCGCTCGACACCCTCATCGCGCACTACGACCGCCCCGACGTGGAGGCGCTGTACGCGACGCTCGAGCGCGAGTTCGTGGCGCGCAAGGGCATCTACCCGAACCTCGACTATCCGTCCGGCCCGGCCTACAACCTGATGGGCTTCGACACCCTGACTTTCACGCCGCTGTTCGTCGCGGCGCGCGTCGTGGGCTGGACGGCGCACATCATGGAGCAGGCGGCATCCAACGCCCTCATCCGCCCGCTGTCGGCCTACGTCGGCCCGGACGAACGGCACATCGAGGGCTTCGTCGACGAGGTCGGCACCTCCGCCATCTCGCTGCGGGCCGCCGAAGCCGACGCCTGAGCTACCTGCGCGAGAACGGGACGGCCCCCGGATGCCAAGGCATCCGGGGGCCGTCGCCGTAGCGTCGCGGTTCAGGCCGCGGCGTCGGCGCGCCGGCGCCGCACCGCGAGCACGCCGAGCGCCAAGGCGACCGCGGCGAGCACCGTCACGAATCCGATCGGGAACGTGCCGCCGGTCGCGGCGAGGGTGCCGTCGGCCAGGACCGTCACCGCGAGGCGCACCTCCCCGGTGCCCGACGTGAGCACGAGCGTGTGCGCGCCGGGGGTGAGGTTCGTCGGCACGGTGACCGTGAACGAGACCCGTCCGTCGGTCCCCGCGGCGGGGATGCCGGTGATCACGATCGGGTCGCTGAACAGCGTCGCCGCGATCTGCTGACCCGGCAGCAACCCGGCGATGTTCACCGTGAAGGCGTCTCCCTGCTCGACGCGGCCGGAGCCGTAGTCGATCGTCGCGCCCTCGAGCGCGGCACCCAGCTCGGCGTCGGTGGGCCCGCCGGTGCCCGGCAGCTCGCCGCCGCCGGAGGCGAGGACCGCGCGACCGAGGGGCGCCGGGTCGACGACGTCGTGGGCCGCGAAGTACGCGACCGTCGCCTGCAGGTCGACCTGACCCGTGTCGGTGCGGTCGGTGCCCGCCGCGAAGGTGACGAAGTTGTCGCCGCCGGCGGCGAGGAACGAGTTCGTCACCACGGTGAAGCGGTCGGTCGCGGCGATCGCCTTGCCGTCGAGGCTCATCGACGTGATGCGTGCGCCGCGCGCGGCCGTCGGGTCGTAGGTGTACGTGAAGCCGTCGGACACGCCCAGGTGCAGCTTCGGCCGCGACGACCCGTCGGGCTGCCACTGCTCCTCGAGCACGGCCTTCAGCTGCGCCCCGGTGAGGGTGACGGTGACGAGCGTGTTCGCGAAGGGCTGCACGTTGGCCACGTCGCGGACGGTGACGGTGCCGTCGCCGACCTTGACGAGGTCGGCGCGCAGGCCGCCCGGGTTCATGAGCCCGATCTGCGCCGGGGTGCCGGCGTAGTCCTCGTTCGACGTCGCCCACAGGTACAGGTCGGCGACGAGGTTGCCGAGCGAGGACTCGACGCCGCGGTCCGATCCGTTCGTGCCGCCGCGCAGGATGTCGCCGCTGATGGTTCCGACCTCGACGGTGCCTTCGCGGTCGGCGACCTTCACAGCATCCGTCACGATCTGGGCGACGGCGGGGTCGGCGGCGAAGGCGGCCTGGCCGCCCACGACGAGGGGAACGAGCGACGGCGTGATCGACACGAGCTCCTTCGTGGCGGAGTCGACCGAGAGGTCGAGCTTGCCGAGCGTCGTGCCGTACTGGTGCGCCTGGATCACCGGGCGCTCGCCGCGGGGACCGGCGACCTCGCACGCGAACGACTGGTGCGTGTGGCCGGTGACGATCGCGTCCACCTCGGCGGACGCGCCGCGGATGAGGTCGCCGAACGCGGTGGTGTCACCGGCGACCGCCTCGCAGGAGCCCGTCGCGGGACCCTCGTGCGCCAGCACCACGATGACGTCCGCGAGGTCGCCGTCGGTGATCTTCGCCGCCGCGCGGTTCACGGCCTCGAGCTGGTCGCCGAACTCGATGCCCGCGATCCCCGTCGGGGTCACCATCGCGGCAGTCTGCTCGGTGACGGTGCCGATGAAGGCGATGCGCACACCGTCGACGGTCTCGACGCGGAACTCGTCGAGCGCCGGAGTCTTCGTGCCCTTGAGATAGACGTTCGCGCCGAGGGACAGGTGGCTGCCCCCGAGGCCCGGAGTGACGCGGTCCTTCAGATCGGCGAAGCCGGCGTCGAACTCGTGGTTTCCGACGGCGCCCACGTCGAGACCGGCAGCCTTCAGCGCCTGGATCGACGGCGTGTCCTGCTGGATGAAGGACGTGAAGGTGGATGCCCCGATGTTGTCGCCCGCCGAGACGAACAGCGTGTTCGGGTTCTGCGCCTCGAAGGCGTCGACCGCGCCGGCGAGCACGGCGGCGCCGGCCTCGCCGTTGGCGAGGTTCTGCTCGATGCGACCGTGGAAGTCGTTGATCGTCAGCACCTGGATGTCGGTGAGGCCGTCGTCGATCGCGAACAGCGTCGTCGTGCCCGACACCTCGTTCGCGACCGCGAGAAGCGGCTCGCCGGTGGTCGACTGCTCGGCGGGGATGAACGTGACGCCCTCGGCGCCGAGGTCGAGCGAGGCGCTGCTGGGCTCTTCGCCCGCGGAGAAGTCGCGGTTGTTCACGTAGGTCACGAAGGAGGATGCCGCGGGATCCGTGATGTCGTACACCATGATGCCGCCGACCCGCTCGAGCCCGACGAACGCATAGGTGCGCCCGTTCACGGCTCCGATGGCGACGTTCTCGGGCTCGGGGCCCTTCGCCGCGCTGCGGGTGTCAAAGCCGGTCTCGTCGTGGCCGGAGTTGAAGTAGTCGGGGATCGCGTCGGCGATGACCTGCTCGAATCCGTCGCCGGAGTCGAAGACCTGCTCACCGTCCGCGGTCCAGATCGAGAAGGAGCGTGCGCCGTAGCTGTACAGCTCGCTGTAGCAGTCGGCGCCGTCGGCGATGCCGAGGTCGGTCGCGATCTTCAGGCGTCCGAGAGCGGTGTCCGCCGTGAACCCGGCGAGCGGGCTGTCGGCGCACACGGCGGCCAGCGTCTTCTTTCCGAGGTCCTTCACGCGGGCCTCGTCGATGTACGAGCCCCACTCCCGGGCGTCGCCCTCGTTGGCCGTGACGAGGTAGGTCTGCCCGCTCGCCTGGTACGAGGCGACGCCGTCGGGCATGTACACGCCCTTCAGGCCCGGGTAGGTGGCGATGTCGATGGCCTCGTCGCGGTCGCTTGCGTCGAGGCCGTTGCCGGCCGCGCCGTGGTCCTTGAATCCGAGCGAGTACAGATCGGTGACGGATGCCGAGGCGAGGTCGACGACGGCGATCGCGTTCGCCTCCTGCACGGCGACGTAGGCGGTGCCGCCGTCGACGGTGATGTACTCGGGCTCGAGGTTGCGGCTCACCCGGTTCGCCTCGAGCGGGCGCTCGCCCTGGTCGGGAGCGGCGACGTCGGGTCCGAAGACCCGGACGCCGGCGGGGAGGCTCGCGCCCTCGAACGCGCCGAAGCCGGCGATGCGGACGTCGCTCTGCACGGGTGCCGTCTTGGTGGTGGGCAGCGCCACGACGCCGACCGAACCCTCGGGGTCGACCGAGAAGTCCGCGGCGGGCTCGCCCTCGTTCGCGACGACGGCGAACCGGCCGTCCTTCGAGATCGTCACCATGTCGGGGAGCGCCCCGACGGTCACGCTGCCCAGGATCGTGGCGGCATCGGCATCCGCGTCGAAGAACACGAGCCGGCCGGGCTCGGTCTTGATGGGGTTCTCGAGCGCGATGACGCCGAGGCCGTCGGCGCGGACGGCGACCGAGTTCGCGACGCCGTCGGCGGCGATGGCGAACAGCTCCGTCGGCTGCGTGGCGTCGGAGTAGTCGAGCACGGTCACCGAGCCGGCCTTCGCGTTCACGACGAACAGGCGGTCGCCGTGGGCGGCGACGATCTCGGCGGCGGAACCGCCGAACACGCCGGTGGCGTGCGTGCCGATCGGCGTCAGCGAGATGGCCGCGTCGTCGGCGGAGTGCACGACGGGGACGGCGGGTGCGTCGGCGGCGAGGGCGGCCGCGGGGGCGAACAGGGGTGTCAGGGCGAGCGTGCAGACGAGTGCGGCCGTGGTGGCGGCACCGAGTGCACGACGTCGGACAGGCGAAGGCATGAGTGTCCTCAGGTCGGGCGGGCGGGGATGCTCTCTGACTATCGGCGCGGGGTGGCGCGCGCGTGACGTTCGGGTGAACGGACGGCATCCGCCGAACCCGCATCGGGGCATTGCGCGACTGTGACCGGTCACAGTATGGTGGACCGCGACAGCCCGGGCACGTCGTCGTGCCCACGACCCCCCAGGAGCCTCCGTGTCGACGATGACCCTGTCCACTCCAGCCCGGCGACGCCTCGCCGCGCTCACGACCGCGCTGCTCGTCGGATCGGGAGCCGTCGCCGTCGTCGCGGCCCCCTCTGTCGCGGCAGACCGCACCCCGGTCCTCGTCGGCAGCCTGCAGAGTGAGATCGGATGCCCCGGGGACTGGGACCCCGCGTGCGCCGCGAGCACCCTCCAGCCCGTCGACGGCACGTCGCAGTACGCGCAGACGTTCGACGTGCCCGCCGGCACCTACGAGTACAAGGTCGCGCTGGACGGCACGTGGGACGAGAGCTACGGCGCCGACGGTGCGGCAGGCGGAGCCAACCTGCCCCTGACGATCGACGGACCCGCCAGGCTCCGCTTCGTCTACGACGACGAGAGCCACCGCATCGGGATCGAGGTCGAATCCCTGGCGTCCGGCTACACCGCCGCCGACGACGCGCTGGTCGCCGCGCCAGTGCGCCAGGCCGGCGACGGCAAGCAGTTCTACTTCGTGATGACCGACCGCTTCGCCAACGGCGACGCCGGCAACGACACCGGCGGCCTCACCGGCGACCGGCTCACGACCGGGTTCGACCCCACGTCAACCGGCTTCTACAACGGCGGCGACCTCGCCGGCCTGCAGCAGAACCTCGACTACATCGCCGGCCTCGGCACGACCGCGATCTGGCTGACGCCGAGCTTCAAGAACAAGCCCGTGCAGGGCGTCGGCGCCGACGCGAGCGCCGGCTACCACGGGTACTGGGTCACCGACTTCACGCAGATCGACCCGCACCTCGGCACCAACGACGAGCTGAAGGCGCTCATCGACGACGCGCATGACCGCGGCATCGACGTCTACTTCGACATCATCACCAACCACACCGCCGACGTCATCTCGTACGCCGAGAACCAGTACACCTACATCGACCAGGCATCCGCGCCGTACACGGATGCCGCCGGCACCCCGTTCGACCCCGCGGACTACGCCGGGACGAACACGTTCCCCGCGATGGATGCCGCGACGAGCTTCCCTTACACGCCCGTCGTCGCCGACGCCGAGAAGGACATCAAGGTGCCGGCGTGGCTCAACGACGTCACGCTGTACCACAACCGCGGCGACTCGACCTACTCGGGCGAGTCCACGACGTACGGCGATTTCTCCGGCCTCGACGACCTCATGACCGAGAACCCCGCGGTCGTCGACGGCTTCGCGCAGGTGTACCAGACGTGGATCGACCTCGGCATCGACGGGTTCCGCATCGACACCGCCAAGCACGTGAACTTCGAGTTCTGGCAGGGCTGGACGACCCAGGTGCTCGATTACGCGCACAGCAAGGGCAAGAGCGACTTCTTCATGTTCGGCGAGGTGTACGACGCCGACCCGGCGCTGCTCGCGCCCTACGTCCGCGACACCGACATGAGCTCGGTGCTCGACTTCACGTTCCAGTCGGCGGCGACGAGCTTCGCCAAGGGCGGCGACGCGACGGTGCTGCAGAAGCTTTTCGCGGGCGATGACCGCTACACCACACCGGATTCGTCGGCGACGGCGTTGCCGACGTTCCTCGGCAACCACGACATGGGCCGCATCGGCTACTTGCTGAAGAAGTCCGCCGACGCGCAGGCGCGTGACCAGCTCGCGCACGATCTGATGTTCCTCAGCCGCGGCCAGCCGGTCGTCTACTACGGCGACGAGCAGGGCTTCACGGGTGCCGACCCCGGCAACGACAAGAGCGCGCGGCAGAGCCTGTTCGCCAGCGACGTGGCCGAGTACCAGAACCAGACCCTCATCGACGGGTCGACGGCGGGGTCCGTCGATCGCTACGACACCGACGCCGTGCTCTACCGGCACATCGCCGCTCTCGCCGATCTGCGCGCGGAGCACCCCGCGCTCGTGGACGGGGCGCAGATCGAGCGGTATGCGAAAGACGGCGTCTACGCCTTCTCGCGCGTCGACGCGGCGGAGAAGGTCGAGTACCTCGTCGCGCTCAACAACACCGCCTCGGCGGCGACGGTGTCGGTGCCGACGCTGACCGCGGCGGCCACGTTCACGGGGCTGTACGGCGCGTCCGGCACCACGACGAGTGACGCGGATGCCGCGGCATCCGTCACCGTCCCGGCACTGTCGGCGGTCGTCTACCGGGCCGACCGCGCGGTGACCGCGCCGAGCGAGGCGGCGGCGCTGCAGGTCACCGTTCCCGTCGCCGGCGCGGGGGTGTCGGGCTCGGTGGGCGACCGCCGACCAGTCGTGGCGGCAGACGAGCTTCGCCTGGCGGGTTGTCGGCGGCGACGAATGGCACGCGCTGGGCACCGCCGAAGACACCACCCCGGGCGTCTACCACGACGTCGCCGGCCTGGCCGACGGGACGCTGATCGAGTACCGCGCGGTGTCGACGGATGCCGCCGGCCACCGCTCCGCGGCATCCACGTACGCCTCCGTCGGCAACCGGGTCACCCTCGTCGAGGAGCCCGAGCCGGAGGAGCCCGAAGAAGCGACGCCGTACGACTTCGTCAGCATCCCCGGGTCGCTCAACACCGAGATGGGCTGCGCGGGCGACTGGGCCCCCGACTGCGACCAGGCGCAGATGACGCTGGTCGACGGGATCTGGCAGCTCACCGTCGACCTGCCGGCCGGCGACTACGAGTACAAGGTCGCGACCGAGAAGAGCTGGGACGAGAACTACGGCGCGAACGGTGTGGCGAGCGGGGCGAACATCGCGCTCTCGCACGCGGGCGGACCGGTGACGTTCTGGTTCGATCCGCGCACGAAGCTCGTGCGTTCCACCGCCGACGGACCCGCCGTGACCCTCGCCGGGTCGTTCCAGTCGCAGGTCGGCTGCAGCATGGACTGGGCGCCGGGATGCCTCGCGACGCTCATGTTCGACGGCGACGGCGACGGCATTCTGGAGTACTCCACGACGAAGATCGCGACGGGCGCCTACCAGGTGAAGGTCACGCACGGTCTGACCTGGAACGAGAACTACGGCGAGGGCGGCGTGAAGGACGGCGCGAACATCGACTTCTCGGCGACGGAGGGCAAACGCGTCACGTTCCGCTACGACATCGCGACGCACGTGCTCGAGATCACGTCGGCCGACCCGCCGCTGGCGGGCACGGGACAGTCGCGCGCGCACTGGATCGACGCCGAGACGATCGTCTGGCCGGGCGAGCTGGGTGCGAGGGCGGATGCCGCGACGTGGGAGCTGTACGGGTCCGCGGCGGCCGGCCTCGCGGTGACGGACGGTGCTGTCACGGGCGGTGAGCCGATCGCGCTCACCCGGATCACCGGCGGCCTCACCGCCGCGCAACGCGAGCGGTTCCCCGCGCTGTCCGGATACGTCGCGCTGCACGTCGACGGGCAGGACCGTGACGCCGTGGCCGCGCTGCTGCGCGGGCAGGTCGCGGTCGCGCAGCGCGACGCGGGCGGTGCGCTCGTGGCGTTCACGGGTGTGCAGATCCCCGGCGTGCTCGACGACCTGTACGCCGACGCCGTCGAAGACCAGCCGCTCGGCGTCTCGTTCGACGGCGGTGCGCCCACCTTCCGGCTCTGGGCTCCCACCGCGCAGACGGCGACCCTGCTGACGTGGCCCGCCGGCGGGACCGGAGAGCCAACCCGGCACGAGGCCGCGTTCGACGCGGCATCCGGCACCTGGACGGTCGCGGGGCAGAAGAGCCTCGCCGGCGCCGAATACCTGTGGGAGGTCGTGGTCTACGCGCCGACGACGGGGAAGATCGAGACGAACGCCGTCACGGATCCGTCGTCGATCGCCCTGACGACGAACTCGACGCGCTCGGTCGCGATCGACCTCGCCGACCCTGCCTGGCAGCCCGAGCAGTGGTCCGAGACCCCGGCTCCGGTCATCGAGAACGCCGTCGATCGGGCGATCTACGAGCTGCACATCCGCGACTTCTCGATCACGGATGAGACGGTGCCCGCCGCCGAGCGTGGCACGTACCTCGCGTTCACGCGCGACAGCGCCGGTACGCAGCAGTTGACGCAGCTGGCCTCCGCCGGCATCAACACGGTGCACCTGCTGCCGTCGTTCGACATCGCGACGATCGAGGAGGACCGCGCGGCGCAGGCCGTTCCGGCGTGCGACCTCGCGTCGTACGCGCCCGACTCCGACCAGCAGCAGGCGTGCGTGGCTGCCGTCGCCGACGCGGACGGCTTCAACTGGGGCTACGACCCGTTCCACTACCAGGCGCCGGAGGGGTCGTACGCGGTGAATCCCGAGGGCGGTGCGCGCGTCAGCGAGTTCCGTTCGATGGTGGGGGCGCTGCACGGCATGGGCCTGCAGGTCGTGCTCGACGAGGTGTTCAACCACACCTCGGCCGCCGGCCAAGCCGACACCTCGGTGCTCGACCGGGTCGTGCCGGGCTACTACCAGCGGCTCGACGGCAACGGCGCGGTGCAGACCTCGACGTGCTGCCAGAACGTCGCGACCGAACACGAGGTGGCGCAGAAGCTCATGGTCGACTCCGTCGTGCTGTGGGCACGGGAGTACAAGGTCGACGGCTTCCGCTTCGACCTGATGGGTCACCACTCGAAGGAGAACCTGCTGGCCGTGCGCGCCGCGCTCGACGAGCTCACGCTCGAGAAGGACGGCGTCGACGGGAAGGCGATCTACCTGTACGGCGAGGGCTGGAACTTCGGCGAGGTCGCCGACAACGCCCTGTTCGAGCAGGCGACGCAGGGGCAGCTCGGCGGCACCGGCATCGGGACGTTCAACGACCGCCTGCGGGACGCCGTGCACGGCGGCAGCCCCGTCGACAGCGGGTCGACCTTCCGTCAGGGCTATGGCACGGGCCTCGGCACCGACCCGAACGGCGACCCGATCAACGGGACCACCGAGCAGGCGCTCGCCGATCTCGGTCACCAGGCCGACCTCGTCAAGCTGGGTCTCGCGGGCAACCTGCGCGACTTCTCGCTGACGACGGCGGACGGCTCGGTGAAGAAGGGCTCCGAGATCGACTACAACGGCCAGCCCGCCGGCTACGCCGACGAGCCGGACGAGGTCATCTCGTACGTCGATGCGCACGACAACGAGACGCTGTACGACCTGTCGGTGTTCAAGCTGCCGGTGGGGACCTCGATGGCCGACCGCGTGCGCATGAACACGCTGGAGCTCGCGACGGCCACGCTCGGCCAGAGCCCGTCGTTCTGGCACGCCGGCACCGAGCTGCTGCGGTCGAAGTCGCTCGATCGCAACAGCTACAACTCGGGTGACTGGTTCAACCGCATCGACTGGACCGGTGAGGAGTCGACCTTCGGGTCGGGGCTGCCGATGTCGGCCGACAACTCGGCCAAGTGGAGCGTCATGGCCCCGCTGCTGGCCAACCCCGCGCTGAAGCCGACCGCGGCAGACATCGCCGCGGCCGAGGGTCAGGCGCTGGACCTGCTGCGCGTGCGCTCGGAGGTCGGGCTGCTGCAGCTCGGCTCGGCGGAGCGGATCTCCGAGAAGGTCAGCTTCCCGAACAGCGGCACCGGCGCGACGCCGGGCGTCATCGTGATGGCGATCGACGACGTCGTGGGCGCGGACGCCGACCCCGCTCTGGACGGCGCGCTCGTCGTGTTCAATGCGTCGCCGACCGCGACGACCCAGCAGGTGGGCGCGTTCGCCGGGCGCGACTTCGCGCTGACTGCGGCGCAGGCCGGTGGCACCGACGCGGTCGTGAAGACGACGACGTGGGATGCCGAGACGGGTACCGTCACGGTGCCCGCGCGCACGGTCGCGGTACTCGTGGACGCGCAGTCCACGACGCCGGGCGGCGGCGACGGCGACGGTGACGGCGACGGCGGCGGCGAGGGGGCTGGCGACGGGGGCGCGTGGGCGACGATCGACGTCGGCGACGGCCGGGTCGAGCAGGGCGGCTCACTGCACGTGCGGGTGAGCGGCCTCGAGGCCGGTCAGCGCATCTCCGCGACGCTGCACAGCGACCCGATCGTGGTGAGCGGCATCCCCGCCGCCGGAGCGGACGGGACGGTCGCGTTCGACGTCGCGATCCCGGCGGACTTCGCCCTCGGCGCGCACACCCTCGTGATCGCGTCGGTCGGGGAGGACCCGCTCACCGCCGCCGTCGAGGTGCTGCCGGCGGGCGCCCTCGCGAGCACCGGAGCCGAGCCGCCGTACGGGTTCGTGCTGGTGATGCTGGCGATGATCGCCGCCGGTGTGATCATGGCCGCCCGCCGGCGGCGGACTGCCGCGGCGGGCGTCGACTCCGCGAGCTGACACCGGCATCCCGCCGGGCACCGAGACCCCGCCTGGACGCCGAGACCCCGTGTTGGGACGCGGGGTCTCGGCGCGTGGGCGGGGTCTCGCGTGGGATGGGTCGGCGCGTGGGCGGGGTCTCGCGTCGGATGGGGTGGGGCCTCGCCGTGCGCGGGTGTGACGACGTAGACTGAGCAATGTGCCCTACCGGGCGCGGACGAAGATGTCTATCTGTCTCACAAGGACGTGACTACATGAGCATGACCGCTGCCCCGGCGACGCTTTCGGCAGAAGAACGCGACGCCATCCTCGATGCCGTTCGGGAGTTCGCCGACACCCGCCTTGCGCCGCACGCGCTGGAGTGGGACCGCGACAAGCACTTCCCGCTCGACGCGCTCTCCGCCGCCGGAGAGCTGGGGCTCGGCGGGATCTCCGTGCGCGACGACGTCGGCGGCGCCGGCCTGCGGCGAGAGGATGCCGCGGCCATCTTCGAAGTTCTCGCGATGGGCGACCCGACGATCGCCGCCTACATCTCGATCCACAACATGGTCGCGTGGATGATCGACACGTTCGGCACCGACGACCAGCGGCGGCGCTGGCTGCCGAACCTCGTGGCGATGACCGAGCTCGGCTCGTACTGCCTCACCGAGCCGGGTGCCGGGTCGGATGCCGCGGCGATCACGACCAGCGCCATTCCCGACGGCGACGAATACGTCCTGACCGGCGTCAAGCAGTTCATCTCGGGTGCGGGCGCCGCGGCGGTCTATGTCGTCATGGCCCGCACGGGGGCGCCCGGCGCGAAGGGCATCACGGCCTTCCTCGTCCCGGCGGATTCCGCGGGTCTCAGCTTCGGGCCGAACGAGCACAAGATGGGCTGGAACGCGCAGCCCACCCGACAGGTGATCCTCGACGAGGTGCGCGTCCCGGCATCCGCCGTTCTGGGGGAGGTCGGGGCCGGCTTCCGCATCGCGATGAAGGGTCTCAACGGCGGGCGCGTGAACATCGCGGCGTGCTCGATCGGGGGTGCGCAGTGGGCGCTGGACCGTGCGGTGCGGTACGTGCACGAGCGGTTCACCTTCGGCGAGGCGCTCGTCGAGCGGCAGACGGTCGTGTTCGCGCTCGCCGACATGGCGACGCAGCTGCAGGCGGCGCGCGCTCTCGTGCAGGGCGCCGCGCGCGCGATCGACGAGGGCGCGCCGGACGTGGCGGTGCAGTGCGCGATGGCCAAGCGGTTCGCGACGGATGCCGGGTTCGAGGTCGCCAATCAGGCGCTGCAGCTGCACGGCGGGTACGGATACCTGCAGGAGTACGGCATCGAGAAGGTGGTGCGCGACCTGCGCGTGCACCAGATCCTCGAGGGGACGAACGAGATCATGCGGGTGGTCATCGGCCGCGGCGTGCTGGGCTGAGCCTCGCGGGTCAAGCGCTGACCGTGTCCGTGCTGATCGGGTCTGCGCTGGCGTCTACCCGGCGGAGGCGCGTGATCAGCTCGCTGACCTGTGCGTCGGTGAAGATCTCGTCCGGCCCCTGCGGTGCGAGCCCGTCGAACGGGTCTTCGTAGAGGCGCCGCGGGTCGAGATGGCCGGCGATCGTGAGCTGCTGGATGACGAGATCGACGAACGCGTGCTGACGGTGGGTGAAACCCGGGGCGGCGACGAAATCGGCGAGCGTCTCCTCGACGGCCGACCGCTCCATGCCGACGATCGAGCGGATGAGGCGTCCGAGCCCGCCGGCTCCGCTCGCTTCGTCGTGGAGCTGATCGGGGTCGACGCCGCCAGCCGAGGTGAGAGCGCGTTCGAGCTCGGCGAGATCGACGGTCGTGAGCGGCCGCCCGGTACGCAGCCGGTGCAGCGCCACGTCGGAGCGGCCAGCCAGGAATCCCAGCATCTTGTCGCGGAAGGCACGCCGGTTGAGGCCCGGCACGACCCGGGTGAGGGTGAGTTCGCGGGCGTCGGCGAGGGCGTCGTCGAAGTCGGTGTAGACGATGACCTGCTGCTCGCGGCCGACGAGACGCACGAGCTCGCGCAGCCGCAGGCGCAGCTGCTCCAGAGTCACCGCGTCGACGCCCTCCCACCATGCGGGGTCGGCGGCAGCATCCAGCAGTGCCGCGTGGGCAGCGACAGCGGGGATGCTCCGCTGGTCGGCGAGTGCGCGCACGATGCCGAGCAGGCGGGAGAGGATGCCGGCGCGCACCGGTTCGCCTTCGGCCACGGCGACCTGGGCGGTGAGGACGAGCGCGTCGAAGCGTCGGGCGGCTTCGTCGGCATCCTGCTCCGCCGCGCTGGGGAGCCCGGCCAGCTCCGCCGCCGCCGTGAGATGCTCGGGCCCGAAGGCCGTCCAGGCGTCGAGGCCGGCGAACCGCTCGACAGCACGCAGGTGCCGGCGGACGATGAAGTTGTCGCGGTTCATACCGACGATCGCGCCGTGCAGGCGGGCGGCGAGTCCGGAGCGCAGCGCGGTGACCGCCGGGTCGTCGGCGGACCGCAGGAGGGCGAGCAGACGCGTGCGCAGGAGGAACGCCCGCTCCGACAGTGAGCGCGCCGTCGTCGCCGACGCCTCGGGAAGCTCCTCGTTGAAGAAGTCGATGTTGCCGCAGACGTCGAAGATGACGAAGTCGGCCTTGTCGTCGCCGGGACCGTAGAGGCCGGGCCGCAGCCGCGTGCCGCGCCCGACCATCTGCCAGAACTTCGTGGCGGAGTTCACCGGCTTGAAGAAGACGAGATTGACGACGTCGGGGATGTCGATGCCGGTGTCGAGCATGTCGACGGAGATCGCGATGTCGGGCGCGGAGCCGGGCGTGGCGAAGGCATCGATGAGCGTCTGCGCGTACGGCCCCGAGTTGTGGGTGATCACGCGGGCGAGTGTGCCGCGCTGCTCCGGGTAATGGGCGTCGATGCGCGACTCGATGTAGTCGGCGTGGTGCTGGTTCTTGGCGAAGATGATCGTCTTGCCGAGCCGGTCGCCGCCGCCGACCCTTCGGCCCTCGGTGAAGAGCACCTCGAGCACTTTGTCGACGGTGTCCTCGTTGAACAGCCAGCGGTTCATGGCTGCCGCGTCGATGGCATCGGGAATCTCGCCGTCCTGCCACTCCAGCTCGTCCCACCGCTCCCGTTCCGCGTCGCTCAGATCGGCGTAGCGGATGCCGCGTGTCATGAACCCGAGGTCGATCGGGCGCGCGACCGGAGGGACGAGGTATCCGCCGGCGATCGCATCGTCGAGCTCGAACGCGTCGGTGGGAACGCCGTCGTCGAGATGGAAGAGGCGATAGGTGTTGTGGTCGACGTCCGCGCGCGGGGTCGCGGTGAGACCGACGACGAGGGCATCGAAGTAGTCGAAGATCTCGCCGTATCGGTTGTAGATCGAGCGGTGCGCTTCGTCCACGATGATGAGGTCGAAGAAGCCCGGTCCGAAGCGGCGGCCGTCGTCGCCGGCGTCGATCAGGCCCATCACGGTCTGATAGGTCGAGACGAAGACGCGGCCGTCGCCGCCGCGGTCAGTGACGAGGTTGACGGGCGCGCTGTCAGGCAGATGCGTCTTGAAGGCGCCGACGGCCTGGTTGACCAGGGCGGTGCGATCGGCGAGGAAGAGCACGCGCTTGACCCAGTTCGCCCGTTGCAGCACGTCGACCAGGGCGATGACCGTGCGCGTCTTGCCGGTGCCGGTCGCCATGACGAGCAGGGCGCGGCGTCGCTGGTGCTCGAACGCCTCGGTCACGGCGCGGATCGCGCGCAGCTGATAGGGCCGCTCGACGATCGTCCGGTCGATGGCGGCGGTGGCCAGGGGCCCCAGCGATGCGCGCCGCTGGATCGCGAGAGCGAGCTGGTCCTTCGTCATGAAGCCCGACACGGGGCGCGGGGGATAGCGACGGTCGTCCCAGAGCCACGTCTCGTACCCGTTGGTGTAGTAGATCAGCGGCCGCTGCCCGTGATCTCGCTCGAGCGCGTCGGCGTAGACCTCGGCCTGCAGTCGGCCCTCTTTCGCGCTCTTGGTCGTGCGCTTCGCCTCCACGACCGCGAGCGGGCGGCCGTCATCGCCCCACAGGACGTAGTCGATCCTTCCGGTGCCGGATGCAGTGGGGATGCCGGTGACCGGCCACTCGCGATCGTCCGGGTTCTCGAGCAGCCAGCCGGCTTCGCGCAGCTGCAGGTCGATGAGGTCGCGCCGCGTCTCGGCCTCGGTCGCGAGGGTGGGGTCGGGAATCCCTCGCTCGGCGTTCGCCGTGTCGTTCGCGGACTTCGCCGCGGCGGCATCGGCCTGCAGGGCTACCAGCTGCTCGCGGAGTGTCGCGCTGGTCTCGCGCTCGGCGGCGAGCGCTCGCCGGGCCTCATCGAACGCCGCCTGGGTGCGTTCGAGGTCTTCCCGGGCGCGTCGGACCACGGTCGCAGGGGCGGGCGGCACCAGAGCGAAGTCGAAGGGCGCCGACGGGGGAAGGTCGGGGTCGCCGTATCGGTGATCGAGCCAGCGACAGATGGTGTGCAGCTGTTCGAGAGCGCCGCGCGCGGCCGAGCGGCATGTCGTCGCCGCGATGAACCGCGTCGTTGCCGACACGTCGGACGATGCGCAGGCTGCCGTCCACGTTCGCACCGACGGCCTGGCGGAACGCCGGCTGCGATGTGAGGTTCGCGAACGAATCGTCGTACGGCCGGGAAAGGGACTCGGCGGCGTAGATCCACTCGGTGAACATCTCGCCGGCCCGCCGGGTGTAGGTGGCCGAGGCGCGGGGGTCGCTCCGCAGGTACGACTCAGCGCGGGATGCCGCCTCCCAGACGGTCGGCCAGCGATCCCGGACGAAGTCGAAGTTCCCCACGAACGGCTCCCGGCGGCAGGCGCGGCCCTGCCCTCGGCTCATGCTAGCGAACGGCTCCGACGTCAGAAGGGTGCATCGCTGGCGGATGCCGGCATGAAGGCGACGGGTGGTGCGGGGGCGTCTTCGCGGTAGATCCGTCCGGTGGGCGAGGTCCATTCCAGGATCCCACCCGACAGTTGTCGGACTTTCCAGGGTGTGAACTGCTTCATCGAGTGATGTCGTTGGCAGAGGTGGGCGAGGTTCCATAGGGCGGTGGGGCCGCCTTTGGCGGCGTCGATGGTGTGGTCGATTTCGCAGCGGATGGCGGCGCGCCGGCATCCGGGCCATCGGCAGTGCTGGTCGCGGGCTTGGAGGAAGCGGCGTTGGGGCCAGGGCGTGCGGTAGCGGTCGACGGCGAGGACGGTGCCGTCGACGGGTTCGGTGAGTATGCGCGCCCAGGTGGGGGTGTTCGCGGCGAGGCAGCGTGCCGTGTCGGCGTCGATGGGGGAGCGCCCGACGAGGTCGGCGGGGCCGTCGTCGGCACCGAGGAGGGTGAGCGCGGGGACGATCACCTGCACCTGCGCGCGGATGGTGCCGAGGGTTCCGGGGGCGTCGCCGGTCGCGGTCGGGTCCAGGGCGGGGGCACCGGCGAGCAGGAGGTCGGCGAACACGTCGGCGCGGACCTCGTCGATGCTGCGGCGGTCGCGGTCAGCCGCGTCGAGATCGGTGTTCTCGCGTGCGTCGATGATGGTCTGCGCCTGCTGGGTGAGCCGATCCAGGATGCCGTCGCCGATGACGGTGGGGACGTCCGCGATGACCGTGGATATGCCGTGTCGCCCCGGGATGAGCCGAACCTTGCGGCCGTTCGCGGCTTCGCGGTGGCGTTCGGTGAACGATCGTTCCGCGGTGCGTTCGGCGAGGATCTCGAGCCCGGGCCGGACGCGGTTCGGGGTGTCGTGGAGGCACCGCTGGATCGCTTCGGCTTCGTACTCGCCGCGGCGCTGGACGGGTACGACCGAGCCGGCGTCGACGATCGCGCGCACGTGTGCACGGGTGATGCGGCCGGATTCCCAGGCGGTAAGGGCGGCGGGGTAACCCTCGACGATCTCGCGCGCCTCGCCGATCCGGGTCTGCATGGTGCGGTCGGTGACCCGGGCCACACCGCCGAGCTCGGCGGCGATCGACCGGAGCGCCATGTCGTGCACCCGCACGGTGTCGCGGGCGCCCGATGCCTGCTTCTCGGCAAGCTGCCCCGCACGCGCCAACGCCCTCATCTCCGCGACCTGCGCGACCGCCAGTTGCGCCTGCACCGACTCGACGTCCGCGACGATCTCAGCGAGCACGGCGACATCGCCGTCACTGCTCGGCACCGATGCGAACTCGTCTTCCATACCTCCCATTGTGACGAGGGGTTCCGACATCGGCGGAGCCGTTCGCCGGCCCCGATCACGGCGATGTCGGAGGTCTGGTGTGTCCTGTTCTACTGGCCATCGGCCGGTGGCGCACACCTGGGGTGTGCGCCCCTCACGACCGAAAGGTGTGTCATGTCCGACAACAGCAACCCCTCGTCCGCACTGCCGCCCGCGGGCTGGTATCCCGATCCTCAGGGAGGCGACGCGCAGCGCTACTGGGACGGCGGGCAGTGGGCCGCGGCCGGTGCCACGCCTGGGGGGATCGCCGTCGCGGAGTCCGCCCGCCGGGTGCCGAAGTTACGCTGGTGGCAGTGGGCGCTACTCGCGCTGGGGCTCCTCGTGGTGATCGGCATCATCGCGGGAGTCGTGGGCGGTGGTCGCGGGGGCTCCGACGCGTCGGGCGACGGCGCGGCTCCCGTCGCGCAGCGAACGGATGCCGCGGAGGAGCCCGTCGAGCCGACCGAGAAGGTCATGGTGCCCGACATGGTCGGTTCGACGGTCGCCGAGGCACGCGCCATGCTCGCCGCGGCAGGTCTCACGCTCGAGGCCACGGATGCCGGCGATGACTGGGTGGTGACGTCTCAGCAGCCGAGCGCCGGGTCGCACCCGTTGGAGGGTCTGGAGCTCAGCATCACGAGCGAGGCCCCGAAGCCGGTGTACACGCTGGAGCAGCAGAATGCGCTGGAGCAGGCGCAGTCGTACCTGCAGTTCTCGTCGTTCTCTCGCCAGGGGCTCATCGATCAGCTGTCGAGCGAGTACGGCTCCGGATACCCGGTGGAGGTGGCGACGTGGGCCGCCGACACCGTGGGAGCGGACTGGAACGCGGAGGCCGTGGAGCAGGCGAAGTCGTACCTGGAGTACTCGTCCTTCTCACGGCAGGGCCTCTTCGACCAGCTCACGAGCCCGTACGGCAGCCAGTTCACGGCCGACGAGGCGAACCACGCCCTCGCGGCCGTCGGCTACTGATCGGATGCCGCTGCGTGCGGCCGGTCGTCGTTTTCGCGGCGGCCGGCCGCCAGGGGGAGGACGACCTCAGCGGTAGCTGACGGTGGTCGCGCCGACGGGTTGGGAATGCCGTCGGCCTGTGGGACGCTGGACCTGCAGATGGTCGGTGACAAGACGCCCAGGGGGTGTCTTCCGCAACGCGGGTAGCCGACCATCCGCGTGCTCACAGACCCGGGCTCTGAATTCACTGTTAAGCCGGCGCTTCGGGTAGCGCCGGTGTAACGATCCGGTAGCGTGCGTGCGGGGATACGGTAGCGTTCCGACGGCGGGTTCGAGTATGACTCTCACCGCGGCCAAGGGCTGGTCGCTGGTGGAGAGGAACGTCGGCGATGACGGACTACCGGCTTGTGATGGGCCTGCTGGTGCAGGGGTATGCGTATAGGCAGATCGAGGCGATGGCGGGGTGCTCACATCGCGCGATCGCTCGGGCCCGCCGGGTCCTCGACGAGGAGGGGTTCACGACGCGTGAGCAGGTCGATGGGCTGTCGCTCGAAGACATCGACAGACTGTTCGCTGATGGCCGCAGGAGCGTGGTCGAGGAGTTCGTCCCGGTCGACATCGAGAAGGTCGTCGCGGCCAGGTTGGGGCGGAACAAGCCGCCGTTGAAGGTGTTGTGGGCCCGGTATCTGGAGACCGATGCCCCTGCCGGCGCGCGGCTCTATGGGTATGAGCGGTTCTGCCAGATTGTCGCGGAGCACGTCCGGGTCAACGATCTGACGCTCCCGATCGCGCATGTTCCGGCGCACACGATGCAAGTCGACTGGGCGGGCACGCAGATGCACCTCACGGACCCGATCACGAGAGAGACGACGCGGGTGTCGGTGTTCGTCGCGTCGCTGCCGTTCTCCGGGATGGTGTTCGCCTATGGGTGTCTGGACGAGAAGCAGCCGGCCTGGCTGGACGCGCACCGCCGCGCGTTCGAGTACTTCGGCGGCGTCACGCAGGTGATCGTGCCGGACAATGCGTCGACCGCGTCGAACCAGATCTCCCGGACCGAGAAGGCCAGGGATGTGAACGCGGCCTATGCCGAGTTCCTGGAGCACTACCGAACGGCCGCGGTCCCAACTCGCTCATATCGGCCGCGTGACAGGGGGCATGTCGAGGCGGGGGTGAAGGTCGTCACGAACTGGGTGATCCACTACCTCGAAGGCCGGGTGTTCACGTCGCTGGACGAGTTGAACGTCGCCGTCGCCGCCCAGGTCGACGCGATCAACGATCGGACTCCGTTCCGTGGTGAGCAGCGGTCACGCCGCGACTGGTTCACCGAGCAGGAGAACGGCGAGTTGATCGCATTGCCTGCTCGTCATTGGGAGCCGGTGATCTGGCGGAAGGCGAAGGTTCACCGGGACTGGCATATCCAACTCGACACGATCAAGTACTCCGTCCCCTCCCGGTTCGCCGGGCTCAGCGTCGACGTCCGGATCATCGGGGAGCAGATCGACGTGCTCGCAGGTGGCGAGATCATCGCGACCCACCAGCAGGGGTCGCGCCGCAACGGCTACGTCACCGACCCCGAACACGCGCCCGTCCATGCCGAGTCGGTGTCGGGGCTTTGGACGCGCGGGTACTTCCTCCGGCAGGCCGCGAAGGTCGGCCCCGGCACGGTCGCTGCGCTGACCCGGTTGCTGGATGGGAAGGTGATCGAGGCGCAGGGCTACCGGTCCTGCATGAACATCCTTGACCTCGGCAAGCGGGGCAGCAGGGTGCTCCTCGAGCAAGCCTGCAAGGGGCTGGTCGACGAGGACCCGCACCGGCAGATCACCTACACCGCCGTCAAGAACCGCATCGCCGCGCTCCGCGCCGGAGTCGACGCCCGCCCCACCGTCAGCGGCGAGATGGGGATCGTCACCGCGTCGCCGGCGGGCGTCCGCGCGCCGGGGGGTATCAGATGGTCTGTGTAAGGGGTGAGGTTCATCTCGAAGGAGAACATCATGGAGACCATGGCTATCAGTCCGGAGCGCGAGGAGCGTCGTCGCCGGCAGAAGGAGCTCGCTGACCGGCTCAAGGCGTCGGGCGCGATGGACGAGATCTTCGCTCAGATCGACGCCGGCGAGCCCCTCACGGGCGAGCACGGCCTGATCGGTGGAATGCTCAAGGCCGCGCTGGAGCGCGGGTTGGAGACGGAGCTGACCGAGCACGTCGGCTACGAGCGCGGCGACGCGGAGGCCTCGTTGCACCCGAACTCCCGCAACGGCACGAGCGCGAAGACGGTCGCGACCGAGATCGGAGACATCGAGCTGGCCGTCCCGCGGGACCGGGCTGGGACGTTCACCCCGATGCTGGTCCCGAAAGGGCAGCGCCGGCTGGACGGCCTCGATGGGATGATCATCTCGCTGTACGCGGGCGGGATGACCGTCCGCGACATCCAGCACCACCTCGCCTCGACGCTGGGCACGGACCTCTCGCACGAGACGATCTCGAAGATCACCGACCAGGTCGCAGACGAGGTCCTGGCCTGGCAGACCCGTCCGCTGGACGCGCTGTATCCGGTGATCTACCTGGACGCGATCGTGGTGAAGGTCCGCGACGGCGGCCACGTGCGGAACAAGGCCGCGCATATCGCCGTCGGTGTCGACATGGACGGCATCAAGCACGTCCTGGGAATCTGGGTGCAAGCGGTCGAGGGTGCGAAGTTCTGGGCGGCCGTGTGCGCCGAACTCGCCAACCGCGGCGTCCGCGACGTGCTCATCGTCTGCACCGACGGGCTGACCGGGTTCCCCGAAGCGATCGAGGCCACCTGGCCGCAAGCGACCGTGCAGACCTGCGTCGTGCACCTCATCAGGGCAGCGATGCGGTTCGTGAACTACAAGGACCGCAAAGCCGTGGCCGCAGCGCTCAAGCCGATCTACCAGGCGGTGAACGAGGACGCCGCGCTCGAAGCGCTGACCGAGTTCGCGGACTCCGACCTCGGCAAGCGCTACCCGTCGGCGGTGAAGACGTTCCAAGACGCGTGGGACCGGTTCACGCCGTTCCTCGCGTTCCCGCCCGAGCTGCGCCGGGTGATCTACACCACCAACAGCATCGAGTCGCTGAACTACCAACTACGGAAAGTCACCAAATCCCGAGGGCATTTCCCCAACGATGCCGCCGCCGTCAAGCTGCTCTGGCTGGCGATCTGCAACATCGAGGACAAACGAGCCCGAGACCGGCTCAAGGAACGAGGCAAGCCCTCCGAACAGCGCAGAGCCGAGCCCCGACTCATCGAGGGAGCCGTGACCACGAACTGGAAGAAGGCCCTCGAACAGCTCGCCCTCGCCTACCCCGACCGCATCGAACCCCACCTGTAATCAAACCGACACCAAGCCGCTTACACAAAAGTCTTGACACGCCCGCGCGCCGGGCCATCGGGACACCAGCCGCGCGCACCTAGCCGGCGCAGGGGCGTTCAGTCTCGACGCGCTCCGATCAGCCGGCAGCCAGGCGGGAGGCGGCCACGATGCTTGACCAACACCTCACCCCCGACGACATGGCCTTGTTCACCCGGCTGCGGATGACCGCGTTCGGGGAAGCGGTGATCGACATCGCGAACGACCCGACCTACGACCAGTGGACGTTCTCGCAGAAGATCCGCCACGCTCTCGAGCAGGAGACCGCTGCCCGCACCGAACGGCGCGTGTTGAAGCTACTGAAAGCGTCGCGGACACCGAACCCGGCCGCCTGCGTCGAGGACATCCATTACCTCGACGGGCGCAATCTGAACCGGGAGCTCGTCGCCCGGCTCGCTGCCTGCCGCTGGATCGACCAGACCCACAACCTCGTGATCCTCGGCAAGTCCAGCGTCGGGAAGTCCTACCTCGCACAAGCGCTTGTGAACGCCGCCTGTCGGCGCGACTACTCAGCCCGCTACTACCGGCTCGACGACCTCGCGAATCAGCTCGCCGTCTACCACCGGCAAGACGCGCAGCGCCTCACGTTCCTGACCGGCCTGCACACCTGCGACCTGCTCGTACTCGACGACTTCCTCACCACCCCGATCACCGGGGAGACAGCCGCCGATCTGCTGAACATCCTCGCCGCTCGTGAAGGACGAGGCTCGACTGTCGTGACCAGCCAGTTCGATCCCGAGGACTGGTATCGGTCGCTGCACGACGCGGTCATCGCCGAGTCCATCCTGAACCGCATCGTCAGCAACGCCGAACTCGTCCAACTCGACGGGCCGAACATGCGCCGCCACACCCACACTGAGACGGCCAGCTGACCACCGGACGCGCGGGCGCGGACCGCTACCCAGTCGCCGCGCCCGCGCTACCCAGTCGCCGCATCCGCGCTACCCGAAGCCCCGGCTAAACAAATTCACCGCTTGTCTCGTCACTTCTGCACAGACTGCGACGTACGCGGCCGCTGCTGCGGCGCCTCAACCGTGGTAGTCCTCAGTGTGCCGCGGTGTGTTTGCTGGTACTGGTGGTACGGGTAAACTGTGTCACACACCCCCAGATGCTTCGGCTACTGGTTAGAGGGCCCCGCTTCGCCGGGGCCCTCGGAATTTCTGCTCCACTTTCCCGGTCTTCGCACCGTGCCGTGGGCGTCCGAGATCCGGTCGGGCAGCTGCGCGGCTCTCAGGGCCTCGATCGTGACCTGACGATGCAGGTCAAGGCCAAGTTGCTTGAGTTCATTGCTGGCCCGTTTCGGCTCCATGGGTGAGAGCACGCCTATCTTTCGCCGGAACTCCTCCTTGGCGAGCCTGAGCGGCGTCACAAGGTCGGAGTCGTTGCTGACCACGACGTACATGTTGGCTTCGTCGCGAAATGCATCCAACAGGAGGTAGCTGGCCAGCGAGACGTCGGAGCCCTTCTCTTCGGTCTTGCGGACGAGGGCGGACACCGGTTTGCCGTCGCTGCCGTACTGCAACGGATGGAGAGGCATGCGCCGACGGTCGACTCTGAAGTTGCCCAGGTGGACGCTCGTTCGGGGCTGCGCCCTCAACGCTCGGATGTAGGCCTGTTGCCGCTGCGGCGAGTCGACATCGGCCCCCGGTAACGCCTTGATCACCGCGGTGAAGTAGCGGACGCGCAGAATGTCGAATTCCGGGAGCAGGTGACGGCTCAGAGCCTCGAGATCGAGCCACTTGTCCTGCGGTTGCCCTTCGAGAAGCCGTCGGTAGAGATTGAAGCCGTCCACGTAAACCGAAGCCGTGGCCCGGGATGCCGGCGGCTCGCTCACAGCTCTCCTCGGAACGCGCGGTGCTGCAGCGAGGCGAAGAGCGCGTCGAGCTGCGCGGTTCGTGCCTCCGCAGCATGGAGGAGCATGGAGTGGTGCTGTCGAAGCTTCCCATACTCACGCTGAATCGACAGCGGGGGAACGGGAAGCTGGAGCTGTCTGACCTGCGACATGCTGATCCGCGAACGAGTCTGGCCGTGAGCCAGCAGGCCGGCCTGTCCTACGACTGTTCTCATGTTCAACGCGTCCACGATATATTCCCGCGTCGATCGATTCCCGTCCACCCGCACCTGGACGCAGTCGGCTTTGTTGATCGCAGGACCGATGTTGTCGGGGACGGCAGCGGCGCGGAGGATGGGATCGCCGAGAGTCCCGACGACGATGTCCTGGACGTCCAGTTCGTGCCGCTTGAGGCGTTGGAAGTGCTCTCTTGAGATGTAGGCCTTGTCGTCGTCAAGGAACTCGCCGACACCGATGTTCTTCAAGCGGACGACACGGACGCCATCTTCCACATAGTGCGAAGATTTGAGGTTGCTGCCGAACGGGCCGTCGCTGATTTTCGTCGCGATGTCCCCGAGGGTCGAGACTTCCCACCCGTGCGGATTCAATAGAGGATCGCCGAACATCGAGATGAAGAGGGACTCCGTGGCGGATTTCGCGGTCGCCCTCGCGGCCGTCGCATGGCCGCGGAGGGCGTCAGCCTCGTCGAGGATCGCGGCGATCCGGCGCTGCTCGGGGAGGGGCGGGAGAGGGATACGAGCGCGGTATGCGTCTTCGCGGTTGAGGCCCGGCACGGCCGCAGACTTGTTCATCCGATCGAGTCCGACGTTGTGCAATGTCCAGTAGAGCCATCGCAGATCGAAATCGCGCCGGGGCGAGACGTAATAGGCCGTATCGATAGGCCAACAGCCATCGGGAGCCCACGTCAGAGAACCGATCGAGCCCTTTCGGCCGACGACCAGCGTCGGCGATTCGACTACGGCGTCGGCGTGAGTTCCAACGACCCCACCCGACCCGACGACGGGATATCGGCCCTCGATTCGATCACCTGACTTGAGTGCCTTGCCGTACATGAGCTCGACCACATCCCCCAGGGGCACCGTCTCCCAGGTCACGCGAGCATCTCCCGCAGGCGCTTCAGCCCGTCCTGGATCTGGACCTCGAGCGCGTCGAGTTCGTCGAGGATCTCGGACGGGGAGCGGTGCTCGACCTCCTCGATCTCGATCTCCTTATAGCGGTTCAGCGAGAGGTCGTAGCCGTTGTCGACGATCTCCTGTCTGGGCACCATGAAGCTCTGATCAGTGCGCGCGCGGGTGGACTCGGCATCCTGGTTCTGCCAGCGAGCGAGAACGTCGGGCAGGTCGTTCGCCTCGATCGGGGTGCGCTTGTCGTCGAGGGTCATGCCGTCGGCGCGCACGTCGTAGAACCACACGTGGTCCGTTCCGCCCGAGGAGGTCTTGGTGAAGAGCAGGATCGCCGTCGACACCCCGGTGTACGGCTTGAACGTGCCCGACGGCAGCTTGATCACCGCATCGAGCTTGTGGTCATCGACCAGCATCCGACGCACGGCCTTGTGCGCGTTGCTCGACCCGAAGAGGACTCCCTCGGGGACGATCACCGCGGCTCGGCCGCCGTTGCGCAGCATCCGCACCATCAGCACGAGGAAGAGCAGCTCGGTCTTGCGCGTCTTCACGACCTTCTGCAGATCCTTCGACACGGTCTCGTCGTCGAGCGACCCGGCGAAAGGCGGATTGGCGAGCACCAGCGTGAACTCATCGAGGCCGGGATGCCCCTCCGACAGCGAGTCCGCGCGCTCGATCGTGGGATTCTCGACGCCGTGCAGCAACATGTTCATGCTCGCGATCCGCGCCATCGCGGCGTCGGAGTCGTACCCGGTGAACATCGGGCCGTTGAAATGCGCGCGAGCGGCGGCATCCGTCCAGATCTCGGGATGCTGCGCACGCAGATACTCCTCGGCGGCGACGAGGAAGCCGGCGGTGCCCACGGCGGGGTCGATGATGCGGTCGTCGGGCCGCGGCTGCTGCATGTCGACCATCAGCTGGATGATGTGCCGAGCCGTGCGGAACTGGCCGTTCGTGCCGCTCGTCGACAGCTTCATGAGCATGTACTCGTAGATGTCGCCCTTGGTGTCACGGTCGTCCATCGGGATCTCCCCGAGCAGATCGACGACCTTCGTCAGCAGCGCCGGCGTCGGAATCGTGAAGCGCGCGTCCCGCATGTTGCGGGCGTAGCTCGAACCCTCGGCGCCGAGACGGCGCAGCCACGGGAAGACGTGCTCCGACACGACCTCGAACATCTCCGCCGGGGCGAAGTTCGTGAACACGCTCCAGCGGAGGTCGCGGTACGGCCGCCGACCGGGCAGTTCGCCGTCGAACCCGTCCGGAAAGACCGGGTCGTTGATCTCCTCGCCGAACCGGGCGGCCTTCAGCTCGGCCTTCGTGTGCAGCTCGTCGAGGCGCTTGATGAACAGGAGGTACGTGATCTGCTCGATCACCTCCACGGGATTGGCGATGCCTCCCGACCAGAAGGCATCCCACACCCTGTCGACCTGACGCTTGAGCTCACCCGTGACCACAGGACCACGGTAGTTGGTCGACGCCCGGCCGCTGACCCTGCCCGCGACGACGCCTGCGCGGGCAGGATGGAGTCATGAGCACCGTCGCCCGCACCGCTGTCATCGTCGACGCCGTCCGCACTCCGTCGGGTCGGGGCAAACCCGGTGGCGCGCTCAGCGGCATCCATCCCGTCGATCTGGCGGCACACGTGCTGCGCGCGACGCTCGAGCGCAACGGCCTGGAGTCGTCGCAGATCGACGATGTGCTGCTCGGCTGCGTGAGCCAGGTGGGCGAGCAGACGATGAACATCGCCCGGCAGGCGGTGCTCGCGGCCGGGTTCGACGAGCGCGTCCCCGCGACGACCATCGACCGGCAGTGCGGATCGAGTCAGCAGGCCGCGCACTTCGCCGCGCAGGGCGTGATGGCGGGGCAGTACGACATCGTGATCGCGGGTGGCGTCGAGTCGATGAGCCGGGTGCCGCTGGGTATCGCGGCATCCGTCGCGGGGTCGCCGTTCTCGCCGGCCCTGCACGAGCGCTATCCTGCCGGACTCGTCAACCAGGGCGTGTCGGCGGAGTTGATCGCCGCCCGGTGGGACCTGTCCCGGGAGACCCTGGATGCCTTCGCCGCCGAGTCCCACCGGCGTGCCGCCGACGCCGCCGCGCAGGGACGCTTCGCCTCGCAGCTGCTCCCGGTGCCGACGGATGCCGGAGAGTTCGCCGTCGACGAGACCGTGCGCCCGGCGACCACCGAGGCGGGGCTGTCGGGCCTCGCGCCCGCGTTCCGCACCGACGCGCTCGCCGAGCGCTTCCCCGAGCTCGACTGGCGAATCACCCCGGGGAACTCCTCGCCGCTGACCGATGGCGCATCCGCCGTGCTCATCGTGAGCGAGCAGAAGGCGATCGAGCTCGGCCTCACGCCGCGGGCGCGGTTCCACGCGTTCGCCGTCGTCGGCGATGATCCGCTGATGATGCTGACGGGACCGATCCCCGCGACGCGTCGCATCCTGGAGCGCAGCGGGCTGGGCATCGAGGACATCGACGCGTACGAGGTCAACGAGGCGTTCGCGTCGGTGCCGCTCGCCTGGGCCGCCGAGGTCGGGGCGGATGCCGCCAAGCTGAACCCCTGGGGAGGAGCGATCGCGCTGGGTCACGCGCTCGGATCCAGCGGCACGCGGCTGCTCGGCACGCTGCTCGCGCATCTTGAAGCCACCGGTGGCCGTTACGGGTTGCAGACCATGTGCGAGGGCGGCGGCATGGCGAATGCGACCATCATCGAGCGCCTGTGATGACGGGTGACGCGCCGGCCATGCCGGTGACGTGGCGGCCCCGCCGGTGACACGATGAAGGCATGACTGAGTACGAGACCATCCTCACCGAGCAGCGCGGCCGCGTCGGGTGGATCACGCTGAATCGGCCCGAGGCGCTCAACGCCCTGAACTCGCAGGTGATGCGCGACGTCGTCGCGGCGGCAGAGGCGTTCGACGCCGATGAGGGCGTCGGCGCGATCGTCGTCACCGGCAGCGAGCGCGCGTTCGCCGCCGGGGCCGACATCAAGGAGATGCAGGGCAAGACCGGCCGCGAGATGATCATGGGCGACCACTTCGGCGCGTGGGCGCGGTTCGCCGATGTCCGCACGCCGGTCATCGCCGCCGTCTCGGGCTACGCGCTGGGCGGCGGGTGCGAGCTCGCCATGATGTGCGACATCATCCTCGCGGCCGACACCGCCCGGTTCGGCCAGCCCGAGGTCAACCTCGGCGTCATTCCGGGCATGGGTGGCACGCAGCGCCTGATCCGCGCGGTCGGCTACTACAAGGCCGCCGAGCTGATCCTGACCGGGCGCATGATGGATGCCGCGGAGGCCGAGCGTGCGGGCCTGGTGTCGCGTGTCGTCCCGGCATCCGATCTGCTCGACGACGCCCAGCGCACCGCGGAGACCATCGCGTCGAAGTCGCTGCCGAGCGTGTTCGCCGCGAAGGCGGCGCTGGATGCCGCAATGGAGTCGCCGCTCGCCGAAGGCCTGCGGTTCGAGCGGCACGTGTTTGCGGCGCTGTTCGACACGGCAGACCAGAAGGAGGGCATGGCCGCCTTCCGCGAGAAGCGGGAGCCGCGCTTCACTCAGCGGTGATCTCGACGTCGTCGGCGCGAGCGCGCCGGATGACGAGGCGCAGTTCGGCATCGCCCACGCGCAGACGCTCGCGGGGAACGAGCACCTCGCTCAGAATCGGTCATTCGGACTCCTCCTCCCACCGATCCGAGTTCACCGCCACTCCGAGCATGACGCTCAGTGTCACCCGATGCGAGACTGAGTCGCATCTCCTAGACTGATCCCATCCCGAAGGAGAACCGATGAAGATCGTGGTGCTGGTCAAAGAAGTCCCCGACACCTATGGCGACCGCAAGCTGAACCTCGAGACCGGTCTCGCCGACCGTGCCGCCTCCGAGCGGGTGCTCGACGAGATCGGCGAGCGCGCCCTCGAGGTGGCGCTGTCGTACGCCGACGCGCACCCCGGCACCGAGGTCACGGTCGTGTCGATGGCGCCCGAGGAGTCGGCCGCGACGATCCGCAAGGGACTCGCGATGGGCGCGGCATCCGCTCTCCAGGTCGTCGATCCGGCGCTCGCCGGAGCCGACCTCGGCGTCACGGCGCGCGTGCTGGCCGCGGCCGTGCAGCGGGCGGGTTTCGACCTCGTGATCACGGGGAACCTCTCCACCGACGGCGCCGGCGGCGTCATTCCGGCCATGGTCGCCGAGCACCTCGGCGTGCCGCAGGCCACCGCACTGTCGGCGGTCACGATCGGCGAGACGGAGGTGTCAGGCACCCGCGCCACCGACGCCGGCGCCGCTCAGGTGACCGCGACCCTGCCCGCCGTCATCTCGATCACCGAAGCGCTGCCCGACGCCCGGTTCCCCAACTTCAAGGGGATCATGGCGGCGAAGAAGAAGCCGTTCGAGACGGTGTCGCTGGCCGACCTCGACGTCGACGTCGACCCGGCATCCGCCCCGCAGTCGATCATGACCGCCGTGAGCGAGAAGCCGCCCCGCGGAGCCGGCATCAAGATCACCGACGAGGGGGATGCCGGCGAGAAACTCGCCGCGTACCTCATCGAGAACCGTCTGGCCTGAGGAGAGAGTCGTCATGGTTGATTTCGCTTCGGACTCGATCCTCGTCCTGCTGGACGTCACGCCCGCCGGTGAGCTCGCCAAGTCGTCCGCGGGCCTTCTCGGCGCCGCCGCCGGCGTCGGCACACCGGTCGCCCTCATCGTCGCCGGGGAGTCCGCGCACGCGGACCTCGCCGCCGCCGCGGGCGAGCTCGGCGCTGCCGTCGTGCTCACGGCGGGCCTGGGTGGCGCCGACACCGCCCTCACGGTGCCGCTCGTCGATGCGCTGGCCGCGGCATCCGGCCTCGTCCGCCCCGACGCCGTGCTCGTCTCGAACTCGATCGAGGGCCGCGACGTCGCCGGCCGGTTCGCCGTGCGCTCGCGCTCGGCGCTGTGCGTCGACGCCGTCGGTGTGAGCCGCGACGACGAGGGCGTGCTCGCGCAGCACTCCGTCTACGGCGGGGCGTACAACGTGACGTCGGCGGCGACATTCGGCGCGCCCGTCATCACGGTGCGTCAGGGCGCGGTCGATGCCCGCGCCGACGCGGTCGCCGCGCCCGTCGTCCAGGCGCTCGAGGTCGCAGCGTCGGGTGCGCCCGCGGCGAGCATCACCGGATTCGAGGCGGAGGTCGCGGCATCCTCCCGCCCCGAGCTGCGCGGAGCGGCGAAGGTCGTCTCGGGTGGCCGCGGACTCGGCTCGGCCGAGAAGTTCGCGCTCGTCGAACAGCTCGCCGACGTGCTCGGCGCCGCCGTGGGCGCGTCGCGCGCCGCGGTGGATGCCGGGTACATCCCGTACTCGCACCAGGTCGGGCAGACGGGCGTCTCGGTCGCGCCGCAGCTGTATGTCGCTCTCGGCATCTCGGGGGCGATCCAGCACAAGGCCGGCATGCAGACGGCGAAGACGATCGTCGCGATCAATAAGGACGGCGATGCGCCGATCTTCGAGATCGCCGACTACGGCATCGTGGGCGACGTGTTCCAGGTCGTCCCGCAGCTGATCGCCGCGCTCGAGGCGAAGAAGGCGTAATGGCGTCGTCGGGGTCGGGGTCGGGGTCGGGGTCGGGTTCGGGGTCGGGGTCCGCGCTGCGGCGCGGTCTGCCGCGCGTGCCCGGCGGCGAGCCGTGGCCACCCGCGGGCGTGGCGCCGGCGGGCGCGGTTCCCGCAGGCGCGGCGTCGGCAGCATCCACCCCCGTTGAGGTGGCGCACGCGGTGGCTTCGGCGCCCGCGAACCCGCAGATCACGCCACCTGAATCGGATGCCGCGGCATCCGCCCCGGTTCAGGTGGCGCATTCCGCGGGAATGGAGCCCGCGTTCCCGCAGATCACGTCACCTGAATCGGCGACGGCGCTGCGGCGTGGCCTGCCGCGCGTGCCCGGGGGCGAGCCGTGGCCGCCCGCGGGCGTTGCGCCGGCGGGCGCGGTGCCCGCAGCATCCACCCCCATTGAGGTGGCGCAAGCGGTGGCTTCGGCGCCCGCGAACCCGCAGATCACGCCACCTGAATCGAATGCCGCGGCATCCGCCCCGGTTCAGGTGGCGCATTCCGCGGGAATGGAGCCCGCGTTCCCGCGTGTCGCGCCACCTGAATCGGGAGCTGCGCTGCGGCGTGGCCTGCCGCGCGTGCCCGGCGGTGAGCCGTGGCCGCCCGAGGGGCTCGCCACCGCCGCCGAAACCGCCCCCGCCGCGCCCGCGGCATCGGCATCGGCACCGGCCGCCGCCGCACCCGCACCCGCACCCGCACAGCCCGCCGCGACGCCCGCCGCAGAGACGGAGGGGCCGCGTGCGCCGCTGCCGTTCACGCGCAGCGTCTGGCCGGGACGGGCCGCGACCCACCGACCGGCGCCGCGCCCCGAACCGGCTCGGATCGGTCCCTTCACCAAAGTGCAGTGGGCCGGCGCGGTCGTCGTCGGCGGGCTCGGACTGCTGTTCGCGGCGGCGATGGTGGTGCTGCTCGTGCGGTTCCTCCTGAGCCTTGACGGCATGCGCGACTTCCTCGCCACGTACCCCGGGGAGTACCACCTGCCCGACGCGGCTCCCGTCGGCATCCCGGCGTGGCTCGGGTGGCAGCACTTCTTCAACGCCTTCCTGATGGTGCTGATCATCCGCTCGGGTCTCACGATCCGCCGCGAGAAGCGCCCCGCCGTCTTCTGGGCGCCGAAGAACAACCCCAAGGGCAAGACGAGTCTCACGATCTGGTTCCACCAGGCGCTGGACATCTTCTGGCTCGTCAACGGCGTCGTCTTCATCGTGCTGCTGTTCGTCACGGGGCAGTGGATGCGGATCGTGCCGACGAGCTGGGAGGTCATCCCCAACGCCGTCTCCGCCGCGCTGCAGTACGTCTCGCTGGACTGGCCCACCGAGAACGGGTGGGTCAACTACAACTCGCTGCAGCAGCTCGCGTACTTCGCGACGGTGTTCCTGGCCGCGCCGCTGGCGGCGATCTCCGGATACCGCATGAGCGGCATGTGGCCCAAGGGCAACGCCAAGCTGAGCGCTGCGTACCCCATCGAGTGGGCCCGCAAGATCCACTTCCCGGTGATGCTCTACTTCGTCGTGTTCATCGTCATCCACGTCGCGCTCGTCCTGGCGACGGGGGCGCTGCGCAACCTCAACCACATGTACGCCGCGCAGGGGTCGGTGGATCCGACCGCCTACGCCGACAACTGGACCGGTTTCTGGATGTTCGTGCTGTCGCTCGTGGCCATCGCCGCGGCGTGGGTCGCGGCGCGCCCCCTCGTGCTCGCACCGGTGGCGCGGTTGTTCGGCACCGTCAGCGGACGCTGACCCGCCCGGTCACGGGCGCCGACCGCGGCGACCCGACGCCGGCCGACCGGCAAGCCCAGCGCGCGCTGACCCGCCCGATCAGCGGACGAAGCGGACTTCGGTGAGGGTCTCGCCGAGGAACGGCTCGGTGTGGGTCGCGCCGTCCAGCGTGAAGCCGTTGCGCGTGTAGAAGCGGTGCGCGCGGGGGTTGTTCTCGGCCACCCAGAGGTAGAGCTCCTCGCCGGCGTCCACCGCGGCATCGAACAGGCGCTGACCGGTCCCAGTGCCGTGGAAGGCGTCGAGCAGGTAGATGAAGTACAGCTCGCGCGCCCGCGGGGCGTCGCGGTCGCGCGCAGGGCCCGATCCGACGAACCCGACGATCTCGCCACCGGACAGCGCCGCGAACATGCGGAACTCCGGTCCCTGCACGGCCCAGTGCGTCCACAGCTCCGCCAGGCGCTTGGGGGAGACGTTCTCGAGCGCCGCCTTGCTGATCAGGTGGTCGTACGTCTCGTGCCAGCACGTCGCGTGCACCCGCCCGAGGGCCTCGGCATCCACGTCGCGCACCGGACGGACGACGATGTCGGTCTGTGCTGTGGGTTCGATGGTGGCTTCCATGGCCAGACTCTACGTCCGAGCTGTGCAAACGCGAAATCGGCCGAAACGCGTCGGCGACGGATGCCGGGTAGCATCGCCGTTCGTGAATGTGTGGTGGCGGACCCTGCTGACGATCTGGCGTGCGAAGGTGCTGCTGCGGCGGCGCGGACCCATCCCGCCGGACAGCGTCGGGCGGGTGCGGCTGCGCACGCTCCCCACCGACCTCGACCTGCTGGGGCACATGAACAACGGCCGCTACGCGTCGCTGTTCGACCTGGGCCGGTTCGACCTGCTGATCCGCACCGGCATCTGGGATGCCATGAACGCGGAGGGCTGGTACGCGGTCGTGGCCAGCGAGACCGTGACCTTCCGGAAGTCGCTGCAGCTGTGGCAGCGGTTCACCGTCGAGTCCCGGCTGTACGGGCACGACGACAAGGCGGTCTACCAGATCCACCGCGCCGTGGTCGACGGGGAGATCTACGCCGAGATGATCGTGCGCGCCCGGTTCCTCCGCCGCACCGGCGGCGTCGTCAACACCGCGGAGCTCTTCGACGCGCTGCACCGCCCCGACAACCTGCCTCCCCTGCCGCAGTGGATCGTGGACTGGGCCGCGGGCGCTGCCCTGCCGTCGACGAAGGCACCGGCGCCGAGCATCTGGGAGTGAGGCGGCGGCCGCGGCTGCCGCTACCCGTGACCGCCAGGAACAGGCCCGTGCCGATCGCGGCGAACCACTTCGTCGGCACCCGGTCCGTCGCCGCCTGCAGCCGCGCGAACCGGGAGCGCTGCGCGCCCGTCGCGGGCGCGTTCGGCGGTGGCGTGCTCACGCGTTCAGGGTAGCGGGGCGGACGAACGCGTCGGCGATGGCCTCGCGGACGAGACGGATGCCGGGGCGCGGCGTGGCCGCGCGGCGCTCGGCCGTGAAGATCTCGCTCACCGGCGAACCCGGCAGGTCGGTCAGCGCGATCCCGTCCGCCTGCGGGCGCCGGCCCGCCCACAGCAGATCGGGGAGGAGCCCCACGGCGTGCCCGGCGGCGATGAGTTGCACGTGCGCGGCGAGATCGGCGAGCTCGAAGCGCACGTCGGGCTCGAACCCGGCGGCGCGGCACTGCTGCACCGCCCATTCGCGCGCCGCGGTGCCGCGCGGCTCCATGACCCACGGGCGATCCGCGAGCGCCGCGAGCTCCAGCGCCCCGCCGCGGTCAGCGCCCGCCCCGCCGCCTCCGCCGCCCGAGCCGGTCGCGGCGGTTGCGATGCGGATCGGGTCGGTGCCGAGGGTCCGGCGCTCGAGCCCGCTGCGGTGCTCGCGGGTCAGGCCCGGGTACTGCTCCGCGATCGCGAGGTCGAAGCCCCGCGCCGCCAGCTCGAACAGCCCTTCCTCCGGCGGCACTTCAGCAAGCTCCACGCGCAAGAGCGGCGCGCGGTCGGCGAGCAGCGTCAGCGCCGCCGGCATGACGGTGCGCGCTGCCGTCTGTAGCACCGCAACGCGCACCGGCGCGATGCCGGGCTGCAGCGCCTCGAGCTCGGCACGGATCTGCTCGTCGGCCTCCAGCGCCCGCGCGGCGTGGGCGGCGAGCGCGGCGCCGTGCTCGGTGAGTCGCACGCGGCGGCCTTCGGGCACGAGCAGCGGCACCCCGGCATCCCGCTCCAACTGCGCGAGCTGCTGCGAGATCGTGGACGGACTGTACGAGAGCGCCTCCGCGACGGCGGCGAGGGTACCGCGCTGCGCCAACTCGTGCAGCAGGCGCAGGCGACGCAGCTCGAACACGGGACCCTTCCCCTCGTAAATCATCGATGAAGCCGAACGGTATCCGTCACGGATCATCGCTTTTGTCGAATCGTACTCGTGCCGCACCCTGTACGGATGGAGACGGTGCACTCTGGTGATGTGACCAACGCAACCTCACGCGCGGCCCAGGCCATCGAACTCGCCCGCCGCTGGGTCGACGAGTCCGCGGCCGCCGCCGTCGACCCCGCCGCGGAGCGGCTGGCGGGGGTGCTGAAGGACCCCAACGGACTGCCGTTCACGATCGGCTTCGTCGACGGCGTCATGCGTCCGGAGTCGCTCGTGGCCGCGGCATCCAACCTGCGCCGCGTCGCCCCGCTCGTGCCCGAGTTCCTGCCCTGGTACCTGCGCGCCGCGGTGCGCGCCGGCGGCACCGTCGCCCCCGCCCTGCCGAGCCCCGTCGTGCCGATCGCTCGGCGGGTGCTGCGCGAGATGGTCGGCCACCTCATCGTCGACGCCCGTCCCGATAAGCTCGGGCCCGCGCTGGCGAGCCTGCGCCAGCCCCAGGCCCCGGGGCTGGGCGGCGCCCGGCTGAACCTGAACCTCCTCGGCGAGGCGGTCCTCGGCGAGCGCGAGGCGCTGCGCCGGCTCGAGGGCATCCACGACCTCATCCGCCGCGACGACGTCGACTACGTCTCGGTCAAGGTGTCGGCGATCGTCAGCCACATCTCGATGTGGGCGTTCGACGAGGTCGTCGACACGGTCGTGGAGCGACTGCTGCCGCTGTACCTGACGGCATCCGCCACCGGCACCTTCATCAACCTCGACATGGAGGAGTACCGCGACCTCGACCTGACGATCGCGGTGTTCACGCGCATCCTGGAAGAACCGCGGCTGCAGCGGCTCGAAGCAGGCATCGTGCTGCAGGCGTACCTTCCCGACGCGCTGCCGGCGCTGCAGCAGCTGACGGCGTGGGCGCAGCAGCGCGTCGCCGCCGGGGGTGCCCGCATCAAGGTGCGCCTCGTGAAGGGCGCGAACCTCGCGATGGAGCGGGTGGATGCCGTCATGCACGACTGGCCGCTGGCGACGCACGCGTCGAAGCTCGACTCCGACGCCAGCTACCTGCGCTGCCTCGACATCGCGCTGCAGCCGGAGCACACCGCGGCGGTGCGGATCGGCGTCGCCGGCCACAACCTGTTCGACATCGCCTACGCCTGGCTGCTCGCCGGTGACCGGGGCGTCCGCGACGCGATCGAGTTCGAGATGCTGCTGGGCATGGCCCAGGGGCAGGTGCAGGCCGTCTCCCGCGAGGTGGGGCACGTTCTGCTGTACGTGCCGGTGGTGCGTCCCGACGAGTTCGACGTCGCGATCAGCTACCTCGTGCGCCGGCTGGAGGAGAACGCCTCGAGCGAGAACTTCCTCTCCGCCGCGTTCGATCTGCACTCCGACCCTGGCCTGTTCGCGCGCGAGCGCGACCGGTTCCTCGCCTCGCTCGAGCGCGCCGCCGACCCGGCGCTGCCCGTCGGCCCCAACCGCACGCAGGACCGGCGGCGCGCCGCTCATCCCGAGCCCGGGCGCACAGTCTTGGTGCGCGATGCCGGCCCCCTCGCGGCGGTGCCCGACTCCGACCTGACGCAGGCCGTCGTCGGCATCGCACGGGCGTCGGCAGCGGATGCGGATGCGGCACCGTTCGCTGCCGAGGGCATCGTGGAGACGGCGGCGTTCGCGCCCCGTGAAACCACGGCGCGCGCTCTCGGCGCCCCCGGCTTCGCGAACTCCCCCGACTCCGACCCGGCCCTGCCGGCCAACCGGGAGTGGGCGGCCGAGGTCGTCGCGCGCGTCGAGACCTCGACGGCGGGGGATGCCGCGATCAGCGCCGCCCGCATCGATGACCCGGCCGTCCTGGAGGAGACCGTCGCGCGGGTGCGCACCGCGGGACAGTCGTGGGGAGCCCGGCCCGCCGCGGAGCGCTCCGACGTGCTGAAGGCGGTCGCGCGGGCCTTGGAGGCCCGGCGCGGCGAGCTCATCGAGGTCGCGGCGAGCGAGACCGGCAAGGTGTTCGCCGAAGCGGACGTCGAGGTCAGCGAGGCCGTCGACTTCGCGAACTACTACGCCGCCACCGCGCGCGAGCTCGACCGCGTCAGCGGCGCGGTGTTCGTGCCCGCGCGGCTGACCGTGGTCACCCCGCCCTGGAACTTCCCCGTCGCGATCCCCGCCGGCGGCGTGCTCGCCGCGCTCGCCGCCGGATCGGGCGTCGTCTTCAAGCCCGCGCCGCAGGCGCGCCGCTGCGCGGCCGTCGTCGCGGAGGCGGTCTGGGAGGCGCTGGATGCGACGGGCGTCCCCCGCGACGTGCTCGCCCTCGTCGACGTCGACGAGGGGACGCTCGGGCAGCGCCTGGTGTCGCACCCCGAGGTCGACCGGGTCATCCTCACCGGCTCGTGGGAGACGGCGCAGCTGTTCCGCTCGTGGCGCCCCGACCTGCCGCTGTTGGCGGAGACGAGCGGCAAGAACGCCATGATCGTCATGCCGTCGGCAGATCTCGACCTCGCGGCATCCGATCTCATCAAGAGCGCGTTCGGCCACGCCGGCCAGAAGTGCTCGGCGGCTTCGCTCGCGATCCTCGTCGGGTCGGTCGCCCGCTCCGAGCGCTTCGCCCGCCAGCTGGTCGACGCCGCCGAGTCGCTGCGGGTCGGGCCGCCCTCCGACCCGCTGAGCGAGGTCGGGCCCGTCGTGGAGGTGCCCCGCGGCAAGCTGCAGTGGGCGCTGACGACGCTCGAAGAGGGCGAGCAGTGGCTCGTCGCGCCGCGGGAGGTCAACGATGCGCCGCCGGAGTACGCCGGTCGGCTGTGGCGGCCCGGCATCCGCGTCGGCGTCCGTCCGGGGTCGCGCACCCACCTGGAGGAGTTCTTCGGGCCGATGCTCGGGGTCATGCACGCGAACTCGCTCGCCGAGGCGATCGAGCTGCAGAACGCCGTCGCGTACGGGCTCACCGCGGGGCTGTACACGCAGAGCCCGGCCGACCTCGAGCTGTGGCTCGACCAGGTGCAGGCCGGCAACCTGTACGTCAACCGCGGCATCACCGGCGCGATCGTGCAGCGCCAGCCGTTCGGCGGCTGGAAGCGCTCGTCGGTGGGGGCGGGCACGAAGGCCGGTGGCCCCAACTACCTCGTCGGGCTGGGGTCGTGGCGACCGGCATCGGGCGGCCCGCCGTCGTCGACCCTGCATCTGCGCGGTCTCGACGCGCGCATCACCGACCTCATCGAGGCCGCCCAGTCGTCCCTGGACTACGAGGGTTTCGAGTGGCTGCGCCGCGCCGCGCTGTCGGACGCCGTCGCCTGGAGCCGCGAGTTCGGGCAGGTCAAGGACGTGTCGCAGCTGACCGTCGAGCGGAATCTGTTCCGCTACCGGCCCGTCGAGGTCGCGATCCGTGCGACGCAGGATGCCGCGTGGCCGGCGCTCCTGCGCGTCGTCATCGCCGCCGTGCGTGTGGGCGGCGCTTTCACCGTCAGTGCGCCCGTCGGGCTGCCTGCCGAGGTCCGCCGCGCGCTGGGGGAGCTCGAGGTGCCGGTGTTCGTGGAGAGCGACGACGAGTGGATCGACCGGATCCGCGTCGCCCGTTCCTCCGGCTCCGCACCGCGCGTGCGCCTCGTGGGGCCGGCGCCGTCCGGTGACGGCGAGGCCGCGGCATCCGTCGCGGCACTGCATCACGCGCTCGCCGAGGCGACCGACGGCGACCCCGACATCGCCGTCTACGACGGAGAGGTGACGACGGCCGGACGTATCGAACTGCTGCCGTTCCTGCACGAGCAGTCGATCACGATCACCGCGCACCGCTTCGGCAACCCCGACACCTGGAGCGAGCAGGTCATCTGAGCCCGGCCGCGGCTGGACGACGTCCAGAAACCCGCCGGGAGAGAAACAAGTTATCTTTCTGGCCTTGAGGTGCCCGGAAGGTGACCATATGAGTGGCGCATCTGGGGAGCGCCGACGGAGACCGGTTCCAGTACGGCAGAGCCGAAGGTCGAACCCGTCAAGACACACCGGGGGGAGTGTCGCTCTGGGGCCGGGGGAATCATCCGACCCCAGAGCTCCCGCCCCCGTCGCTGGCCGGAGCGGGGGGCGTCACCGGCGCGTCTGCGAACGGCATCCGGGCGGCCGCGTCGATCGGCGTCATGAACTCGTTCACGAGCGCTCGCACTCCGAGGGCGAACAGCGTCCACTCGCCGGTGGGCACATCGTCGTCTTCGGCCGCGTGGTAAACGGGGTGCTCGATCCCCTCCATCGCGCGCACCGCGAAACCCTCGCCCATCGCCGCCATCGCCTCGGTGAAGTCCGTCACCGTCAGCGGGGTCTTCATCCGCAGCCCGTACGCCTCCATCAGGTAGGCGTAGAACTCCGCGAACGCGGCGATCGACTCCTGATGGCGCTACCGGCTCGCCTCCTTCAGCTCGGGCCATGTGTCGGCGGTCGTCCGCAGCGCCAGCGCGATGAGGGACTGCTGCGCACCGACCGCGTCGGTGGGGTCGCTCACGTCGACGGCCGACGTGCGCACGTGCGCCTCGGCGGCGGCGCGGATGATGTCGTCGCCAGGCGCCCCGTCGGCGATCAGCTTGTCCACGGCGACGCGGGCGTAGTCCCGACGCGCAGCAGCAGCGCCCGTGTCTCGTCCCCCGTACGTCTCCCCATGAGAAGAAATCTACTCACAACACCGACACGGGCAACCGGTGCGCCCGCGGGGCGGTCTGGCACAATGGATGCCGGCGTGCCCGGACCGTCGGCTCTCTCAGCTCCACCGGGCCTCTGGACAGCGTCCGCCGCCCCGCCCGGGAATCACCGGATAGAGCGAGAAGCCAGGAGCGAGAAGATGTCCACACCCCCGTCGCTGAGTGAGCGCAGCGAGACACGACCCGATGCCCCCGCGCGCATCCAGCAGCACCGCCGCTACCTGATGTGCCGGCCCGAGCACTTCACCGTCAGCTACCGGATCAACCCGTGGATGGAGCCGGCCAAGCCCACCGACACCGCGAAGGCGCTCGCGCAGTGGCAGACCCTCTACGACACCTACGTCGCGCTCGGCCACGAGGTCGAGCTCATCGACCCGGTGCCGGGTCTGCCCGACATGGTGTACACCGCCAACGGCGGATTCGTCATCGACGGGCGCGCCCTCGGGGTGCGGTTCCGCGTCGACGAGCGGCGCGGCGAGGAGCGGCCCTTCATGGACTGGTTCGCCGCCCACGGCTTCGAGGTCGTCGAGCCGGTCGAGGTGCAGGAGGGGGAGGGCGACTTCCTGCTCGTCGGCGACACGATCCTCGCCGGCACCGGGTTCCGCTCGGTCGGCGACAGCCACCGGGAGGTGGCGGACGTGTTCGGCCGCGAGGTCGTCTCGCTGCGGCTGATCGACCCGCGCTTCTACCACCTCGACACCGCGATCTCGGTGCTCGATCCGGTCGCGGGCCCCGGCGGCGTCGACCGGGCGAACATCGCCTACCTCCCCTCCGCGTTCGACGAGGCCTCGCGCCGCATCCTTCAGGAGCGCTACCCCGACGCGATCCTCGTGTCGGATGCCGACGGTGCCGTGTTCGGGCTGAACTCGGCATCCGATGGCTACAACGTCTTCATCTCGCCGCGCGCGACGGGCTTCGAAGCCCAGCTGCGCGAACGCGGCTACCACCCCGTGCTCGTCGACCTGTCCGAGCTGCTGCTCGGCGGCGGCGGGATCAAGTGCTGCACGCTCGAACTGCGAGGAACGCGATGACCACCACCGCCACCGACGACGTCACGACCGAGATCATCGCGGCCGAAGACGCTCACGTCGCCCACAACTACCACCCGCTGCCGGTCGTGATCGCCCGCGGCGAGGGCGCGTGGGTGACCGACATCGAGGGCAAGCGCTACCTCGACCTGCTGTCGGCGTACTCGGCTTTGAACTTCGGGCACCGGCATCCCGCCCTCGTCGCCGCGGCGACCGAGCAGCTGGGCCGGCTGACCCTCACGAGCCGCGCGTTCCACAACGACCGGCTCGGATCGTTCGCGGCGGCGCTGGCGGAGCTGTGCGGCAAAGATCTCGTGCTGCCGATGAACACCGGCGCCGAGGCCGTCGAGACGGGCATCAAGGTCGCCCGGGCGTGGGCGTACCGCGTGAAGGGCGTCGCCGCCGGCGCGGCGAAGATCGTCGTCGCGGACGGGAACTTCCACGGCCGCACGACGACGATCGTCGGCTTCAGCGACGACCCGCAGGCGCGCGACGGCTTCGGTCCGTTCACGCCCGGTTTCGTCTCGGTGCCGTACGGGGATGCCGCCGCGATCGAGGCTGCGATCGACGAGAACACCGCGGCCGTGCTCATGGAGCCGATTCAGGGCGAGGCGGGTGTCGTGATCCCGCCGGAGGGGTATCTCCGGGCGATCCGGGAGATCTGCGACCGCCACCGGGTGCTGTTCATCGCCGACGAGATCCAGTCGGGGCTGGCGCGGGTCGGGACGACCTTCGCGTGCGATCGCGAAGGGGTCGTCCCCGACGTGTACCTGCTCGGCAAGGCGCTGGGCGGCGGCATCCTGCCCCTCTCGGCGGTCGTCGCGGACCGCGACGTGCTCGGGGTCATCCGCCCCGGCGAGCACGGCTCTACCTTCGGCGGAAATCCGCTGGCGGATGCCGTGGGCCTGCGCGTCGTCGAGATGCTGTCGTCGGGGGAGTTCCAGACCCGCGCGCAGGCGCTCGGCGACCACCTCGGCGCGAAGCTCGGCGAGCTCGTCGGCCACGGCGTCACGACGGTGCGGATCGCGGGCCTGTGGGCCGGCGTCGACATCGACCCGGCGATCGGCACGGGGCGCGAGGTCGCCGAGAAGCTCCTCGCCCGCGGCGTGCTGGTGAAGGACACGCACGGTCAGAAGATCCGCATCGCGCCGCCGCTCGTGATCCGCGCGACCGAGCTCGACTGGGCCGTCGAGCAGGTGCGCCTCGTGCTCGCCGGCTGAGCGGAGCCGCCCTTGCCGCCGAGCCCGTGGCGCCGAGCCTTTGGCGCCGAGCCTCTGGCGCCGAGCGGGCCCCTTCTCGCCGAGTGCGCCCGGTGCAGCCCGTCCACAGTGGGCGCACTCGCGGACAAGGGGCGCACTCGGCGCACGGGCGCGGCGCAGTGCAGCGGGGTGGCGGGGCGGAGCGGGCGGGGCGCGGCATCCGTCATATTCACGAAACACGGCCCGGGCTAGGCTCGTGACATGGGTGACCTCTTCGACGGATACGGCTCGACGCTGACGCCGCGCAAGACCGCGTCGGGGGTGCCGGCGTTCGACGAGATGTTCGCCGCGCCGGCGTCGTCGGGGTCGACCGCCCAGTCCCGTCCGGCGTACCGCGAGCTGTATCAGGCCCTCGCGAAGATGACGCAGGAAGAGCTGCGCGGACGCACCGAGTCGCTCGCGAGCTCGTACCTCGCGCAGGGCGTCACGTTCGACTTCGCCGGCGAGGAGCGCCCCTTCCCGCTCGACGCGGTGCCGCGCGTCATCGAGTACGACGAGTGGTCGCGCATCGAGAAGGGCGTGCAGCAGCGGGTGCGCGCGCTGGAGGCGTTCCTCGACGACGCCTACGGTCACCAGCACTGCGTCCGCGACGGCGTGCTGCCGGCAGCACTCATCGCCTCGAGCCAGTACTTCTACCGGCAGGCGGCCGGCATCCACTCCGCCAACGGGGTGCGGATCCAGGTCGCCGGCATCGACCTCATCCGCGACGAGCACGGCGAGATGCGCGTGCTCGAGGACAACGTGCGCGTGCCCTCGGGGGTCAGCTACGTGATCTCCAACCGCCGGGTCATGGCCCAGACCCTCCCCGAGCTGTTCGTCTCGATGCGCGTGCACCCGGTGGGGGACTACCCGAACAAGCTGCTGCAGGCGCTGCGGGCGTCGGCCCCGCCCGGCATCGACGACCCGAACGTCGTGGTGCTCACGCCCGGTGTCTACAACTCCGCGTACTTCGAGCACACGCTGCTGGCGCGCCTCATGGGCGTCGAGCTCGTCGAGGGGCGCGACCTGCAGTGCATGGGCGGCAAGGTGTTCATGCGCACCACCCGCGGCCCCAAGCGCGTCGATGTCATCTACCGCCGGGTCGACGACGACTTCCTCGACCCGCTGCAGTTCCGCGCCGACTCCATGCTCGGCGCCCCCGGCCTGATGCTCGCCGCGCGGCTGGGCAACGTCACGATCGCCAACGCCGTCGGCAACGGCGTCGCCGACGACAAGCTGCTGTACACGTACGTGCCCGACCTCATCCGGTACTACCTGTCGGAGGAGCCGATCCTGAAGAACGTCGACACCTGGCGGCTCGAGGAGCCCGAGGCGCTCGCAGAGGTGCTCGATCGCCTCGACGAGCTCGTCGTCAAGCCCGTCGACGGCTCGGGCGGCAAGGGGCTGGTCGTCGGACCCGATGCCTCGCCCACAGAGCTCGAGAAGCTCCGCAAGAAGCTCATCCGCGACCCGCGCGGCTGGATCGCCCAGCCCGTCGTCATGCTCTCCACGATCCCGACGCTCGTCGAGGACGGGATGCGCCCGCGCCACGCGGACCTGCGCCCCTTCGCGGTGAACAACGGCGACGAGGTGTGGGTGCTGCCCGGCGGGCTCACGCGCGTGGCGCTGCCGGAGGGTCAGCTCGTCGTCAACTCGAGCCAGGGCGGCGGCTCGAAGGACACGTGGGTCGTCGGGGGCGAGGCGCCTCGCCGCCGCGACTACGCCGTGCAGACCTCGGGTGGGCTCGCCGGCCTCGTCGCCGACCAGGCCTCGGTGACCGAGGCGATCCCGATCATCTACGACCCGCAGGGCGAGCAGGCCCACTCCCCGCAGGACCGGCCGCTGACCACGCGCGAGCAGCAGGAGCAACAGCAGCAGGCGCAGGATGCCGCGGCATCCGTCGGCCAGGGAGGTTCCGCATGCTGAGCCGCATCGCCGAATCGCTGTTCTGGATCGGGCGCTACATCGAGCGGGCCGACGGCACCGCCCGCATCCTCGACGTGCACCTGCAGCTGCTGCTGGAGGACCCCTGGATCGACGAGGACACCGCGTGCCGCTCGCTCATGGGCGTCATGGGCACGTTCCCGCCGGCGGATGCCGGGGAGGTCACCCGCTCCGACGTGCTCACGAGCCTCGCGGTGGACCGCGCCAACCCGTCGAGCATCGCCTACGCCGTGCAGTCGGCCCGTGAGAATGCGCGGCGGGCGCGCGAGATCGTCTCCACCGAACTCTGGGAGACCCTCAACACCACCAACTCGCGCATGCCGCGGCGCCTGAACAACGAGAAGGTGCACGAGTTCTTCCAGTGGGTGCGCGAGCGCTCCGCACTCGCCGTCGGCATCACCGACTCGTCCACGAGCCGCGACGAGGCGTGGCAGTTCCTCACCCTCGGTCGCTCCATCGAGCGCACCGACATGACGGCGCGCCTCCTCGCGACACGGGCGCTGACGGAGGCATCCGGCCCCTCGTGGACCACCATCCTGCGCTCGTGCGGCGCCTACGAGGCGTACCTGCGGACCTACCGGGGCATGCCGAGCGCGTCTAACGCCGCGGAATTCCTGCTGCTGGACCGCCTGTTCCCACGATCGGTGATCCACTCGATCGCGCAGGCCGAGAACTGCATGAGCGCGATCGACCCCGTCGCCGACCGCGTCGGGCACTCGAACACCGTGCTGCGGGCGCTGGGACGCATCCGCAACGACCTGGAGTACCGGCCGATCACCGAGATCCTCAGCGAATTGCCCGACCACATGGAGCGCGTGCAGAAGGTGACCCGCGAGGCGTCCGAGGCGATCCGCGGCCGCTTCTTCCCGACCCACGCCGAGCCGAGCTGGATCGGAGAGACCTCGTGAGACGACTGCGGATCGAGCACACCACGGGCTTCACATATCAGGGAGCCGTCGGCGCGTCGTACAACGAAGCGCGGATGCTGCCGAGCTCCACCGACACGCAGTTCGTGCTGAGCTCGCAGCTCGACATCGAGCCGTCGACGAGCGTCAACTACTACGTCGACTACTTCGGAACCCGTGTGGCGGCCTTCGACGTGCTCGCCGGCCACGCGGCGCTGGAGATCACGGCGCGCTCGCTCGTGGAGGTGCGGCGGCGTCCGCTGGAGTTCTCCGACCTGACGTGGGATCGCCTGGCCGCCGCGAGCGCGCGCTCCATCGCCACCGTCGAGATGCTCGGCACGTCGCCGCGGACGGCGGCGCACCCCGAGGTCGTCGAGATCGCCCGCTCGATCGCAGCGCAGCACGACACCCCCGCCCGCGCCGCCCACGCCATCGCGGTGGCGATCGGCGAGGCCGTCGAGTACGTCCACGGCATCACCGGCGTGCACTCGACCGCCGCCGAGGCGTGGACCGAGCGCAAGGGCGTCTGCCAGGACATCACGCACATCACCCTGGGCGCGCTGCGTGAGGTCGGCATCCCGGCCCGGTACGTGTCGGGCTACCTGCACCCCAACGACCACGCCGAGGTCGGCGCGCCCACGATGGGCGAGTCGCACGCGTGGGTGGAGTGGTTCGCCGGCGACTGGCAGGGGTTCGACCCGACCAACGGCATCGAGATCGGCGACCGGCACGTGCTCGTCGGCCGCGGGCGCGACTACAACGACGTCCCGCCGCTGCGCGGCGTGTACGCCGGGCCGCACAAGGGCGACCTGCACGTGCAGGTGCTGATCACGCGCGAGGCGTAACCCGCGCCTGCCGACCGCGGGCGGCTCAGCGCTGATCCTGGAGGAGGATGCCGGCCACGATCGCGAGCGTCATCAGCGCGCTCTGCGTGACGTAGAGGATGCGCCGGCGCTCGAAGCGGTCGGCGACCCAACCGGTGAAGCCGGCGAGCACGAGCGGCGGGCCGAACTGCAGGGCCATCGTGAAACCCATGGCGGTCGCGTCGTTGTCGGTCAGACCGTTTCACACCTTACGCCCGCGGGCGTGGGGTCAGGCGGGCGGGGCGTCGGGGTCGAGGGTCGCCAGCGTGTCCTCCTCGGCCGGGTTGTCGGCTTCGAGCTGGTCTTCCGTGGTCTCGTCGCCGCCGAGCGGCGCGTCGGGTTCGGTGTCGTCTGGTCGCTGATCAGTCATGTGCCCACGGTAGGCCGCCGTCCGCGGCCGGGAGAGGGGGTTGCGCCGCGTCGGATTCCGAGGAGATGACGGATGCCGAGGAGCTTTCTCCGCCGCAGCGTCCTCGGAATCCTGCCATCTCCTCGGAATCGTTCACCGCCGGGGACCGCCCGTCGGCGGCCGCCCGTCTGGGCCGCCCGCCGGGGCCGCGGGTCGCGTCCGGGCGGGCGCCGCGTCAGTCGGGTTCCACGCGCGCGACGACGGCGCCCCGGGCGACCCGGTCGCCCACCGCGACGTCGATGCGCACCGTCCCGGCCACGGCGGCACGCAGCACGTGCTCCATCTTCATGGCCTCCACGACGACGAGGGCGTCGCCGGGCTCGACGTGCGCGCCGTCGGATGCCGGGATCAACACGACGGTCCCCGGCAACGGGGAGACGGCCTGCGGCGAGGCCGCGGCATCCGCCTGCCGCTCCGCGCGGGTGATGCGCTCGCGGACGCAGACCGTGACCCCGCCGGCGGCCAGCCACAGCGCCGCGCCGTCCTGGGCGGAGACCACCTCGCGCGACACGTCGCCGATGCGGACCAACGCTCGCCCGTCGCCGAGGGTCGTGACGGCGGCGGGCGCCGGCGCGCCCTCGTCGACGGCGACCCGGAGGGTGTCGCCGGCTCCGCCCACGCGCACCTCGCCGCGTCGCTCGCCGGATTCCAGGGTGTAGCGCCGCGGCGCGGGCGGCCCCAGCCGCCACCCGTCGCACCGCCGCCACGGGTCGCTGAGGCCGGGGGCGGATGCCGCGGCATCCTGCACGAGCGCCGCCTCGGTGAACACGCGATCGGACGCGTCGGTGAACCGCAGCTCGTCGAACACGCGCGCGATGAGACCCGTGTCGAGGGCGCCGGCGGCGACATCGGGGTGCGCCAGCAGCAGTCGGAGAAACTCGATGTTGGTCTCGAACCCGAGCACGACGGTGTCGGCGAGCGCGGCCGACAGCCGCCGCAGCGCCGTGGCGCGGTCGGGACCCCACGAGATCACCTTCGCGAGCATCGGGTCGTAGTCCACGCCCACCTCGAGTCCGTCCTCGAGGGCGGAATCGACGCGGATGCGCCCGCCGACACCATCTGCGCCGCCCGCGCCGCCGCGATCCTCCGTCGCCGGGTGCACGACGCGCAGCACGCGGCCCCCGGTCGGCAGGAAACCGGACCGCGGATCCTCGGCGTACACGCGCGCCTCGATGCTGTGGCCGGTGAGTGCCACGTCGTCTTGCGTGAACGGCAGCGGGTCACCGGCGGCGACCAGCAGCTGCAGCGCCACGAGGTCGAGACCCGTGATCTCCTCGGTGACGGGATGCTCGACCTGCAGCCGCGTGTTCATCTCCATGAAGAAGAACTCCTCCGGCCGGTCGGCCGACACGATGAACTCGACGGTCCCTGCGCCGACGTAGCCGACGCTGCGCGCGGTCTCGCACGCCGCCGCCCCGAGGCGCTCGCGGATCGCCGCGCCCTCGGCGAGGTCCGACAGCAGCGGGGAGGGCGCCTCCTCGATGACCTTCTGGTGCCGGCGCTGCAGCGAGCACTCCCGCTCGCCGAGGTGCACGACGTGGCCGTGCGCGTCGGCGATGATCTGCACCTCGATGTGGCGGGGCGTCGCGACGTAGCGCTCGAGGAACAGGGTGTCGTCGCCGAAGGATGCCGCGGCCTCCCGTCGTGCCGCAGCGAGCGCGTCGGGCAGCTGCGCCGCCTGGGTCACGACGTGCATGCCCTTGCCGCCGCCTCCGGCGGAGGGCTTGATCAGCACCGGGAAGCCGACCGAGGCGGCCCCCGCGACCAGCTCGTCGTCGGAGAGTCCCGGCCGGGCGAGGCCCGGGACGGTCGCGACGCCGCGGGCCTCCACCGCCGCGCGGGCGGCGATCTTGTCGCCCATCACCTCGATGGCCCGGGCGTCGGGGCCGATGAACACGATGCCGGCGTCGGCGCACGCGCGGGCGAAGGCGGCGTTCTCGGCGAGGAATCCGAAGCCCGGATGGATCGCCTGCGCGCCGGTGCGCCGTGCGGCCGCCAGAACGCGCTCGATCGACAGGTAGCTCTCGGCCGCGGCCGCCGGTCCCAGCCGGACGGCCTCGTCGGCCTCGCGGACGTGGCGGGCACCGGCATCCGCGTCGCTGTAGACGGCGACCGATCGGATGCCGAGACGGCGCAGCGTCCGGATGATGCGGACGGCGATCTCGCCGCGGTTGGCGATGAGGACCGTGTCGATCCGTTCGCGGGACGGGGGGAGCACCATCGCCCTCACATCCGGAAGACGCCGTAGGCCGGCGCCGGGTCGATCGGGGCGCGCACGACGACGTCGAGCGCGAGGCCGAGCACGTCGCGCGTCTCGGCGGGCTCGATGATCCCGTCGTCCCACAGGCGCGACGTGGAGTAGTAGGGACTGCCCTGCCGCTCGTACTGCTCGCGGATCGGCTGCTCGAAGGCGGTGCGCTCGTCGGCGGTCCACGGGGTGCCGGCGGCGTCCAGCTGGTCGCCGCGCACGGTCGACAGCACCGACGCGGCCTGCGGTCCGCCCATGACAGACACGCGCGCGCCGGGCCAGATCCACAGGAACCGCGGGGAGTACGCGCGACCGCACATGGAGTAGTTCCCGGCGCCGAACGAACCGCCGACGACGACCGTGAGCTTCGGCACGCGGGCGCATGCGACGGCGTTCACCATCTTGGCGCCGTGCTTGGCGATGCCGCCGTGCTCGTACTCGCGGCCGACCATGAACCCGGTGATGTTCTGCAGGAACACCAGGGGGATGCCGCGCTGATCGCAGAGCTCGATGAAGTGCGCGCCTTTCAGCGCCGACTCGGCGAACAGGACGCCGTTGTTGGCGAGGATGCCGACGCGGTGACCGTGGATGCGAGCGAAGCCCGTCACGAGGGTCTCGCCGTATTCGCGCTTGAACTCGTGGAAGGTGGCGTCGTCGGCGATGCGGGCGATGATCTCCCGCGCGTCGTACGGCGTCGTCAGCTCGACCGGCACGACGTCGACGAGGGTCGCGGGGTCGGCGGCGGGCGGCACGGCGGGCACCGGTCGCTCCAGCGGCGGCACCGGCTGTGGGGTGTCCGGGAGCGTCGCGACGATGTCGCGGACGATCCGCAACGCGTCGGCGTCGTCGTCGGCGAGGTGGTCGACGACGCCGGAGATGCGGGCGTGGGTGAGTCCGCCGCCGAGATCCTCGGCGGTGACCTCTTCGCCCGTCGCCGCTTTCACCAGGGGCGGCCCGCCGAGGAAGATCGTGCCCTGGTTCCGCACGATGACCGTCTCGTCGCTCATCGCCGGGACGTACGCGCCGCCGGCCGTGGAGGAGCCCATGACCGCGGCGATCTGCGGGATGCCGTCGCGGGACAGTCGCGCCTGGTTGTAGAAGATGCGGCCGAAGTGGTCGCGGTCGGGGAACACTTCGTCCTGCAGCGGCAGGAAAGCCCCGCCGGAGTCGACGAGGTACACGCAGGGGAGGCGGTTCTCGGCGGCGATCTCCTGAGCGCGCAGGTGCTTCTTCACGGTGAGCGGATGGTAGGTGCCGCCCTTGACCGTCGCGTCGTTCGCGACGACCATCACGTGCCGGCCGTGCACGAGGCCGATGCCCGCGACGACGCCCGCCGCGGGCCACGCGTCCGCCAGGTCGCAGCCCGCGAGCGGCGCGAGCTCCAGGAAGGGGGAGCCGCGGTCGAGCAGCGCGTCGACGCGGTCGCGGGCGAGGAGCTTGCCGCGCGCGAGGTGCCGGCGGCGGGATGCCTCGGGGCCCCCCGCTGCGGCCTCGGCGCGGCGGGCGCGCAGGTCGTCGATCAGGGCGGCGTATCCGGACGTCGTCGTCGCGGCCATCGGGCATCCTCGATTTGGTTAGGAATCATTAACTGAAGAGAGCGTATCCTCGCCGCCCCCGCGCGTCCACCGCCCCGGTGCCACACCGCGCGCCGCGCACGGGACAGAATGGGGGAGATGAGTGTCACCCACGAGCAGCCGGCGTCGTATTGGTACGTCGAAGACGACGCGCGCTCCACGTCGGTCATGGAGGCGATGCGGTCCTACCGGGCGGCGGAGGTCGCGATGCGCCGCCGGACCCAGCAGGCGATGGACATGGGGGAGAACGAGCTCCTCGTGCTGCGCTTCCTCGCGCGAGCGCGCCTGCGCGGCGAGTCGGTCACGCCCGTCGCACTCAGCCGGTACCTCGGCATCACGTCGGCCTCGACGACCGCCCTCCTCGACCGGCTCGAGCGGTCGGGGCACGTCAGTCGCGGCCCCAACCCGACCGACCGGCGCAGCGTCCTCGTCACCTCGAGCGAGAAGTCGGACGACGAGATCCGGCACACCCTGTCCGCGATGCACGAGCGCATGATGGCGATCGTCCGCGGCATGGACCCGGATCAGCGCGCCACTGTGATCGGCTTCCTGGACGCGATGCGCGAGGCGGTAGACCAGATCGACGCGTAGCGTCGATCTGGTCGGGGTGAAGGCGCTTCAGATCGACGCGTGACGCGGCCGCGGAGCGGCGCGCAGCGCGTCAGCCGGCCGCGACGTTGTCGGCGGCGGCGGCGACCTCGTCGAGGAAGGTGAGGATGCAGTCGCGGCCGTGGGCGTCGAGGCCGCCCACGATCGCGGCGACACGGTCCGCGAAGGCGTCGACCAGATCGGCGACCGCCGTCTCGGCGTGCGCGGTGGGAGCGATGAGGATGCTGCGCCGGTCGGTGGGATGACTGACGCGTTCGACGCGCCCCTGCTTCTCCAGCCGGTCGAGGAGGGCCGTCGTCGATGCCGAGCTGATGCCGAGGTGGCGGGAGAGCTCGCTCGGGCGCACGACCGCCCCTTCGCGCCGACGCAGCAGCAGATACTGCAGCATGCGGAGCTCGTTGTCCCCGAGCGCAGAGGTCTCCCGGACGCGGAGGTGCATCGCCGCGTCGGCCGCGCGGAAGCGCTCGAGAGCGTCGAGCACGTCGTCCTTCGTCACCACGTTTTCGTCCATGGCGTTGTGACCCCCGATCGCACGTGAACAATATATCTCCCCGCAAGGATAACTCGAAACATGTCTCGCTTGACTAACTACTTACCGACGGAATAACCTTTCGACGAATCGACCGTGATCATCACGGCGACCATATGAGGAGTCGACATGGGAAACCTGTACTACGGGAACAGCGCCGAGCCGATCATCGTTCCGGACGTCGAGCTGGCCCATCTGAAGATGGTGGCGACGACGAAGCTCCGCCGCTCCGAAGGCTTCAGCGTCTCGTTCTCGTCGGCGCGCACCGGCCGATCTACGCTGTGGGTGCACTGCGCGATCCCACTGCGCTTCGACTTCGACTCCGCCGAGCCGGTGAAGCTCGACCCGGCCTACGTCAACCAGCTCGCCCAGGACGCGACGTCGGCGATGGGGATCGTCATCGACCTCGACGCGTCGCGCATGGCGAAGCGGGAACTGGCGGCGGTCGCATGAGCGCCGTCCTGAACGCGCCGGCGACGATTCCCGCTCCGACCCGCGCGACGGGCGGCCGCGTGACGTGGATCCACGTCGAATCGGGCTTCCACGTGGCATCCTGTGCGGGAGAATACGTCGGATTCGCCGAGCGCACGCCGGACGGGCACTTCGTGGGATTCGACGCCCGGTCCACGCCGGTCGGCCGTTACGCCGACCTCGGCGAGGCGAAGGACGCCGTCGTCAGTGCGCGCAGGCACGCGATGACCGAACCCGAGTCGCCTCGCGTGCAGGCGGCGCTGCACACCGCCGCGGCGGCAACGGGGCTCGTCGCCCTGGGAACGCTCGCGACCGCCGTCGCGACGCTGCCCGGCTTCTGAGCAGGCGGCGACGACAGCGGCGGATCAGGCCTTCGCGGCCATAGCCCCGTCGGTGCGCACCTGCAGATAGTCGCAGAGTCCCGCGACGACGAGGAGGTCTTCACTCAGCTGCGTCACGCCCGCGGCGTCCATGTCGAATCCCTCGGTGCGGGGCTCGAACGTCACGAGCCAGTGCGGGCCGGTCTCGTCGACACCGGCCTGGATGTACGTGATCGTGGAGACGTTTCGCAGCGCGACGACGACCATGCCGGATTCGGGACCGGGGGTGAAGTCCTTCTCGAGGACCGTGACGGAACCGGTGCGCTCAGGGTGCTGGGCGAGGTAGTCGTCCACCCAGCCCTGGACGGTGGCCTTGTTGCGGTACGGCATCGAACCTCGGATCCTCCCCGGGAGCGTCCCGGGATTCTTCGCGCCGAACGGCACTACTCCAGTATGCGGGATGTGTGAACCGATTCCGGCTGATTCCCGCGGCGCCCGTGAAGGTGCGAGGCCGTGGGCGCGGGCCGCAGCACCGCGCTCAGGAGGGTCCCCATCGCCGCGACCGGGTCCGTGCCGTCGGCGAGCCAGCGGATCTGGATGCCCTCCCAGCCCGTCACCACGAGCCCCGCGAGCTCGAGCGGGTCGCCGTCGGTCGTGAGCCGGCCGACCGCGACGTCGTGCGCGATGAGCGCGGAGTACGTCGCGGTCACCGACGCATAGCGGCTCCGCAGCCAGTCGTGGGCCTCGTGGCCGGGATACGTCGCCTCCGCCGAGACGATCGAGAACATCCGCACGAGCTCTCGTCGCGCGAGGTTCCGGCGCACGATGGCGAGGATGGAGGGGAGGAATCCGTCGCGTCGCGAGCGGACGTCGAAGTCGGGATCGGCGGCATCCTCCTGCTCGAGCACGGCCGCCAGCAGCGCCACCTTGGTCGGGAAGTGGTGCATGACGGTCGTGAGACTGAGGTCGAGCTGCTTCGCGATCTGCCGCAGCGATCCGCCCTGGTAGCCGTGCGCGCTGAAGACCGCCGTCGCCGAGGCGATGATCTCGCTGCGTCGCTCGGCGGTCTTGGCGTACGGGCCGCGGCGCGCGGGCGGGGAGGCCGTCATGGAGCCGATAGTACCCGGGTCGCGATAAAACCCGTGCATGTGCACGTGTTTGGTGCTACGCTGAACGCATGGCGATCGATGACACGACCTACCGCTGGGTGAACGACGGATCGACCGGACCGGGACGGATGCGCTACGGCGCGGACTACAACCCGGAGCAGTGGTCGCGCGACGTGTGGCAGGAGGACATGCGCCTCATGCGCGAGGCGCGCGTCAACATCGTCTCGCTCGGCATCTTCTCGTGGGCGCTGCTGGAGCCCCGCCCCGGTGAGTACGACTTCGCCTGGCTCGACGAGGTCATCGAGCTGCTGCACGCGAACGGCATCGACGTCGACCTCGCGACCGCGACCGCGTCGCCGCCGCCGTGGCTCGCGAAGGCCCACCCTGAGATCCTGCCGCAGACGATCGACGGCACGATCCTGTGGCCGGGCGCCCGTCAGCACTGGCGCCCGACCTCGCCGGTGTTCCGCGAGCACGCGCTGCGCCTCGTCCGGGCGCTCGCCGAGCGGTACGGCGACCATCCCGCCGTCGTCGCCTGGCACATCTCGAACGAGCTCGGCTGCCACAACCTCTATGACTTCTCCGATGATGCGGCGCGCGCGTTCCGCGTGTGGCTGCAGGCCCGGTATGGCACGCTCGAAGCGCTCAACGAGGCGTGGGGCACGGCGTTCTGGTCGCAGCACTACGGCGAGTGGGACGAGATCCTGCCGCCGCGGACGGCCCCCACGCAGCGAAACCCCGGTCAGCAGCTCGACTTCGAGCGGTTCTCGTCGGAAGCCGTGCGCGACTACCTGCGCGCCGAATCCGCCGTGCTGGGCGAGGTCGCCCCGGGCATCCCGCGCACGACGAATTTCATGGTCGCGCAGAACGTGCGCGACCTCGACTACCCGACCTGGGTGGGCGACGTCGACTTCGTCTCGAACGACCACTACCGCCGGCCGGGAGAGCTCGGACGCGACGACCTGTCGTTCTGGGCGAACCTCACCGGCAACATCGCCGGTGGCCGCCCGTGGTTCCTCATGGAGCACGCCACGAGCGCCGTCAACTGGCGCGAGGTCAACCCGCCCAAGCGCTCCGGCGAGCTCGCGGCGGATGCCCTCACCCACGTCGCGCACGGTGCGGACGCCGTGTGCTACTTCCAGTGGCGCCAGTCCCGCGCGGGAGGCGAGCGCTACCACTCCGGCATGGTGCCGCACGCGGGCGAGGACAGTCGCGTGTTCCGCGACGTCGTCGCCCTGGGCGCCCAGCTGCGCGACCTCGCGCCGGTCGTCGGCTCGCGCCGGGAGAAGGCGCGCGTCGCGATCGTCTTCGACTACGAGTCGTGGTGGGTCAGCGGGCGCGACTCGCACCCGAGCGACGCCCTGCGGTACGACGTCGAGGCGCTGAACTGGTACCGGGCGCTGCTCGATCTCGGCATCCGGGCCGACGTCGTGCCGGTCGCGAGCTCGTTCGACGACTACGAGGTCGTCATCGCGCCGATGCTGCACGTCGTTCCCACGGCGCTGCGCGCACGGCTCGAGGCGATCGTCGCGGACGGACGGCACCTCGTCACGACCTTCTTCTCCGGCACGGTCGACGAGCACGACCGGGTGTGGCTCGGCGGCTACCCGGGCGCGCTACGGGACGTCCTCGGCGTGACCGTCGAGGAGTTCGTGCCGCTGCTGCCGGACGCCCCCGTGACCCTCGCGTCGGGCGCGGTCGCAAACCTGTGGACCGAGCGGATCTCGCGCCTGGCCGACGGCGTCGAGGTGCTCGACACGTATGCCGACGGCGACCTCGCCGGTCAGGCCGCCGTCACGCGACGCACCGCAGGCGAGGGGTCGGCGACGTACGTGTCGGCCGACCTCGGCCGTGACGGTGTGCGCGGCGTGCTCGCCCGTCTGTCGCAGGACGTCGAGGCGCTGCGCGGCGACGCGCTCGCGGCGGACGGTGCGCTCGAGGTCATCGTGCGCGTCGCACGCGACGGCGAGCGGTTCGTGTTCCTCGCGAACCGCTCCGACGACCGGGTCGCGCTCGATGTCGTCGAGGTCGCGCCGCGATCGGTCGTCGTCCTGACGGGCGGCGATGTCCTCGTGGCATCCGACGCCGCGCGCGAGGCCGTCTCCGCATGAGGGAGCGGATCGACTGGGCGGCGGGCGCCTGGACGACGCCGCCCGCGTCCGCCGTCGCCGGCGACGCGCTGCGCGTGACCGCCGCCGAGGGCAGCGACGCGTGGCGCCGCACGGCATACGGGTTCGTGCACGACACGGAGCATGCGCTGCTCGCGCCGCTCCCCGTCGGCGCGGCGATGGAGGTCGTCTTCACGGCGGACTTCGACCGGGAGTTCGATCAGGCCGGGATCTTCGTGCGCGCCGACGCCGAGCGCTGGATGAAGGCGGGCGTCGAGTACGCCGACGGCGTCCTGGGCGTCGGCGCGGTCGTCACCGACCGCATGTCGGACTGGTCTGTCGGGGCCGTGCCGGAGTGGGCCGAGCGCACGCTGCGGGTCCGCGTCAGCCGCCTGCCCGACGCCCTCGTCGTGCGGGCCGGCATCGACGGTGAGCCGCTGCGACTCGTGCGCGTCGCACCGTTCGCCGGCGACCTCGACGCCGCGGCCGGGCCGTTCGTGTGCGCGCCGACCCGGAGCGGTCTCGAGGTCGTCTTCCGCACGTGGGAGCGGACCGACGCGGACACCGCCCTGCACTGAACCGCCCCTGAGTAGCCCCTACCCCCGCCCCGGTGGGCGGGAGTCCGGGGCTTCAGGCCACGGGGTCGAACCGGCGCGGGGTGTGGGCGCGGGCGACGAGGTCGCGCAGCGCGTCGAGCGAACCCGTCACGAAGCCGGCGGCGCGCGCCTGCACGAGCACGTTGCCGAGCGCTGTCGCCTCGACGGGACCGGCGAGCACCGGCATCCCGGCGCGGTCCGCGGTCCGCTGGCACAGCAGCCGGTTCAGCGCCCCGCCGCCGACGATGTGGATCGTCCGCACATCCACCCCGCCCAGGCGCCCGGCCGTGGCGGCGGCATCGGCGAACGCCTGTGCGAGCGACTCCACGATCGACCGCGTGTACTCCGCGCGCGTGCGCGGCGGCGCGACATCGTGCTCGGCGCACCACGCGTCGATGCGCGCGGGCATGTCGCCCGGCGGCAGGAAGCGCGGGTCGTTCACGTCGAAGACGGGCACGGCGGATGCCGGGACCTCGGCGGCCGAATCGAGCAGCGTCGGCAGGTCGATCGCGTGCCCCTCGACGCGTTCCCAGCCGCGGACGGTCTCGCTCAGCACCCACAGGCCCATGACGTTGTGCAGCAGCCGCACCCGGCCGTCGACCCCGCCCTCGTTCGTGAAGTTCGCGGCCAGCGCCTGCGGCGTGAGTACCGGATGCTCCACTTCGACGCCCACGAGCCCCCACGTGCCGCAGGAGATGTAGGCCGCGGCATCCGCCTGCATCGGCACCGCGACGACCGCCGACGCGGTGTCGTGGGAACCGACGGCCGTGACATCGGCGCTGCCGCCGACAGCCTCGACGACATGCGGCAGCAGCCCGCCGACGCGCTCGCCGGGAGCGATGAGCTGCGGCAGGATGCCACGGGACAGGCCAGGGAGCCCGAGCGCGTTGATCAGCGCGTCGTCCCACTGCCGGTCGGCCCAGCGCAGCAGTCCCGTCGTCGAGGCGTTCGTGATCTCCGCGCGCGCGGCGCCGGTGAGCCAGAAGGCGAGGAGGTCGGGGACGAGCAGCGCCGTATCGGCGAAGCCGAGGACATCGGCCGGCTCGGAGGCGAGCTGGTACAGCGTGTTGAACGGCAGGAACTGCAGGCCGTTCCGCTCGAACAGCTCGGCGTGCGGCATCCGCTCATGGACGGTCTCGACGCCGCGCGCCGTGCGCTCGTCTCGGTAGTGGAACGGGGTGCCGAGCAGCCGCCCGGCCCGCAGCAGTCCGTAGTCGACCGCCCACGAATCGATGCCGATGCTCGCGATGCCGGGCTCGGTGCGGAACGCGTCGCGCAGCCCCTTCAGCGCCGCACCGTACAGCCCCAGGATGTCCCAGTGCAGCCCGTCGCCGGCGAAGACGGGGTCGTTCGGGAATCGCGCGACAGTCTCGGTCTCGAGCGTGTCGGGACCGACCCGGCCGACGATGACCCGGCCGCTCGTCGCGCCCAGGTCGACCGCGGCGACCGCGCCCGCGCTCCCCGCGCTCATGCGCGGGCTCCGCGTCGGCGGGTCGAGTGCGCCCGTTGCTGCCGAGTGCGCCGGTTGTGGGCGGGGCGCAAGGGGCGCGCTCGGCGAGAACCGGCGCGCTCGACCACCACCGGCGCGCCCGGCGCGGGGGTGCGCGTCATCGGAGGAACGCGGCGGCGACGCCGGAGTCGACGGGGATGTGCAGGCCCGTCGTGCGGGAGAGCTCGGGCCCGGTCAGGACGTACACGGCATCCGCCACGTTCTCGGGCACGACCTCACGCTTGAGGATCGTGCGGTTCGCGTAGAACTGACCGAGGTCCTCTTCGGCGACGCCGTAGGTCGCGGCGCGGTTGGCACCCCAGCCCGACGCGAAGATGCCCGAGCCGCGGACGACGCCGTCGGGGTTGATGCCGTTGACGCGCACGCCGTGCTCGCCGAGCTCGACCGCGAGCAGGCGCACCTGGTGGGCCTGGTCGGCCTTCGTCGCGGAGTACGCGATGTTGTTCGGGCCGGCGAAGACGGAGTTCTTCGACGAGATGTAGATGACGTCGCCGCCCATGCCCTGCTCGATGAGGGCCTTCGCGGCGGCCTTCGAGACGAGGAACGAGCCCTTCGCCATGACGTCGTGCTGCAGGTCCCAATCCTTCTCGGTGGTCTCCAGCAGCGGCTTCGACAGCGACAGCCCGGCGTTGTTCACGACCAGGTCGATGCCGCCGAACGCGAGCACGGTCGCGTCGATCGCAGCCTGAACCCCCTCGGCATCCGCCACGTTCGCGGCGACGCCGATCGCGACGTCGCTGTTCCCGAGTTCGGATGCCGCGGCCTGCGCCTTCTCGAGGTCGAGGTCGGCGACCACGACGCACGCGCCCTCGGCTGCGAGCCGGGTCGCGATGGCCTTGCCGATGCCGGAGGCCGCGCCGGTCACGAACGCGATGCGGCCCTGGTGGCTCTTCGGCTTCGGCATCCGCTGCAGCTTCGCCTCTTCGAGGGCCCAGTACTCGATGCGGAACTTCTCCGCGTCGCTGATGGGGGAGTAGGTCGAGAGGGCTTCGGCGCCGCGCATGACGTTGATCGCGTTGACGTAGAACTCGCCGGCGACGCGCGCGGTCTGCTTGTTCGCCCCGTAGCTGAACATCCCGACGCCCGGCACGAGCACGATGAGCGGGTCGGCGCCGCGGATCGCGGGCGACTCCGCCGTCGCGTGCGCGTCATAGTACGCCTGGTAGTCGGCGCGGTACTCCTGGTGGAGGTCCTTCAGGCGCGCGAGCTGCTCCTCGACCGACGCGGATGCCGGGAGGTCGAGGATGAGCGGCTTGACCTTCGTCCGCAGGAAGTGGTCGGGGCAGCTCGTCCCGAGCGCCGCGAGGGCGGGCGCCTTCTCGGATGCCAGGAAGTCCAGCACCACGTCGCTGTCGGTGTAGTGCCCGACCATCGGCTTGTCGGTCGAGGCGAGCCCGCGGATCGTGGGGGCCAGCGCCGCTGCGCGCGCCCGGCGCTCGGCCTCGGGCAGCGCCTCGAACCCGGCGCGGACCCCGCCGAACGGGTCGGCCTTGCCGTGTTCGGCGATGTAGGCGGCGGCGGTGTCGATGATCCAGAGGCTGTTCGCCTCGGCATCCTCACTCGTGTCGCCCCACGCCGTGATGCCGTGGCCGCCCAGGATGCAGCCGACCGCCTGCGGGTTCTGCTTCTTGATCTCCGCGATGTCGAGGCCCAGCTGGAACCCGGGGCGACGCCACGGCACCCACACGACCTTGTCGCCGAAGATCTTCTGCGTGAGCTCCGGCCCGTCGGCGGCCGTCGCGATCGCGATGCCCGAGTCCGGGTGCAGGTGGTCGACGTGCGCGGCGTCGACGAGACCGTGCATCGCGGTGTCGATCGACGGGGCGGCGCCGCCCTTGCCGTGCAGGCAGTAGTCGAATGCGGCGACCATCTCGTCCTCACGGTCGACGCCCGGGTAGACGTCGACGAGCTTGCGCATGCGGTCCAGGCGCAGCACGGCGAGGCCCTCGGGCTTCAGCGTCCCGAGGTCGCCGCCGGAGCCCTTCACCCACAGCAGCTCGACGGGCTCGCCCGTGACCGGGTCGGTCTCGGTGCCCTTGGCCGACGTGTTGCCGCCGGCGTAGTTCGTGTTCTTCGGGTCCGCGCCCAGGCGGTTGCTGCGCGCGATGAGAGAAGCGGCGGTCGGGTTCGTCATGTCAGGTTCTTTCTGCGTGTGCATGGCATCTGCGGATGGCGGGTCGGCGAGTTCGGCAGTCGCTTCGGCACGGTACTCGGTGGTAGCACTGTGTCGAAGCGACTGTTCAACGGTGTGCGCGCGCGTTCGGCAGTCGCTTGAGCACGATCGCGAGGCGCGCGACTGTGTCGAAGCGACTGCCGAGCCGGCATCAGGCGCCCCAGCCGGCCTGCGTGCCGCCGACGCGCTCCTCGGCGATGCGCTGCTGGTAGCCGGAGGCGAGGTAGGCGGCCATCGGGTCTTCGGCCAGGCCCCGCGAGGCGCGCCAGGCGGCCAGCTGCGGGCGGACGTCGGTGTAGAAGGCATCCATCAGGATCGCGTTGGCGGCGAGCACGTCGTTCGCCTGCTGCGCGGCATCCAGTGCCTCGCGGTCGATGAGCAGCGCGCGCGCCGTCATCTCCTGGACGTTCAGCACCGAGCGGATCTGGCCCGGGATCTTGTCCTCGATGTTGTGGCACTGGTCGAGCATGAACGCGACGTCGGGGTTGTTCAGACCGCCGCCGCGGATCACCTCGGTGATGATGCGGAACAGCTGGAACGGGTCGGCGGCGCCCACGATGAGGTCGTCGTCGGCGTAGAAGCGGCTGTTGAAGTCGAACGAGCCGAGCTTGCCGAGGCGCAGCAGCTGCATGACGATGAACTCGATGTTCGTGCCGGGGGCGTGGTGGCCGGTGTCGAGGCACACCATGGCCTTGTCGCCGAGCGCCGCGACCTGCACGTAGCTCGTGCCCCAGTCGGGAACGTCGGTGTGGTAGAACGCCGGCTCGAAGAACTTGTACTCGAGCACGAGCCGCTGGTCGTCGCCGAGGCGCGCGTAGATCTGCTGCAGCGAGTCCTGCAGGCGGTCCTGGCGGCCGCGCATGTCGTTCTGGCCGGGGTAGTTCGAGCCCTCGGCGAGCCAGATCTTCAGGTCGCGCGAGCCCGTGGCATCCATGATGTCGATGCACTCGAGGTGGTGATCGATCGCCTTCTGGCGGATGCGGGAGTCGTGGTGCGTGAGGGCGCCGAACTTGTAGTCCTCGTCCTGGAAGGTGTTGGAGTTGATCGTGCCGAGCGTGACGCCGAGGTCTTCGGCGTGGCGGCGCAGCGCGCTGTAGTCGTCGACCTTGTCCCACGGGATGTGCAGCGCGACGCTCGGGGCGAGCTTCGTGAAGGCGTTGACCTGGGCGGCATCCGCGACCTTCTCGAACGGGTCGCGCGGCGTGCCGGGCGTGGGGAACACGCGGAAGCGCGTGCCGGAGTTGCCGAAGGCCCAGCTAGGCAGTTCGATGCCCTGGGCTTCGAGCGTGGCGAGGTTCTCGGGAGACAGCGTCGTCATGATTCGGTGCTTTCGTTCTCGGTGCCGGCGGGGGATGCCGCGGTTAGCTGGTCGTGCAGGTTGAAGACTTCGGTGAGAGGGGTGGCGGCCTGGTCAGGGCGGCCGTCGAGGTCGGCGAAGAAGGGCGCCATGGAGGCCTCCCAGCGTGCGGCGACCTCGGAGGACGCCAGATACGCCTGCGCGGCCGCGTCGTCGTCGGTCTCGTAGTAGCCGAACAGGGTCGCCGTGGCCCGGTCGAGGAAGAGCGAGTAGTTGCGGCGACCGGCGGCGGCGATCTCGGCGAGCATCTCGGGCCAGACGGGACTGTGCCGGGCGATGTACTCGTCGATGAGCTCGGGGCGCACCGTCAGCGAGAAGGCGACGCGGGCCATGACTGTCCTTCCAATGGTGAATCGTTTCAAACGATAGTGTGAGTGAAACGATTCGTCAAGCTCGGATCCGAGAGGGGTGGAGGCGCCGTGGCAGTGAGCGTGAAAGACGTGGCGGTCGCGGCATCCGTATCGGTCGGCACCGTCTCCAACGTGCTGAACCGGCCCGAGAAGGTGGCGCCGGAGACCGTCGCCCGGGTCCAGGATGCGATCGTGCGGCTGGGGTTCGTCCGCAACGACGCGGCGCGACAGCTGCGCGCCGGGCGTAGCCGGTCGATCGGGCTCGTCGTGCTCGATTCCGCGAACCCCTTCTTCGCCGAGGTCGCGCGCGGTGCGGAAGAGCGGGCCGCCGCTGAGGGCATGTCCGTGTTGCTGGGCAACAGCGATCAGAACCCGGAGCGCGAGGGCGCCTACCTCGATCTCTTCCGCGAGCAGCGGGTCAACGGCGTGCTGCTCACGCCGACCGATCTGACCGCGCCGCTGGCCGACTCCGGCATCCCCCTCGTGCTCGTGGACGGCGAGCTGCCCGGCGGCGAGGTGCCCTCCGTCGCGGTCGACGACGTCGAGGGCGGGCACCTCGCGGTCGCGCATCTGCTGGGGCTCGGGCGGCGCCGCATCGCGTTCGTCGGCGGGCCGCTCGCGATCCGCCAGGTGGCCGATCGCCTGGCCGGGGCGCGCCGTGCGCTGACCGAGGTGCCGGACGCGGCGCTCGAGGTCATCGAGACCGAGGCGCTCACCGTGCTGGCCGGGCGCGAGGCGGGGGAGGCCATCGGGCGGCGCCGCGCCGGCGAGCGGCCCGACGCCGTGTTCTGCGCGAACGACCTGCTCGCCGTGGGGGTGCTGCAGGGCACCGCGATCCTCGGCGAGGTCCGGGTGCCCGACGACCTGGCGCTCATCGGGTACGACGACATCGACTTCGCGCAGGCGACGGTCGTGCCGCTGTCGTCGATCCGCCAGCCGGCGCGGCAGATCGGCGCGACCGCGGTCGAGCTGCTGTTCGAGGCGGTCGCCTCGCCCGAGGCCGCGCCGCGGCACGTGCGGTTCCGGCCCGAGCTCGTCGTGCGGGCCTCGACGGCGGGCTCGGGAGGAGATCCGCGGCCCGGAGGGCAGATTCCCCGTCGATCGACCTCCTGAGCGAGGATCCCCTCCCTCGCGGAGGTCGAGGCGCCGCACTTGCGCTGCACAGCAGGCGCGGCGGCGAAAGTGTCCACGGATGCGGGGTCTCCGGCCCCGCGCGCCCCGGCAGGGGGCCAGCATCACGGCCATGGATATCGCGGGCTGGGTTCTCGATCATGGCGGTGTCGTGCGCACGGCGCGACTGGAGGCCGCTGGAGCATCGCGCTTCGATCGAGGGCCACCGGGTCGATCTGCTGATCGGCGCGCGCCTCGTGCTGCAGATCGACGGCGGCACGCACGTGGGGCGCCAGCGGGAAGAGGATGTCGCTCACGATGCCGCACTCATGCTGCGCGGCTACTACGTGATCTGCGTGGGCTACACGCAGGTGATCGAACGGTGGGAAGAGGTCCAGGAGCGCATCATGCGCGCCGTCGCGCAGGGGCTGCACCTCGCGCGCTGAGTCTTGTCGTTCGGGAGGAGAAGCGCAGCCCGGAGGCCGCATGCCCGGGTGACCCACCTCCCGAATGCGGATCTCCTCCCGAGCGAGCGCCGGTCAGGCCGTCGCGGTGGAGCGGCGCACGACCAGCTCGGGCTGGAACACGGTCTGGCGGGGGATGAGCTCGGCGTCGTCGGACTCTTCGAGCAGGATCCGCAGCGCGGTGCGGCCGATCATGCCGCTCGGCTGGCCGATCGAGGTGATGGGCACGGCGGCCGCCGCGGCGAACGAGATGTCGTCGAAGCCGATGAGGGCGATCTCGTCGGGCACCAGCATCCGCCCGCCGACGACGAGCGACTGCAGCAGGCCGAGCGCGATGAGGTCGTTCGCGGCGAACATCGCGTCGGGCCAGTCGCGGCGCGGGCGGGCGAGCACCCGGGTGCCGGCGGCCACGCCCTCGGCGACCGTCATCGCCGTCGTGGCGATCACCTCGAGCTCGACGGCGTCGAGCGCGTTGTCGGTCGCCACGCGCGCGCCCGCCAGCCGGTCGGTCACCTGGCGCATGTCCATGGGCCCGCCGACGAAGGCGATGCGCCGCCGCCCCGTCTCGATGAGGTGCTCGACGGCCATGCGTCCGCCCGCGACCGAGTCCACCGAGACCGAGCTGAACCGGCTCGTGCCCCCGAAGCGGTCGACGAGCACGGCCGGGATGCCGCGGGAGCGCAGCCGCTCCAGGCGCGGCAGGATGTCGCCGTACGGCGAGATGAGCACGCCGCGCACCTGCTGCTCCTCGAACAGGTCGAGGTACATCCGCTCGCGGCTCGAGTCCTCGTCGGTGTTGCCGTACAGGATCGCGATGCCGTGGCGGGATGCCTCGTCCTCGGCCCCGCGCACGACGTCGTTGAAGAACGGGTTCTGCCCGTTGAGCACGACGAAGCCGACCGTCGTCGAGACGCCGCCGCGGAGCTTGCGGGCCGCGTCGTTGCGCACGTAGCCGAGTTCGTCGATCGCCTTCAGCACACGCTCGGCCGACTCCGCCGACACGGTCTCGGGGCGATTGAGCACGTTCGAGACGGTGCCGACCGAGACGCCCGCCGTCTCGGCGACGTCCCTGATGCTCACCACCATGTGTGCTCCTTCGCCGCTGCTGCGGCATTGTCCGCGGGCCCGGGGCCCGGCATCCGCCGTGTCCGATCCGTGACTTGACCGCGCGGCGATGCGATGCCTACAGTATCCATGAATCGCTCCTGAATCGATTCAGGCTCGGTTCAGAATCCGAGTCCGTCCCTCACCCACACCTCAACGAGGAGGAACTCGTGCCGACGAACGACGCACCCGTGGTCCTCGAGCTCTCGAAGGTCGTCAAGTCGTTCGGCGCCGTCATCGCCCTGCGCTCGGGCAGCCTCCGCCTGCAGGCGGGCTCCATCCACGCCCTCATCGGCGAGAACGGCGCCGGCAAGTCGACGCTCGTCAAGATCGTCGCGGGCCTGTACCGCCGCGACGGCGGCGACTTCCGGCTCGACGGCGCGGAGGTCGACTTCACCTCGACCGCGCAGTCGAAGGCCGCCGGCGTCGCCGTCATCTACCAGGAGCCGACGCTGTTCCCCGACCTGTCGGTCACCGAGAACATCTTCATGGGCCGGCAGCTCACCGGCCGGTTCGGCCGCATCGACCGCAAGGCGATGCGCCACGAGGTCGAGCGCCTGTTCACGCGGCTCGGCGTCGCGATCGACCCCGACCGTCCCGCGGAGGGCCTGTCGATCGCCGACCAGCAGGTCATCGAGATCGCGAAGGCGGTGTCGCTCGACGCCAAGGTGCTCATCATGGACGAGCCGACCGCCGCCCTGTCGGGCGTCGAGGTCGAGCGCCTCTTCACGATCGCCCGGAGCCTGCGCGACGAGGGCCGCGGGCTCATCTTCATCTCGCACCGATTCGACGAGGTCTTCGCCCTGTGCGACACCGTGACGGTCATGCGCGACGGGGCCTACATCGCCACGACGCCCATCGCCGACACGACGCCCGCCGACCTCGTGCGTCAGATGGTCGGGCGCGACGTCACCGAGCTGTTCCCGAAGCAGGATGCCGCGATCGGCGCGCCCCTGCTCGAGGTCGAGAACCTCACGAGCCCGGGCATCTTCCACGACATCAGCTTCACGGTGCGCTCCGGCGAGATCGTCGGGCTCGCGGGCCTCGTCGGGGCGGGGCGCAGCGAGGTCGCCCGGGCGGTGTTCGGCGTCGACGGCTACCAGGAGGGCACCGTCACGATGAAGGGCAGGCGCATCCGCCGCGGCCAGCCGACCGAGGCCATGCGGGCCGGCATCGCGCTCGTGCCGGAGGACCGCCGCAAGCAGGGCCTCGTCATCGAATCGGGGGTCGGCCGCAACATCACGATGGCGATCCGGCGGCAGCTGTCGCGGTTCGGGCTCATCACGACCGGCATGGAGAACCGCGCCGCGCGCGAGTGGGCGAGCCGGCTCGAGGTCAAGGCCCACGCGCTCGACACCGTCGCGGCGACGCTCTCCGGCGGCAACCAGCAGAAGGTCGTCCTCGCGAAGTGGCTCGCGACGCAGCCCGACGTGCTCATCATCGACGAGCCGACCCGCGGCATCGACGTCGGCACCAAGTCGGAGGTGCACCGGCTGCTGTCCGAGCTCGCCGGGCAGGGCATGGGCATCCTCATGATCTCGTCGGAGCTCCCCGAGGTCCTCGGCATGGCCGACCGCGTGCTCGTCATGCGCGAGGGGCGCGTCACGGCCGAGATCGCGCGCGCCGACGCCACCAGCGAGAACGTCATGTTCGCCGCGACGCACGCATCGGAGCACGCCGCATGACGTTCACCTCCACGACCCGCATCCCCGTCTCGGGGCTCACCAAGCGCATCGGCTCGCTCGGCAAGGCGCGCGAGTTCGGCATCCTCGTCGCCCTCGCGCTCGTTGTCATCGCCGCGACCGCGAAGAACCCGAGCTTCCTGTTCTCGACCGACGGCTGGCGCGACCTGCTGCTCACCCCGTCGATCCTCGTGCTCGTCGCCGTCGGCCAGGCGATCGTCATCATCACCCGCAACGTCGACCTGTCGGTGGGCTCGGTGATGGGGCTGTCGGCCTATCTGACGGGCCGCCTGTTCATCGACATCCCGAGCCTGCCGATCCCGGTCGTCGTGCTGTTCGCCGTGATCTTCGGCGGCGTGCTCGGTCTCATCAACGGCGCGCTCGTCGCCTTCGCCCGCGTCCCGGCGATGGTCATCACCCTCGGCACGCTGTATGCCTATCGCGGCATTAACGTCATGTGGGCCGGATCCAGCCGCGTCAACGCGTCGGACATGCCGAAGGACTTCCTCGCGCTGGGCACGGGGCAGATCCTCACGATCCCGATCCTCGCGATCGTCGCGTTCGTCGTGCTGGCCGCCGCGGCCTGGTACATGCGCAACACCCGCGGGGGCCGCGAGTACTACGCGATCGGCTCCGATCCCGCCGCCGCCGAGCTCTACGGACTCAAGGTGACGCGCCGCATCCTCACCGCCTTCATCCTCTCCGGCGCGCTCGCGGGCCTCGCGGGCGTCTTCTACGCGGCCCGCTACGGATCGGTGAGCTCGCAGGCCGGTGCCGGCTGGGAGTTGGATGCCGTGGGCGCGGCCGTCATCGGCGGCGTCGCGATCACGGGCGGCGTCGGCACGGTGTGGGGCGCCGCGATCGGCGCGGTGCTGCTCATGACGATCAACCGGGCGCTGCCGATCCTCGGCATCCCCGACTTCTGGCAGCGGGCCGTCGTCGGCGCGCTCATCATCGGCGCGATCGTGCTCGATCGCTGGCTGGCGGTCAGGCAGCGACGCCGGCTCATCGAAGCGAGGGACCAGTCATGACAACGGCAGCCACTCCGACGACGACCACGAATCGCGTCGCCCGCGACTTCGACAAGCCGCTCTGGCGCCGCATCCTGCTCACCCGCGAATCGGCGATCGTCGGGCTCCTCATCCTCGTCGTGCTCGTCTCGGCGGTTACGGTGCACGGCTTCAGTCAGCCGATCACGCTCAACTACCTGCTGCTCGACATCGCGCCGATCCTGCTGATCGCGCTGCCGATGACGCTCATCATGATCACCGGCGAGATCGACCTGTCGGTCGGCTCGATGGTGGGGCTGTCGAGCGTCGTCACGGGCGTCGCGGTGCAGGCGGGCGTCCCCTTCGAGGCGGCGGCGCTGCTGGCCCTGTTCGTCGGCGTCGTCGGGGGTGCCGTCAACGGCTTCCTCGTGACGGTCGTGGGGCTGCCCTCGCTCGCCGTCACGATCGGCACGCTGGCCCTGTTCCGCGGGCTCGCGGTGGGCCTGCTCGGCACGACCGCCGTCACCGACTTCCCGGAGATGTGGACGGCCCTCGCGAAGGCGAAGATCGCCGGGACGACCGTGCCGTACATCATGGTGCCGTTCCTGATCCTGCTGGCGATCTTCGTGATCGTGCTGCACTTCACGCCGTTCGGCCGCGGCATCTACGCGATCGGACTGTCGAAGGATGCCGCGCGCTTCTCCGGCGTGCACGTCGAGCGCACGAAGTTCATCCTCTTCGTGCTCGCGGGCCTCGTGTCCGCGTTCGCCGGCATCTACTACACGCTGCGGTTCGGCAGCGCCCGCGGCGACAACGCGACGGGCCTCGAGCTGCAGGTGATCGCGGCGGTCGTGCTCGGCGGCGTCTCGGTGTTCGGCGGCCGCGGCCAGCTCTACGGCGTCGTCGCGGCGGCGCTCCTCATCGGCGTGCTCTCCAGCGCGCTGCGGCTCGCGAACGTCACGAGCGACGTCATCAACATCATCACCGGAGTGCTGCTCGTGCTCTCGGTGGTCAGCGCCAGCGTCCTCGGCTGGCTCCAGAAGGCCAGGCGGCGCCCGAGCCGTCTCCCATCCGTCGCAGCCACAGCACCATGACGAAGCTGCGTCCCCGGCCGACGGCACCCGTCGCGGTCGCCCTGACGAAAGGAACGAAACAATGAAGTTCGCACGCAAGCGTGTGGCCGCTGTGGCGGCGGTCGCGGTGGCCGCCGCGCTCGCCCTGTCCGGCTGCGCCGACACCGGCACCTCGGGAGGTGGGGCGACCGGCTCGACCGGCGACGGCGGCGGCAGTGACAACCTGTCGATCACCTTCCTGCCCAAGAACCTCGGCAACCCCTACTTCGACACGTCGAGCAAGGGCGGCAAGGCCGCGGTCGAGGAGCTCAAGGGCACGTTCGCCGAGGTGGGCCCCGCCGAGGCGACCCCCGACGCGCAGGTCAGCTACATCAACACCGCGACGCAGCAGGGCGTCGGCGCCCTCGTCGTGTCGGCGAACGACCCCAAGGCGATCTGCGACGCGCTGAACGAAGCGCGCGACGCGGGCGTCAAGGTCGTCACCTTCGACTCCGACACCGACGCGGACTGCCGTGACCTGTTCATCAACCAGGCCACCGCCGACGGCATCGCCAAGGTGCAGGTCGACCTCATCGCCGAGCAGATCGGTGACGCCGGCGAGGTCGCGGTGCTCTCGGCATCCGCCAACGCGACGAACCAGAACGCCTGGATCGAGAAGATGAAGGAGCTCCTGGCATCCGATCACCCGAACATCCAGCTGGTGGACGTCGTTTACGGTGACGACGACGACCAGACCTCGTTCGACAAGACGGCGGCCCTGCTGCAGTCGCACCCGAACCTGAAGGGCATCATCTCGCCGACCACGGTCGGCATCGCGGCGGCCGCGCGCTACCTGTCGACGTCGGACTACAAGGGCAAGGTCGCGCTGACCGGCCTCGGCACTCCGAACCAGATGCGCGAGTACGTCGAGGACGGCACCGTCACGGCGTTCGCGCTTTGGAATCCGGAGGACCTCGGCTACCTGTCGGCGTACGCGGCCGCGGCGCTCATCAAGGGCGAGATCACGGGTAAGGAAGGGGACACGTTCGAGGCGGGCAAGCTCGGCTCCTACACGGTCGGCGCCGACGCCACTGTCCTCCTCGGTGACCCGTACGTGTTCAACAAGGACAACATCGGCGACTTCGACTTCTGACGTCGCCGCACCCGAAGCGCCCGGCCGGCTCCCTGTAGAGCTGGTCGGGCGCTTTCGCGTGCGCGGCCGCGCGTCGCGCGCCGCGCGCCGCGCGTCGCGTCAGCGCCGGGCGCGGCCGGGGAGGGTGATCGGCGTGGTGCCGGCGACCTCGTCGCTGAACTCCTCGGGGGCGACGGGGGCGACCACCGAGACTGGCCGCGTCTCGTCGAGCGTGAGGGCGAAGCGGCGGGTCTCGTGGCGGTGCAGGCGGCCGGACAACAGCATCCACCCGAATCCGATCGCGAAGGCGACGAACGCCCCGCCCGCACCGAGCCAGATCGCCGCGCGCGGACCGAACTCGGCCGCGACCCAACCCACGATGGGCGCGCCGATCGGGGTTCCACCCATGAGGATCGCCATATACAGCGCGAGCACCCGGCCCCGCAGTGCCGGATCGGTGGTCGTCTGCACGTAGCCGTTCGCCGTGGTCATCGTCGTGACGACCGCGAAGCCCGTGAACATGAGCGTCACGGCATACAGCCCGTACGTCGGCATGACGGCGCTCACGGCGGCGGCGACGGCGAACAGTCCGGTCCCGACGACCACCATGCGGATGCGGGCGCGGTCGCGCCGCGCCGCGAGCAGCGCGCCCGCCAACGACCCGATCGCGAGGATCGACGAGAGGAGGCCGTAACCGTCGGCATCCTTTCCGAACTCCAGTGCCATCGTCGACGCGAAGATCGGGAAGTTCATGCCGAACGCGCCGAGCAGGAACACCATCGCGAACGTGACCATGAGGTCGGGGCGGCGCCGCACGTAGCGGAATCCGTCCGCGAGGCGGTTCGCGCCCGGCGCCTTCACGCGCGGCACGAGCTCGTCGGTGCGGATCAGCAGCAGCGCGACGATCATCGCGAGGAAGGTCGCCGCGTTGACGAGGAACACCCAGCCGGTGCCGACCGCGACGATCATGACGCCCGCGGCGGCGGGCCCGATCATGCGGGCGCTGTTGAAGGATGCCGCGTTCAGCGCCACCGCGTTCGACGCGTTCTCGCGCGCCACGAGGTCGGAGACGAACGCCTGTCGGGCGGGGTTGTCGAAGGCCGCGACCAGCCCCAGCACGAACGTGAACAGGTACATGAGGGCGAGGGTCATGACGCCCTGCAGGATCAGCACGCCGATCACGGCGCCGATCGCGAGCAGCAGCGACTGCGTCAGCATGAGCAGGCGACGCCGGTCGAACCGGTCGGCGACCCATCCGGTGACGCCGACGAGCAGCAGTGGCGGCGCGAACTGCAGCGCCATGGTGATGCCCATGGCGCCGGCGTCGTTGTCGGTCAGCTGCGTCAGCACGACCCAGCTGAGCGCCGTGGCCTGCATCCACTGCCCGACGTTGGAGACGAGCGCGCCGATGAACCAGACGCGATAGTTGAAGACCGAGAAGGAGCGGAACATCGAGGAGCTCATCGGCTCGCCACCTCCCGCATCAGCTCGGCAGCGTCATGGAGCAGCTCGCGCTGCGCGGGAGTGAGGTCGGCGAGCGCCTGCTCGAGCCAGGAGTCGCGGCGGCGCACGGTCTCGGCGACGACGGCGCGGCCCTCGTCCGTGAGGGCGATGTTGACCTTGCGCCGGTCGGCTTCGTCGGGGGTGCGGGTGAGGTAGCCCGACTTCTCGAGGCAGTTGACGGTGCGGTTCATCGATGGCGCCGACACCCGCTCACGATCGGCGAGCTCCCCGAGGGTGTGTGCGCCGTGCGCCGACAGGGCGGCCAGCACCGCGAACTGGCCGTCGCTCATCGTGTCGACGGCGCGCTGCAAGCGCAGGCGCCGCGCGAGGCGGAACGTCGCCATCCGCAGGGCGGAGGCGTCGGTGGCGAGGGAGGGGTCGGATGGGGGCGCGGGGTCGGCGTTCTCGGTGCTCATACAGATACTTAGCATAGCTCATTAGTCTTGCTAAGTAAATGTGGGCGCGTGGGGGCGGGGCTGCCGGTTCATCCGGCGCGTATTGCAGTTATGGGGTGTTGTGGTCGCGTGTTGCGTCGGGTGAAGCGTGAGGGGACTCCCCGGCATCCCCGCCCCCGCTATTCCCGGCGGCGGGGCGGCGCGCGCGGCCGAGCGGGATCGTCGCGATCAGGCCCACGACGAGCAATCCCGCGGCGGTGAACGCGGCGAGCCGCGTGGCGTCGGAGAAGGCCTGCTTCGCGGCATCCGCCACTGCTGCCGTCGACGGATCGGCGGCGAGCCCCGCGATCGCCGACCCCGAGCTGTCGACGACGGCCGAGACCACCTGGTCGCGCTGTGCGGCCGGCATCCCCTGGTCATCGAGCGAGGCGGACAGCAGGCCGGCGGTGCCGGAGAAGAGAACGGTGCCGAGGATCGCGATGCCGAGCGCCGATCCCACCTGGCGCGCGGTGGACTGCGTACCCGACCCCTGACCGGACAGCTGCACCGGCACGTCCTGCAGGATGACGCCCGTCAGCTGCGCCGTCGCGAGTCCCACGCCGAGACCGTAGATGAACAGGGCCGGCAGCAGCCACACCCAGGCGGTCTGCGTCCCGGCATCCAGCCCCACGACGATGCCGACCAGGACGACACCGACGATCTCAGCGGCGAGGCCCGCGCGCACGACGAGCACGGGACTGATCTCGCCGCTCGAGGCGCCCGCGATGCCGCTCGCGACGAACGAGCCGACGGCCAGGGCCACCAGCACCAGGCCGGTCTGCAGCGCGTCGAAGCCGAGCACGAACTGCAGCCACAGCGGAAGGGAGAGGATGATGCCGAACTCGCCGAGTGCGACCACCAGTGCGGCGACGTTGCCGCTGCGGAACGTCGCGATCGAGAACAGTCGAGGGTCGAGCAGAGCGGGCCGGCCGGCGCGGCCGCGATGGCGGGACCAGAGCACGAACACGATCAGCGCGACGACGGCGATCGCGAACGCCACCGGCACCGGCGAGAGATCGAACGGCCAGGTCCAGCCGCCGATCGTGAAGGGGTCGTGCACGCCCCACCATCCGAGCGTGCGCCCCTCGATGAGACCGAACACGAGCGCGCCGAAGAGGGCGACCGACAGCGCCGCGCCGACGAGATCGAGGGTGCCGGATGCCGCCTCGCGCGACTCCGCGACCGCCCACAGCACGCCGATGGCGATGATGATCCCCAGTGGGATGTTGATGCCGAAGGCCCAGCGCCACGAGAACGACGTCGTGAGCCAGCCGCCGAGGAGCGGACCGACGGCGGCCATCCCGCCGATCGTGGACCCCCACACCGCGAACGCGATGCCGCGTTCGCGCCCGTGGAAGGTGGCGTTCAGCAGCGACAGCGTGCTCGGGAGCATCATGGCCCCGCCGACGCCCTGCACAAGCCGCGCGAGGATCAGCAGGTCGCCGCTGGGTGCGAGCGCCGCCGCGACCGGCGCGCCGGCGAACAGCGCGACGCCGATCAGCAGCAGGCGTCGCCGGCCGATGCGGTCGGCGAGCGACCCGACAGCAGCAGCATCGACGCGAACACGAGGGTGTACGCCTCCTGCACCCACTGCACCTGCGTCGAGCTGATCTTCAGATCGTCGACGATCGAGGGGATCGCGACGTTGACGATCGTCGAGTCGACGATGATCAGCGCGACGGCGAGGCTGATGAAGACGAGGCCGAACCAGCGGCGCGACGAGATGCCCCTCACGAATAGCTAGCTTATCTAGCAATAACTCGACGCGCCAGACCCGGCTGAGCCCCAGGGGGATGCCGCGAGGCGGCGTGCTGACGCACGTCGTCGACAGCGGGGAGCGCTCGCTGCCGACCGGCACGGTGACGGTCACCGCCACCCGTCAGGTCGACGGCGTGGGGTACGCCTCCACGTACGCGCTGGACTACCGCGGCGCCTCCTGCCGACGCTGATGCCCGGGCGATAGGTTGTGGTCCATGACCGCACCCGAAGCGCGCTCGTTCACCGATGCCCACGGCATCCGCATCTTCTATGACGTCCACCCCGCGCGGGTCACCCCGCGCGGGGTGGTGCAGCTGCTGCACGGCGTCGGCGAGCACGCGGGCCGCTACGGTGCGCTGATCGCGCAGCTGACGGATGCCGGGTTCACGGTGTACGCCGACGACCACCGCGGGCACGGGCGCACCGGCATGGCGCAGTGGAACGGCGACGCGTCGCGGCTCGGCCGGCTCGGCCCCGGCGGGCATCGCGCCGCCGTCGCCGCGGTCTGGCAGTTCACCCAGCTCATCCGCGGCGAGAACCCCGACCTGCCGCTGGTGATCCTCGGGCACTCGTGGGGATCGTTCCTCACCCAGATCCTCGTCAACGACCACCCCGACGCCTACGACGCCATCGTGCTGAGCGGCTCGTCGCTGCGGTGGCCGGGGGCGCTGAACTCCGGCGACCTCAACAAGAACTGGAAGGCGCCGGGGGCGCTCGGCACCGAGTGGCTCTCCAGCGACCTGACGGTGGGCCAGGCCTTCCTCGACGACCCGCTGACGACGACCACCACCCTGCCGCAGCTGTTCGGCTGGCGCGACGTGCTGCGCCTCATCGGCAAGCCGCGCAAGGACCTCGGTGTCGACCCGCCGCTGCTGCTCATGGTGGGCCGCGACGATCCCGTCGGCGGCCCCCGCAGCGTGCACCGGCTCGCCGACGCGTATCGCACCCGCTCCGGCCTGACCGACGTGACGACGCTCGTCTACCCCGGCGCTCGCCACGAGATCTTCAACGAGACGATGGCCGCGGAGGTCTTCGCCGACCTCCTCGCCTGGCTCGACGCCCGCATCCCGGTGCGGGACTGACGCGTGGCGCGCCATCGACGTCGACCCTCCGCGGTTCCGGCATCGGTCCCCTTCGCCGTCGACCCGGCGTGGGCGGGTCGCCCCTGGGGTGCAGTGCGCGGCGCGGTGCTGGCGCTGGCCGCGCTGACGGCGATCGCGTTCTGGGCTTTCGAGCCGCTGTCCGGTCCCGACCGGGTGTTCTGGCTCGTCGTCGGTGTGGGCGCGGGTGCCGCCGGCCTCGCCTCGTCGTCGCGGATCGTCGGGCTTCCGCCCGAGAGGGTGGTCGCGCGGGAACGCGCGCGGTCGATGACGGCGGATGCCGCCGCCCGCGCCGCTCGCGGCGCTCGCGCACGGCGCCCGGGCTCGGGGTCGTCGTGGGGCGATGTCGCGGGCGTCCTCGTGCCGCGCACGATCGGCGACGCCGCGGTCGCGACACTCGTGACCACCGTGGGCATGGCCGTCTGGGTCGCGATGCGCGTCGTCGACGGCGGCTGGACCGCGGGCCTCGTCAGCAGTCTCATCACGACGCCCATCGCGACCTTCGTCGTCTTCGTGTCGCTCCTCGTCGTCGGGTGGCTGCTCGTCTTCGCCACGCGCGGGTTCGCTCTGCTGCGCCGGATGCCGCGGGGAGAGGCCCCGGCATCCGCCTGGTGGGTCTTCGGTGCGATCGCGGCGGGCGCCGTCGCCGCCGTGGCCACGCTCGCGGTCGGTCTCACCGACACCACGCCGGTGACCGGCGACGGCGGCGAGGCCCTTGTCGCGTTCCTGTTCGGCGCGGTGGCGTTCGAGCAGGCCTGGCAGGCCGTCGCGCTGTGGGTCGCACGCCTCGCCATCCTCGCCCTCGCGGTGTGCCTGGTCGCCATGTTCGTCGCGCGGGCGCGGGCGCGGCGCTGAGAGCCGGGCGCCACCCGCGGCGCTCGACTCTAGGCTGGAGGCATGCACGGGGAGTACAAGGTTCCGGGCGGCAAGCTCGTCGTGGTCGATCTCGAGGTCCGGGAGGGACGCATCGCGGACTTCCACCTCGCCGGTGACTTCTTCCTCGAGCCCGACGACGCCCTCGCCGACATCGACGCCGCCGTGACCGGGCTGCCGGTCGAGACGGATGTCGCGGGCATCGCCGCGGCGGTGCGCGCGGCGCTGCCGGAAGGCGCGCAGCTCCTCGGGTTCACGCCCGAGTCGGTGGGCACGGCGGTGCGCCGCGCCCTCGTGACGGCCGCGGGGTGGCGCGACTTCGAGTGGGAGGTCGTGCACGAGAAGGCCGTCTCACCGCGCATGAACCTCGCCCTCGACGAGGTGCTCACCACCCGCGTCGGCGACGGGCGCCGCAGGCCTACGCTGCGCATCTGGGAGTGGGACGAATCCGCGGTCGTCATCGGATCGTTCCAGTCGTACCGCAACGAGGTCGACCCCGAGGGCGCCGCCCGGCACGGCTTCGATGTCGTGCGGCGGATCTCCGGCGGCGGCGCGATGCTCATGGCCGCCGGCTCGATCGTGACGTATTCGCTGTACGTGCCGGCATCCCTCGTCGCGGGGATGACGTTCGCCGACTCGTACGCCTTCCTCGACGACTGGGTGCTGCAGGCCCTCCGGTCGCTGGGGATCGACGCCGTGTACCAGCCGCTCAACGACATCGCCTCGCCGAGCGGCAAGATCGGCGGGGCCGCGCAGAAGCGGCTCGCGGGCGGCGGTGTGCTGCACCATGCGACCCTGTCGTACGACATGGACGGTCAGGTCATTACCGAGGTGCTGCGCATCGGGCGGGAGAAGCTCTCCGACAAGGGCACGACGTCGGCCGCCAAGCGGGTGGACCCGCTGCGCAGCCAGACGGGCCTGCCGCGGGAGGCCATCATCGAGCGGCTCATCGAGACCTTCACGACGCTGTACGCGGCCGAGCCGGGCCACATCACCGATGAGGAATACGCCGAGGCCGAGGCGCTCGTGGCGTCGAAGTTCGCGACCGACGCGTGGCTGCACCGGGTTCCGTGAGCGCCGGCGGGCCCGGCTCCGTCGAGATCCACCACGGCGACAACCTCGCCGTCGCGGCGACGCTGCCGGACGCCTCGTTCACCCTGATCTACCTCGATCCGCCGTTCAACACCGGGCGGACGCAGGGTCGTGCCGTCGAGTCGGCCGCGAGAACTCCACGGATTCCGGCCGCCGGCGCCCCGGAGAGGCCCGATTCGGCCCCGGCGGCGCCGGATCCGTGGAGTTTCGGCGGGCCGGTCGTCAAGACCGGGTTCCGGGGGACCAGCTACGCGCGGCTGCGGGGCGATCTGCGGCAGTACGACGATCGGTTCGACGACTATTGGGACTTCCTCGAGCCGCGGCTGCGCGAGGCCTGGCGGCTGCTCGCCGACGACGGCACGCTGTACCTGCACCTCGACTACCGCGAAGCCCACTACGCGAAGGTGCTACTGGATGCACTGTTCGGGCGCGAGTGCTTCCTCAACGAGCTCATCTGGGCCTACGACTACGGGGCCAAGAGCAGGCGGCGCTGGCCGACCAAGCACGACACGATCCTCGTGTACGTGAAGGATCCGGCCGGGTACTGGTTCGACTCCGAGGCCGTGGACCGCGAGCCGTACATGGCGCCCGGGCTGGTGACGCCCGAGAAGGCGGCGCGCGGCAAGCTGCCGACGGACGTCTGGTGGCACACGATCGTCCCGACGAGCGGGCGCGAGAAGACGGGGTATCCGACGCAGAAGCCGGAGGGGATCCTGCGGCGCATCGTGCAGGCCTCGACCCGGCCCGGCGACCGCGTGCTCGACCTCTTCGCCGGCAGTGGCACCACGGGCGCGGTCGCCGCCGCGCTCGGCCGCGACGCCGTGCTCGTCGACGACAACCCCGAGGCGGTCGCCGTCATGCGCCGACGGATGCCGGAGGCCGTGCTGCGGTGAGCACGACCGCCGGAGTCCGGGGCGACGACGGCGACCGGCCGGAGGTCACTTCGCGAGGGTGAACCCGCCCGTCCAGCCGATCTTCTCGGACGCGGCGAGGGTCAGCTGCAGGAAGCCCAGGGCCTCCAGCTCGTGTGCGCGCGAGAGCGCGCCGGCGTCGACGGCGGCCAGGCCGCCGGCCTGCACCGCGTCGATGAGCGCGGTCTTGGCGCCCGCGTCGTCACCGGCGACGAGCACCGTCGTCGGCTGACCGCCGACCGTGCCCGACGCGAGCGTCGCGGCGAAGTTGGTGTTGAACGCCTTGAGCACCTTCGCCTCGGGCAGGCGCTCCTGCAGGCCCGCGGCGGCGGAGCTGCCCACGGGCACGACGAGCGCGTCGAAGGTCGAGAAGTCGAGGGGGTTGGTGATGTCGACGACGGTCTTGCCGGCGAGCTGGTCGCCGTAGGAGTCGGCGATCGCGGCGAGCGCGGGGTAGGGGACGGCGAGCACGACGATGTCGCCGGCGATCCGGGCGTCGGTGTCCAAGCTGCCGACGTGCTGGATGTCGGCGCCGCCGCGCGCGAGGACGCCGGCGATGGCCTGACCCATGTTGCCGGTGCCGAAGATGGTAATGGAGGTCATGGCGAGTCCTTTCCGAGCAGATGTTGTATCTGCAACTATCCTCGTCAACCTCGTTGTGCCGACAAGTATTCCTAGAATGTCGAAATGACGTCGTCTCGCTTCTACACCCCCGATGAGCTGGACACGTGGATCCCCCTCGCCGCGCTCCTGGAGCTGCTGCCGCGGGAACTCGACGCCCAGCTGCTGCGCGACGTCGACCTCACTCACTTCGACTACTTCGCGCTCTCCATGCTCGCCAACGCCGTCGGTCATCGGCTGCAGATGAAAGAGCTCGCCTCGATGACGAACGCCACCATGCCGCGCCTCTCCCACGTCGTCAGTCGCCTCGAGCGGCGCGGTCTCGTCGCACGCGAGCGCAACAACGCCGACGGCCGCGGCGTCGATGCCGTCATCACACCGGAAGGCCGCCGAGCGCTGCTGCAGGCCACGCCGGGGCACGTCGCGCAGGTGCGGAGCCTGGTCCTCGACGCGTTGGATGCCGGGCAGCGCGCGCAGCTGCGCGAGATCACCGCCGCGGTGCTCGCGCGACTCGATCCCGACGGGCGGATGGCCGCCAGCCGTCCGCGCCCGCGCGTCGCCGACGCCTGAGGTCGCTGGGGATTGGGGCTGCCGGGGAGCTGACCGCCACCCACCCGCCCGCGCCGCGCCGCCGCGGAGCGGCGAGGGACTCGTCGTCAGCGACTGGGACGCGGTCAACGACCGCGTGAAGGGGCTGGCCGCCGGGATGGATCTCGAGATGCCGTCCTCGAACGGACGCACCGATGCGCAGCTGGTCACCGCCGTCCGCGACGGCTCTCTCGCCGAGTCGACGCTCGACGTCGCGGCCGGTCGCGTCATCGACCTGGTGCGGAAAGTGCAGGCGGATGCCGGGGCCATCACCGGCCCGCTCGACGTCGACGCCCACCACGCGCTCGCGCGGGAGGCGGCGGGCCGGTCGATCGTGTTGCTGCAGAACGCGCCCGTCGCCGGCGGCGGCGCCCTGCTGCCGCTGCGGCGCGACGCGCGCCTCGCCGTCATCGGCGCGTTCGCCGAGAAGCCGCGCTACCAGGGCGCGGGCTCGACGATGATCAACCCGACGCGCCTGGACACCGCGCTCGACGCAATCCGCGACGCCGCGACGGATGATGTGACCTACGCGCCCGGGTTCAGCCTCGCTGTCGGCGTCGAGGAGGCCGAGACGGCGGCGCTGCGCGAGGCGGCGGTGGCCGCGGCATCCGGAGCCGACATCGCCGTCCTCTTCCTCGGGCTGCCCGCGCGGCTGGAGTCGGAGGGCTTCGACCGTGAGGACATCGACCTGCCGGCCGACCAGCTCGCGGTGCTCGACGCCGTGCTCGCCGTCACCGAGAACGTCGTCGTGGTGCTCTCCAACGGCGGCGTCGTGGCGCTTCCGTTCGCCGAGCGGGTGCCCGCGATCGTCGAGGCGTGGCTGCTGGGGCAGGCCGGGGGATCGGCGACCGCCGACGTGCTGTTCGGCGACGTCACCCCGTCGGGAAAGCTCGCCGAGACCATCCCGCTGCGCCTGTCCGACACCCCCGCCTACCTCGACTTCCCGGGCGAGTTCGGGCACGTCCGCTACGGCGAGGGCCTGTTCGTCGGGTACCGCTGGTACGACGCCCGCGGCCTCGAGGTCGCGTTCCCGTTCGGACACGGCCTGTCGTACACGACGTTCGCGTATGCGGATGCCGCGGCATCCGTCACCGCCGATCGCGACATCGAGGTGCGGGTCACGGTGACCAACACGGGTGGTGTGGCCGGCCGCGAGGTCGTGCAGGTCTACACCGGCCTGGCGGACTCTCGCGTGCAGCGGCCCGAGCGCGAGCTCAAGGCGTTCGCGTCGGTCGCGCTGGCGCCGGGTGAGGCGCGCGAGGTCGTGCTCACCGTGCGGCGCGAGGACCTCGCGTACTGGGACATCCGCGTCGGCCGCTGGGTCGTGGAGGGCGGCGAGTACGCCGTGGAGGTCGCGGCCTCGAGCCGGGACATCCGCGCGACGGTGTCGGTGCCGGTCGACGGCGACGCGGTCACGGTGCCGCTGTCGGCGGAGTCCTCGCTCGGCGAGGTCATGGCACACCCGATCGCCGGTCCCGTCGTGCAGGCCGCCATCGCCCAGATGATGCAGGGCATGGAGGGCGTGGAGTCGATTATGCCCGAGGGTGTGGACATGACGAAGATGATGGACTCGTTCCCCCTCGGCCGGGTGTCGATGATGGCGGGAGACGCGGCGAGCCCGGAGATGATCGAGGGCCTCATCGCGATGGCCAATGCCGGGAGCGCGCCCGCGTCCGGCGCCTGAGTGTCCCGGGCGGCGGGATCGCGCGGCGGGGTCGCGCGGCGGGCGCCGTCGCCGCGATCGTGCGTCGCGGCATCCGCCCGCCGCGCGGCGGTGCTCAGGAGCGCAGGAACGCGAGCAGCGCCTCGTTGACCTCGGCGCCGTGCGTGCGCAGCAGGCCGTGCGGGGCTCCCTCGATCTCGACGTAGGTCGCCTCCGGCAGAAGCTCGCGGAACCGGCGGGCGGTCTTGTCGATCGGCAGGATGTTGTCGGCGGTGCCGTGCAAGATCAGCGCGGGGACCGTGATCGCCGGGATGTCCTCCCGGAAATCCGTCGGCCACGTCAGCGGTGCCGCGGCGACCGCGGCGTTGCCGGCCTGGTTTGCCACTTGCACGCTCGCGTCGAGGGCCTCCTGCGAGATGCGCTCGCCGAGGGTGTCGTCGAGGTTGTAGAAGTCGTGGAAGAAGCCGGTGAGGAACGCGTGCCGGTCGGTCGCGACCGCCTCGGCGGTGCCGTCGAAGAACGCCTGGTCGCCCGCGCCGTCGGGGTTGTCGTCGGTGATGAGCAGATACGGCTCGAGCGACCCGAGGAACGCGGCCCTCGCGATGCGCCCCGCGCCGTAGCGCGACAGATACCGGGCGATCTCGCCGGTGCCCATCGAGAATCCGACGAGAACCGCGTCGTGCAGGTCGAGGTCCTCGATCAGCGCGTGCAGGTCCGCGGCGAACGTGTCGTAGTCCGAGCCGCTCGCGGTTTTCGACGAGGCGCCGAACCCGCGCCGGTCGTAGGCGATGACGCGGTACCCGGCCGTCAGCAGCGCGCGGCTCTGCAGATCCCAGGACTCGCCGTTGAGCGGGAATCCGTGGATCAGGACGACCGGCTGGCCGTCGGCCGGGCCGTGATCGGTGTAGAACAGCTCGACGTCGGTCGAGTTCTCGGTCGCGACAGTGAGGTATGCCATGGCTCGACGCTACGACGTGCGCGCCCCGGCATCCACCCCATGACGCGCACGTTCACCGACGCGTCACGCGAGGCGCGGTCAGGCGTCGCGGCGGGCGCCCTCGGAGGGGCGCACCGTGAAGATGTGCGGCGCCGTGAACCCGGCCGCGGCGAACGCGCTCTCGACCGCGGCCGTCACGGCCGGCACGCGTTCGCGGTCGACGAGCGCGATCGCGGCGCCGCCGAACCCGCCACCGGTCATCCGTGCGCCGATCGCCCCCGCCGCGCGCGCCGTCTCGACGGCGAGGTCGAGCTCGGGCACCGAGATCTCGAAGTCGTCGCGCATCGAGGTGTGCGAGGCGTCCAGCAGCCCGCCGATCGCGCGCGGCCCGTCCTCGCGGAGCGTCTGCACCGTGTCGAGCACGCGCTGATCCTCCGTCACGACGTGCCGCACGCGGCGGAAGGTCACGTCGTCCATGAGCTCCTGCGCGCGCGGCAGGTCGGCCACCGACACGTCGCGCAGAGCGGTGACGCCCATGATCTCCGCGCCGCGCTCGCACGCCGCCCGGCGCTCGCCGTAGCCGCCGGTGGAGTGCGCGTGCGTCACCTTCGTGTCGATCACCACGAGCTCGAGCCCCGCGCGCGCGAAGCCCAGATCGACGACCTCGGCCAGCAGCGACCGGCAGTCGAGGAACGTGCCGGCATCCGGCTGACCGAGCATCGACGCCATCTGGTCCATGATCCCCGTCGGCGCGCCGACGGCCTCGTTCTCGGCCCGGCGCCCCGCGCGGGCGAGCGCGACCCGGTCGAGCCCCAGCTGCCACACGTCGTTCAGAGCGGATGCCGTGGCGCTTTCGATCGCCGCCGACGACGACAGCCCCGCGCCCACCGGCACGTCGGAGGAGAACGCGAGGTCGACGCCGGTGACGGATGCCGCGTCCGTGCCGGTCGCCTCGAGCAGCGCCCACGCGACCCCGAGCGGGTACCGCGCCCACTCGACCACCTCGTCGCGGCGGTCGGGGAAGAGGCCGGCAAGCTCGGCGAGCGGGACCTCGACGGCATCCGCCGAGAACGAGGACGAGACGCGGATGCGGGCGTCGTCGCGCGACGCGAGCCGCACCGTGGTGCGGTACTCGATCGCGAAGGGGAACACGAACCCGTCGTTGTAGTCGGTGTGCTCGCCGATGAGGTTGACGCGACCCGGCGCTGACCAGGTGCCCTCGATGCGCTCGGTCACAGCTGGACTCCTTCCACGGCTGCGCGGAGCCGGTCGGCGGCGGTCTCGGGTGGCACGTCGCCGATCCAGGCGCCCATCGCCGCCTCGGACCCGGCGAGGTACTTCAGCTTGTCGGCCGCCCGGCGCGGGCTCGTCAGCTGCAGGTTCAGCCGCACGGTGTCGCGCCCGACGGCCACGGGCGCCTGATGCCACGCCGCGATGTAGGGCGTGGGCGTGTCGTAGAGGGCGTCGACGCCGCGCAGCAACCGCAGATACAGCGGGGCCAGCTCGTCGCGCTCGGCCTCGCTGAGGCCCGCGAAGTCGGGCACGTGGCGGTGCGGGAGGAGGTGGACCTCGATCGGCCAGCGGGCGGCGAAGGGCACGAACGCGGTCCAGTGCTCGCCGCGCAGCAGCACGCGGGGGCCGGCCTGCTCGAACTCGAGGATGCGCTGGAACAGGTCGGGAGAGGTGCGATCGATCGAGTCGAGCAACCTGGTCGTGCGCGGCGTGATGTACGGGTAGGAGTAGATCTGCCCGTGCGGGTGGTGCAGCGTGACGCCGATCGCCTCGCCGCGGTTCTCGAACGGGAAGACCTGCGCGACGCCGGGAAGCGCCGACAGCGCGGCGGTGCGGTCGGCCCACGCCTCGATGACGGTGCGTGCGCGGGTCACCGACTGGGTGCCGAAGGATCCGGCGCGCTCGGGGGAGAAGCAGACCACTTCGCAGCGGCCGACGCTCGTGCGGGTGCGGCCGAGGCCGAGGTGCGCGAGGTCGTCGAGACCGCGCGGCGGGTCGGATGCCGCGGGGGCGTCGCCGAACGCCTCGGCGAGGGCGGGACCGAACGACGGCGAGCGGTTCTCGAAGACGGCCACGTCGTACTGGGAGGGGATCTCGGAGGGGTTCGTCGGCGTCTGCGGTGCCAGCGGGTCGAGCTCGGCGGGCGGGAGGAATGCGCGGTTCTGGCGGGCCGCGGCGACCGAGACCCAGTCGCCGGTGAGGACGTCCTGGCGCATCGTCGCGGTGGCCGGCCGCGGGTCGAGCGTCCGGGCGTCGACGGCGCGATCGCGGCCGAGCGTCGTGTCCGGGTCATCGAAGTAGATCAGCTCGCGACCGTCGGCCAGGCGCGTACTGCGCTTGAGGACGCCGGCGCCGAGAGGCTGGGTGTGCATCGCCGCGGTCTTCATGCCCTCACCCTAGCCCGCCGTCGTGTTATCGTCAACACAGGCGGAAACTCCGGCATCCCGCCCTAGGATGGCGACATGGCGCGACGAGTCTCGATGGCGGATGTGGCCGCGGCGGCGGGGGTCTCGGCGCAGACGGTGTCGCGAGTGGTGAACGCCAGCCCGCGGGTCGATCCGGCCACTCGTGCGAGCGTCGAGGCCACGATGGCCGAGCTCGGCTACCGCATGCATCGCGCCGCCCGGGCGTTGCGCACCGGTCGCACCGACACGATCGGCCTCGTCGTGTCGACCCTCGCCACCGTCGGCAACTCGCGGATGCTGCAGGCGATCGCCGACGCGGCCGCGGCGCGCGGATTCGCGCTGACCGTCGTCACGGCCTCGGGTCGCGACGCGGTCGCCGACGCGTTCGAGCGGCTGCACGACCAGGGCATCGACGGCGCCGTCGTCCTCAACGAGGCGACCGCCCTCGCCCGCGGATTGGACCTTCCCGAGGGGCTCGCGGTCGTCGTCGTGGACGCGCCGCCCGACGGAGCGTCCGCCACCACCGGCACCGTGCAGACCGACCACGCCGCGGGTGCGCGCGCTGCGACGGCGCATCTGCTGGCCGCCGGTGCCGCGAGCGTCCACCACCTCGCCGGCCCCGTCGGCTCGTTCGCCGCGGCGGAGCGCGAGCGCGGCTGGCGCGAGGCGCTCGCGGGGGCGGGCGTGCCGGCGCCGGAGATCGTGCGCGGCGACTGGACCGCGGCATCCGGCCACGCTGCCGTCGCCGCCCTGCCGGAGGCGATGACGGCCCTGTTCGCCGCGAACGACCAGATGGCGCTCGGGGCGTTGCGCGCGCTCGCGGAGGCAGGCAGGCAGGTTCCGGCGGATGTCGCGGTCGTCGGCTTCGACGATGTCGAGGATGCCGCGGACTACCGGCCCCCGCTGACGACACTGCGCCAGGATTTCGACGCCCTGGGTGCGGCGGCCGTGGCCTCGCTCGTGTCGCTCATCGGCGGCGACACCGTCGCGCCGGTGGTGCTCACGCCGCAGCTCGTGGTCCGCGCGAGCGCCTGACGCGGCCCTCTCCGGCGCGCGTTGCCTGAAAGCAGGCTAGATCGACCGAAACCGGCCGCCGCGAGCCCGCATGAGCCGTTTCAGCCTGCTTTCGGGACGGCGAGGCCCGGCATCCCACCCCGGTCCCGCCCCGGTCCCGGGCCGCCGCCCGCGCCTTCGCCGCCGCCCGCGCCCCTGCCGCCGCCCGCGCCCCTGCCGCCGCCCGCGCCCCTGCCGCCGCCCGCGCTCTCCCGCCGCCCGTGTTCCGAAAGCAGGCTGGATTGACGGAATACGACCGCCGCGACCCCGGATGGGCCGTTTCGGCCTGCTTTCGGGACGGCGAGGCCCGGCATCCCACCCCGGTCCCGTCCCGGTCCCGGGCCGCCGCCCGCGCCTTCGCCGCCGCCCGCGCCCCTGCCGCCGCCCGCGCCTTCGCCGCCGCCCGCGCCCCTGCCGCCGCCCGCGCTCTCCCGCCGCCCGTGTTCCGAAAGCAGGCTAGATCGACCGAAACCGGCCGCCGCGAGCCCGCATGAGCCGTTTCGGCCTGCTTTCGGGACGGCGAGGCCCGGCATCCCACCCCGGTCCCGTCCCGGTCCCGGGCCGCCGCCCGCGCCTTCGCCGCCGCCCGCGCCCCTGCCGCGGCCCGCGCCTCTGCCACCACCCGCGTTCCGAAAGCAGGCTGGATTGACGGAATACGACCGCCGCGACCCCGGATGGGCCGTTTCAGCCTGCTTTCGGGACGGCGGGCGACCGGCACACATCCGCGGGCCTGGCGCCGGCAGGCGTCACGCGGTCGCCGCGCGGCGGGCCTCCCAGCCAGTGCGGACCATCTCGTCCACCGTGTAGCGGTTCTGCCAGGCGAGGTCGCGGGCGGCGAGCTCGCCGGTCGCGACGATGCGGTCGGGATCGCCGGGGCGACGCGGTCCGATGACGGGCGTGAACGGGATGCCGGTGACCCGGGCCATGGCATCCATGATCTCCTTCACGCTGAGCCCGTTCTGCGACCCGAGGTTGTACGCCGGCTCCACACTCTCCCCGGCGGCGAGGCGCTGCGCCGCGACGACGTGCGCCGCGGCGATGTCACCGACGTGGACGTAGTCCCGGACGTTCGTGCCGTCTTCGGTGTCGTAGTCGTCGCCGTTGATCTGCGGCGTCTCGCCAGCGAGCAGCTTCTCGAACACGATCGGGAAGAGGTTGTGCGGGCTCGTGTCGTAGACGGCCGGATCGGCCGACCCCACGACGTTGAAGTAGCGCAGCGACGTGTGCCGCAACGGAGCGTCGGATGCCGCGGTCGCGACGCCCTGGTCGCGCAGCAGCCACTCGCCGATGAGCTTCGACTCCCCGTACGGCGACGCCGGGCGCTTGGGCAGATCCTCCGTGACCAGCGGCACGTCGGGGGTCCCGTAGACCGCCGCGGAGGAGGAGAACACGATGCTCGTGACCCCGGCATCCGCCATCGCCTGCAGCACCACGCGGGTGCCTTCGACGTTCTGCTCGTACGTGTGCAGCGGGCGCTGCACCGAGACCCCGGCGTACTTGAAGCCGGCTACGTGGATCACCCCGGTGACCCCGTGCTCGCGCATCGCGGCGACCAGCAGATCGCGGTCGAGGATCGTGCCCTGCACGAACGGCACGCCCTCCGGCACGAAGTCCGCGTGCCCGCTGGAGAGGTCGTCGACGACGACGGGGTCGAGCCCGGCATCCTGCAGGGCGCGCACGACGTGCGCCCCGATGTATCCCGCGCCTCCGGTGACCAGCCAGCTCATGTCGCTCCTCACGTCGAGTGTCCAGCCTACCCGGCCGGTCCCGCCGGTGTTTTCGATAACATGGCGGGCATGGGCAGACCTGCTCGCCGGCGCGCGCGGCGTGCTCCTGGCCGAGGCGGGCCTGCAGTCCTCGACCGAGGGCCGCAAGATCGAGCTGCCCGAGCTCAGCCTGAACTGAGCCGGGCCGCACCCGCCACCGCCATCGACGAAGCCCCGACCCCGAACGAGCCTGGACATGACGAGCCTCACCCTCCTCGCCGCCGACGGCGCCACCTCCACCACCCCGCTGAACGCCGCCCCGGGCTACGCGAAGCCCACCGCTCCGCTGCGCTCGCGTGTCGCGTACGCGGCGGCGCACGTGGTCCCCGTCGTGCACGGGACAACACCCCGGGCCGTCCCGCCGAGATCGACTGGACGCGACGCTCGCGTTCCGCCGCCACGTGTACTCGTGGGGGCTGGGCGTCGCCGACGCCATGGACACCGCGCAGCGCAACATGGGGCTGGATGCCGCGGCTACCCGTGAGCTCATCGCGCGCTCGGCCGAGGTCGCACGCGAGGAGGGCGGCTCGGTCGTCGTGGGCGTCAACACCGACCACGTCGACGCGGAGCACCTCACGATCGATGAGGTCATCTCGGCGTACCTGACGCAGCTGGAGTTCACCGAGGAGCAGGGCGCCGGCCCCGTCCTCATGGCCTCCCGCCACCTGGCGCGCGTCGCCGAGGGCGCCGAGGACTACCGGCGGGTGTACCGCGAGGTGCTCCAGCGGGCGACGACTCCCGTCGTGCTGCACTGGCTGGGCACGGCGTTCGACCCGCAGCTGCAGGGATACTTCGGCGCCGACGCGTGGCCCGCGGCATCCGAGATGCTGCTGCAGATCGTCAAGGAGAACCCTGGCAAGGTCGCGGGCGTGAAGATGAGCCTGCTCGACGCGGAGTCCGAGGTCGCGGTGCGCGAGCGCCTGCCCGAGGACGTGCGGATGTTCACCGGCGACGACTTCAACTACGTCGGCCTGATCGGCGGCGGCGACGTGCCCGCCGCCCCGCAGCCGCAGCGCGACCTGCGCGCCCGGCGGCAGCACTCCGACGCGCTGCTGGGTGCGTTCGCCGCGCTCACGCCCGTCGCGTCCGCCGCGATCCAGGCGCTGGATGCCGGGGACCCGGCCCGCTACCTCGAGATCCTCGCTCCGACCGAAGCGCTGTCGCGGCAGGTGTCGCCGCGCCGACATTCTATTACAAGACCGGCGTCGCGTTCTTGGCGTGGCTGAACGGCCACCAGACCGCGTTCCAGATGGTCGGGGGGCTGCACTCGGCCCGGAGCCTGCCGCACCTGTCGCGCATCGTCGAGCTCGCCAACGCGGCGCACGCCCTCGAGCAGCCCGAGCTCGCGGCATCCCGCTGGCATGCGATGCTCCGCCTGAACGGGGTGGACGCGTGACTCTTCGACACGCTCAGGGACCGGTGGTCGTCGACCCGCGCCTGTCGATCAACCAGGCGACGATCAAGTACGCCGACCTCGCGACGGCGCTGCGCGTGACGCAGGATGCCGGGGTGCAGGCGATCGGCGTGTGGCGGGAGCCGGTGCACGAGGTCGGGCTCGACGTCGCGGCCCGCATGCTGACCGATTCGGGTCTGCGCTTCACAACGCACTGCCGGTCGGGGTTCTTCACGATGCCCGAGGGACCGGCGCGCCGCGCGTCGATCGACGACAACCGCGTCGCGATCGAGGAGGCCGCGACCCTCGCCGCCGCCGGTGCGCCCGGCTCGACGGCCGTCCTCGTGCTCGTCGCCGGCGGACTCGTCGACGGCTCCCGCGACCTCATCGGGGCGCGGGAGCGGGTGCGCGAGGCGATCGGCGAGCTCGTGCCCGACGCCGCCGCGGCAGGCGTGCAGCTGGCGATCGAGCCGCTGCATCCGATGTACGCCTCCGACCGCTGCGTCGTCTCCACCCTCGGTCAGGCGCTCGACATCGCCGCGGACTTCGACGCGGCGACGGTCGGCGTGACCGTCGACACGTTCCACATCTGGTGGGATCGGGACGTCCTCGCCTCGATCGCGCGCGCCGGCGCCGAGGGGCGCATCGCCACCTACCAGGTGTGCGACTGGAAGACCCCGCTGGCCGCCGACGTGCTGCTGTCGCGGCACTATCCGGGCGACGGTGTCATCGACTTCGCGTCGCTCACGCGGGCCGTCGAGGCCACCGGATACGACCGCGACATCGAAGTCGAGATCTTCAAAGAGGAGATCTGGGCGACCGAGCCGCTCGAAGCGGTCCGCCGCACCGCCGCCGGCTTCGCCGCCGCGGTCTCCCCCCACCTCCTAGAATCGCGATCGTGACCGACACCTCCGAGCCCGTGCGCCCCGATGCCGTGCGCGCCGGCGCCGTCACCCTCCATGACGTGGCGCGCGAAGCCGGGGTGTCGCTGGCGACCGCCTCGCGCGCGCTGAACGGCTCGACGCGGAAGGTCGCCGATTCGTACCGCGAGCGCGTGCAGGCCGCCGCGGCGCGGCTGGGGTACACCGCGAACCTGTCGGCGCAGGCGACGGCGCGCGGCACCTCGGCGATCATCGCACTGCTCGTCGCCGACATCGCCGACCCCTACTTCGGCGAGATCGCCTCGGGCGTGGCGCGCGGCGCCGACGAGGAGGGCCTCGTCGTCACCGTCGCCATCACCGAGCGCGACCCCGCGCGCGAGGTGCGTCTGGTGCGCGCCCTGCGCGGTCAGCGTCCGCGGGGGCTCATCCTGGCGGCATCCCGCGCCTCGAAGGACATCGCGCCGGACCTCTCCGCCGAGCTCGACCAGTTCGCCGCCGCCGGCGGGCGCGTGGTCGCCCTCGGCGCCGGCAGCGACGGCAGCGACGTCGTGCGCGGCGTCGCGATCGACAACCGCGGCGGCGCGGCCGAGCTCGGCGCGGCGCTCGCCGCGCGGGGATACCGCACCGCCGTCGTCCTCGCTGCCGCCGGCGTCGTGACGAGCGACGACCGCGTCGCCGGCTTCACCGAAGGGTTCACTGCGGGCGGGGGAGAGGTCGCCGCGGTGTTGCGCGGCGGGTTCACCCGCGAGTCCGGCCACGATCTCATGGCGCAGGCGCTCGCCGACCGGGTCGAGCCCGGCACCGTCGTCTTCGGCATCAGCGACGTCGTCGCGATCGGGGCCCTGTCGGCGCTGCGCGAGGCCGGGCGCGCGGTGGGCGACGACATCGCGCTCGCCGGTTTCGACGACATCCCGACCGGTCGCGACGTCACCCCGGCGCTGACGACGGTCCGCATCCCGCTGGAGGAGGTCGGCTACCAGGCGCTGCACGCCGCGACGGATGCTGAGTGGGAGCCGGCGGCGCTGCGCCTCGAGGTGCTGCTGCGCGACTCGACGCCGCTGCGCGACGGCGGCGCCGCCGACGCCGCCGCCGGCGCATGACGCGCGTCGTCGTCGCCGTCGACAGCTTCAAGGGCTCGATCGGCGCGGCCGATGCGGCCGCCGCTGTGCGGGACGGCTGGGTCGAGGTGCGGGGCGCCGATGAGGTCGTGCTGCGTCCGATGGCGGACGGCGGCGAGGGAACCCTCGACGCGTTCGCCGCCGCGGTGCCCGGCGCCCGACGCATGCCCGTGACGGTATGCGGGCCGCACGGGCGTGAGATCCCGGCATCCTGGCTGCTTCTGCCCGATCGCACCGGGGTCGTGGAACTGGCGTCGACGAGCGGAATCGAGCTGTTGCAGGCCGACGGCGGAGGCGGCCTGCGGCCGTGGGATGCCGGCACGCGCGGCTTCGGCGAGGCGATCGCCGCCGCCCTCGACCACGGCGTGGAACGGCTCGTCCTCGGCATCGGCTCGAGCGCGTCGACCGACGGCGGGGCGGGGATGCTGACGGCGCTCGGTGCACGGTTCACGGACGCCTCCGGCGCCCCGCTCGCGCCCGGGGTGCGGGGGCTCGTCGCGCTCGCCGACGCCGACCTGTCGGGCCTGCGCCCGCTGCCGCCCGGCGGGGCGGTCGTGCTGTCGGATGTGACCAACCCGCTGTGCGGGCCGGGCGGTGCCGCCGCGGTGTTCGGCCCGCAGAAGGGCCTGGATGCCGAGGCCGTCGCCGTCGCCGACGCCGCGCTCGCCCGGCTCGCCGGGCTCGTGGCCCCCGGTGCCGCGCCCCTGAGCCCCGCCGCCTCCTTTGACACCTCTGACGCCGAGCGCGCCCCTTCTCGCCGAGCGCGCCCGATATCTCCCGCAGATAGCGGGCCCGCTCGACAGCATCCGGCGCACTCGGCACATGTGTGGGATGCCGGGACGCCCGGCGCGGGCGCCGCCGGCGGCACCGGGTTCGGGCTGCTGGCGTGGGGGGCTGAGCTCGTGCGGGGTGCCGAACGCGTCGCCGAGCTGATTCACCTGGCCGAGGCCATCGCAGCCGCGGACCTCGTGATCACGGGGGAGGGCTCGTACGACGGGCAGTCCGCCGCCGGAAAGGTGCCCGCGTTCGTCGCGCAGCTGGCGTCCGCGTCGGGCGTGCCCGCCGCGTTGGTGGCCGGACGCATCACGGCGGATGCCGACACCTCGGCCTTCGCGGCATCCGTCTCGCTGACGGAACTCGCCGGATCGCCCGAAGCCTCGCTGTCCGCACCCGCAGACTGGCTGCGCGCCGCCGGCGCACAGGTGGCGCGCGCCCGCTGACCGCCCTGAGGCGTCACGTCAGGGGCGAAGAAGGCGGGGCTGAGGTCCCTCGAGTCGCGCGACGGCGACCTTGAGTTCGACGACGTCGGCTTCGAGCCGGTCGAACCGGGCATCGATCCGGTGCACCATCCGCGCGTTGAGGGCGGCGACGCCGCCGAGGACCGTCGCGGCAGCGCCGAACGCCGCGATGATCACGCCGATGATCTCCGGTGTCACGGTCATACCCCCATTCTGCCGCTCGGCTGCGGCGCTGTCACGACGGTAGCGCGAGCTGCCGACAGCGTGTGCGACGTGAACCGAAACGTGGAGAACCTCCTGCCTACCCCGGCTGGGGAGGAAGCGATGAGACGTGCCGCGCGGCGCCTCACGCGCCGCCGAGGGCCTCCGCGACGACGGCGCGCGCCTCGGCCTGCACTTCGGCGAGGTGCTCGGGCCCGCGCAGCGACTCGGCGTACAGCTTGTAGACGTCCTCGGTGCCCGACGGGCGGGCGGCGAACCACGCGTGCTCGGTCTGCACCTTGAGGCCGCCGATCGCGGCGCCGTTGCCGGGCGCGTGCGACAGCTTCGCCGTGATGGGCTCGCCGGCGAGCTCGGTCGCCGTCACGGCATCCGGTGACAGCTTGCCGAGCGCCGCCTTCTGCGCGGGCGTCGCCGGCGCGTCGACCCGCTGATACGCGGAGGCGCCGAACTGCGCCTCGAGCTCGGCGTACCGCTGCGACGGCGTCTTGCCCGTGACGGCGAGGATCTCGGCGGCGAGCAGGCACAGCAGGATGCCGTCCTTGTCGGTCGTCCAGACGCCCCCGTCGAACCGGAGGAAGGATGCTCCCGCCGACTCCTCGCCGCCGAATGCGACAGACCCGTCGAGCAGCCCCGGCACGAACCACTTGAAGCCCACCGGAACCTCGAGCAGCTGCCGGCCGAGCGATGCGGCGACACGGTCGATGATCATCGACGAGACGAGCGTCTTGCCGACCGCGGCATCCGCGGGCCAACGGTCGCGGTGGCTGAACAGGTAGTCGATCGCGACGGCGAGATAGTGGTTCGGGTTCATCAGCCCCGCGTCCGGCGTGACGATGCCGTGCCGGTCGGCGTCGGCGTCGTTGCCCGTCAGGATGTCGTACTCGTGCCGCCGCGCGACGAGGGAGGCCATCGCCGAGGGCGAAGACGGGTCCATGCGGATCTTCTCGTCCCAGTCGAGCGTCATGAAGCGCCACGTCGGGTCGACCTCGGGGTTCACGACGGTGAGATCCAGCCCGTAGCGCTCGCCGATGAGGGCCCAGTACTCGACCGACGCGCCGCCCAGCGGGTCGGCTCCGATGCGGATGCCGGCCCGGCGGATCGCCTCGACGTCGATGATGTCCGCGAGGTCGGCGACGTAGCCCTCGCGGAAGTCGTACGAGCCGAGCCCGTCGGCGTCGATGTCTGCGAACCGGGTGCGTTTGACCTCATCGAGCCCAGCGGCGATGAGTGCGTTCGCGCGGTCGGCGATCCATCCGGTGGCGTCGGTGTCGGCGGGGCCGCCGTGCGGCGGGTTGTACTTGAAGCCGCCGTCGCGGGGCGGGTTGTGCGACGGGGTCACCACGATGCCGTCGGCGCGGCCCGGGTCGTCGGCGGAGCGGTCGTGGTTGTAGGTGAGGATCGCGTGGCTGAGCGCCGGCGTCGGCACCCACGCATCCCGCGCGTCCACCCGCACGTCGACGCCGTTCGCGACCAGTACCTCGACCGCGGTGCGTTCGGCGGGCAGTGACAGGCCGTGGGTGTCGCGTCCGAGGAACAGCGGGCCGGTGATGCCCTGGGACGCGCGGTAGTCCACGATCGCCTGGGTCGTGGCGAGGATGTGGTCCTCGTTGAAGCTCGTCGACAGGCTCGACCCGCGGTGCCCGCTCGTCCCGAAGACGACGCGCTGCTCGGGCACCGAGGCGTCGGGTTTGCGGTCGTAGTACGCGGCGATCAGTTCATCGATGTCGATGAGGTCGGATGCTTCGGCGGGCTGTCCTGCACGGCTCATGCCGACAGTCTGTCACTGCTGCCCCGCCGACGCGCCGACGCAGTGAAACGCTACCGCCGGCAGACCCGCCGCGAGAGCAAGAACTCAGCGCCGGTGGAGCACGCTCGTCGCGGTCCCGCCCGCGATCGCGCTCTCGAGGGTCAGCGTGTCGCCGCTGCACGTGTACGAGGCGTCGGTCACGGGCGCTCCGGCGATCTCTTCGCTGACGGCCCCGGCATCCGTCGGCGTGCCGTCGATCGTCGCCGACACCTGCAGTCCCGCGGTGTTCTGGGTGGCGGTCGAGACGTGGTCGGCCGTCGCGGTGTAGGTCCCGTCGATCTGGCCGCCGAAGGTGATGAGGATCGTCGTGCCCGACACCGCCGCCGTCACCGTCGCGGCCGGCGCCCATACGAAGGTGCCGTCGGCGCCGAGGGTGAGGTTCGCGCTGCCCTCGGGGGTGAAGTTCACGCCCGCCCCGGCCATGAGGGAGTTGACGTCGTCGTAGAAGCCGACGAGCTCCTCCTGGCCCATCGTCCAGTCGCCGACGAGGCACGACGCATCGGGCGTCGCCGACGGGGTCGCGGAGGGGGTGGCGGATGCCGAGGCGCTCCCGGTCCGCGTCGACGTCGCGGTCGGGGTGGGCGACGATTCCTCGGGGGCGCACGCGCTGAGCGCGAGCGTCCCGGCGGTGAGGAGGGCGGCGGCGACGGCGAGGGGGGCGAGTCGGCGGTTCACCCCTTCAGCGTAGGCTGTCGTCCGTGACTTCCGCGCCCCCGACGACCGTCGCACCGGCCGCCTCCGCCCCCACCCGCCGCACCTACAGCTACCTGGGACCGGCGGGCACCTTCACCGAAGCGGCGCTGGCCCAGGTGACCGAGGCGCGCGACCAGATCTGGCGGCCCGTCCGCAACGTCGGCGAGGCGCTCGCCGACGTCGTCGAGGGGCGGTCGGATGCCGCCATGATCGCGATCGAGAACTCCGTGGACGGCGGGGTGTCCACCGCGCAGGACGCGCTGGCGACGATGCCCGGGCTGCGGATCGTGGGGGAGTACCTGGTCCCGGTGAGCTTCGTGCTCGTCGGCCGGCCCGGGACGCGGCTGTCGGAGGTGTCGCTCGTCGCGGCGCACCCCGTCGCGTACGCGCAGTGCCTGCAGTGGCTGAGCGCGAACCTCCCGGAGCACGCCCATCTGCCGGCGGCGAGCAACGTGGCCTCGGCCGTCGGCATCGTCGACGGTGTCAGTGACGCCGACGCGGCGATCGCGCCCCCCGGCATCCTGGAGCATTATGACCTCGAACTGCTCGCGGAGGGCATCGGCGACAACGTCAACGCGGTGACGCGGTTCGTGCTGGTGAGCCGCACGGTGCCGCCGGCACCGCCGACCGGCGCGGACAAGACCTCGCTCATCGTGGAGCTCCCCGAGGACCACCCGGGTGCCCTGCTCGAGCTGCTGGAGCAGTTCGCGACCCGCGGCGTCAACCTGTCGCTGCTGGCGTCGCGGCCGATCGGCGATGCGCTCGGCCGCTACCGCTTCGTCATCGACGCCGACGGCCACATCGAGGACGAGCGCATGGCCGATGCGTTGCTGGGCCTTCGCCGATTCAGCCCGAAGGTCATCTTCCTGGGGTCGTATCCGCGCGCCGATCGGGCGGTCGTGCACTACCCCGACCGCTACTCCGACGAGGTGTTCGTCGAGGCGCGCGACTGGCTGCGCGGTCTCATCTCGGGCGAGCCCGTCTAGCTCTTCCCGGGCAGGCCCCTCGCCTCGCGCCGCCGCTCGGTTTCGGCAGTCGGTTGGGCACGGTGTGGGTTCGTGGCACTGTGCGCGCGCGACTGCTGAACGCGGGGTTCGGGTGGCCGCTCGGTTTCGGCAGTCGGTTCGGCACGGTGTGGGTTCGTGGCATTGTGCGGGGGCGACTGCTGAATGTGAGGCCGGGTTCGCGCTGGCGCTCGGTTTCGGCAGTCGGTTCGGCACGGTGTGGGTTCGTGGCACTGTGCGCGGGCGACTGCTGAACGTGGGGGTCGGGTGGCCGCTCGGTTTCGGCAGTCGGTTGGGCACGGTGTGGGTTCGTGGCACTGTGCGCGGGCGACTGCTGAACATGGGGGTCGGGTGCCGACCGGCAGGCGAAGGTCAGCCGGCGAGCAGCTCGAGGGTCTGCAGGCGGCCGGATGCCGCGTCCATCGGCTCGGCGTCGTAGGCGCCGGCGACGGGGGAGAGCATGACCTCGTCCACGCCGTGCGTCTGCGCGAACTGCGCCAACCGTTCGCGCACATCGGCGGGCTCGCCGACGAACCAGCGTCGGCGCAGGGCGTCGAGCAGGGGAGCGGCGAGAGCGTCGGATGCCTCGGCCGCCGCGGCCTGTTCGACCGTCTCGAGCGCGGTCAGCGGTCGCCCGCCGCGCAGGCGCGCCATCATGCGGGCCTGCGGCAGCATCCGCTCCTCCGCCTCCTGCGCGGTCGCGGCGACGACGGCGTTCGCGGTGAGGAAGGTGCGCGGCGCGGCGAGCGTCTCGGACGGTTGGAAGTTCTGCCGGTACAGGTCGAGCGCGCGCTCGAGGCCCTCGCCGGAGAAGTGGTTTGCGAAGACGTACGGCAGGCCGAACGCGGCGGCCAGCTGCGCCGAGTAGTCGCTCGAGCCGAGCAGCCACAGCTCCGGCGCGCCGGTCGCGGCGGGGGTCGCGTGGATGGCGTACCGGTCGTCGCCGTCGGGGCGGCCCGTGAGTCGCACAGTTGCGCCCTCGGGTGAGGTCAGTGCGAGGATGTCCCGGATGTGGTCGGGGAAGCGGTCGACGTCGCTCGTCGTGCCGCTCATCCGCAGCAGCTGGGTGATCACCGGGTCGCTGCCGGGCGCGCGTCCGATGCCGAGGTCGATCCGGCCCGGGGCGATGGCCTCGAGGGCGGCGAACTGCTCGGCGACGACGAGCGGGGAGTGGTTGGGCAGCATGACCCCGCCCGACCCCACGCGGATGCGGCGGGTGCGGGCGGCGGCGACGGCCGCCAGCACCGGCGGGCTCGTCGAGGCGACCGCGGGCATGTTGTGGTGCTCGGCGAACCAATAGCGGCGGTAGCCGAGTTCGTCGGCGCGTGCGGCGAGAGCGAGGGAGGCGGCGACGGCCTGCGCGCTGGTCTGGCCGGTGCGCACCGGGACGAGATCGAGGACGGAGAGTGCGGGGGCGTTCATCACCTGAGACAACGCGTCCCGGCATCCGGTCATTCCGCGCGTGCGGCGCGCTTGACGTCCTCGTACCGGTCGAGGGCCTCGCGACGGGTGGCGGCGAGGTCGACGATCGGGGCGCGGGAGGCGGCATCGGGTGCCCACTGCGCGATGTACGCGCCGTGCGGGTCGAAGCGCTCGGCCTGCCGGGCGGGGTTGAAGATGCGGAAGTAGGGGGCGGCGTCGGCGCCCGAACCGGCGACCCATTGCCAGTTGAACGGGTTGTTCGCGGCATCCGCGTCGACGAGGGTGTCCCAGAACCATTCCTCGCCGATGCGCCAGTCGACGAGGAGGTTCTTCGTGAGGAAGGATGCCGTGACCATCCGCACCCGATTGTGCATGTAGCCGGTGCGCCAGAGCTCGCGCATGCCGGCGTCGACGAGGCCGATGCCGGTCTCGCCGCGCTCCCAGGCGCGGAGGTGCTCGGGGTCGGGGTGCGGCCAGCGGAACGCGTCGAAGCTCGCGCGCCAGTTGCGGGTCGCGAGGTCGGGGAAGTGGAAGAGGGTGTGCCAGGCGAACTCGCGCCAGCCGAGCTCGGAGAGGAACCGATGGGCCGAGGCCGCGTGAGCGCCGGTGCCCGCGGCCTGCAGCGTGTCGTGCCAGACGGTGTGGGGACTGAGCTCGCCCCACCGCAGGCGTGGCGACAGCAGGCTGGTCGCTCCGGCGGCCGGTTCGTCGCGGGCGCGGTCGTAGGTGCCGAGGTCGTCGTCGAGGAAGTCGCGCAGCCGCCGGCGGGCGGCGAGTTCTCCGGGCCGCCAGCGTTCGCGCAGGCCCTCCGCCCAGTCGGGAGCCGTCGGCAGGAGACCCCACTCCTCAAGCGCGTCGGTGTCGGGCGCCGTCGCCGGCCCCGGGATCTCGCGGGGCTCGGGCAGCGGCGCGCGCGGCGCGGGCAGGTTGAGGCACGCGTTCCAGAACGGCGTGAACACGGAGAACGGGGTGCCCGCGCCGGTGCGGACGGTCCACGGTTCGAAGAGGACGGATGCGGCGTACGACTCGACCGTGACGCCGTCGGACCGCAGTCGGGTCTTGAGGTCCGCGTCGATCGCGCGCTCCGGTCCGCCGTAGCGGCGGTTCCAGACGACGGTACCCGCGCCCGTCTCGGCGACGAACCGGGGGATCTCCTCAGCCGCGGCGCCGCGGCGCAGCACGAGGGCCGATCCGCGTTCCGCGAGACGCGCGCCGAGGTCGGCGAGCGAGTGATGCAGCCACCAGCGGGCGGCGCCACCGAGGGGGCGGATGCCGGGGGAGACCTCGTCGAGCAGGAAGACGCCGATCACCGGCTCGCCGCGGTCGATCGCCGCGCGCAGCGCGGGGTGGTCCGCAAGGCGCAGGTCGTCGCGGAACCAGACGAGGGTCGGGGATGCCGGCATCCGTCCATCGTCGCCGGTCAAGGGGGCGCATGCACCCCCTTGACGTGGGCTACAGCTTGGGCGAGGTGTGGCCGTGCGGGACGGCGAGGTGCAGTCCGCCGGCGTGGATGCGGACGTCGATCGCCGTCGCCTCGCCGAACTCGTCGCCGTCGAGCTGCACCGGGTGGGCGGCGTCGGCGGCGAGCTGGATGCCGGTGCCGCGGGCGTAGCGCACCGAGTTGTCCTTCGTGCGCAGGCGCAGGATGCGGCGGCCCGCGCGGAAGCGGCGCAGGACGCTGTTGTCCCAGGCGACGCGACGCCAGACGGCGAGCCAGCCGATGGGATTCTTCGGCTGGAAGATGACGATGTCGAGCTCGCCGTCGGCGACCGAGGCCTCGGGGATGAGCTCGAGGCCGGCCGGGAGGGAGCCGCAGTTGGCGAAGAGCACGCTCTGGACGTTGGCGCGGTGCATCCGGTCCCCGGCGACCTGGTACATGAGGGCGAACGGCTTCGCGCCGACGAGGGAGCGCGCGGCTCCGTCGACGTAGGCGACCCAGCCGACCTTCTTCTTGAGGTCACCGCTCGTGTTGGCGATCATCGCGGCATCCAGCCCCATACCGCCCATCACGACGAAGGCGCGCTCCTCGCGCTCGCCGTCCTCGCGCAGGAACTCGGCGAAGCCGATGTCGATCGCGCGGACGTCGCCCTCGAACGCCGCCACGACCATCGCCTCCGGGGCGGTCAGGGGCAGTCCGAGGTTGCGCGCGAGCAGGTTGCCGGTGCCGCTGGGGACGATCGTGAGGGGGATGCCGGTGTCGACCATCGCCTCGCTGACGGCGCGGACCGTGCCGTCGCCGCCGGCGACGAGCACCGATGTCGCGCCCGCCTCGAGGGCTTCGCGGGTGACGCCGTCGCCGAGATCGTCCACCGTCGTCCTATAGAAGAGGGGCTCGCCCCACCCGGCACGCTGCGCGTGCGTCGTCACGGAAGCGCGGAGCGTCTCCGCCGCGACCTTCGTCGGGTTGTAGACGAGCGCCGCGCGGCGCTCGGCGGTCTCGGCGTCAGCGGGGCACATGTCGCCACGATACCGGGCGCGGCGGGGCTGGCGTCTCGGCTTCACCGCTCCTGCGGCGGAGGCCCGGGGGAATACCTCGCAGCGACGCTCAGATCGTCGGGTTGATCGTCGTGATGCCGATGGCCTCCCAGGCGTCGAGGAGCTCGGAGTCGCCGCTCACCGCGACCATTTCATCAGTGGCGACCGCCAGCGAGGTCGCGCATTGGACCGCGTCATAACCGCGCAGTCGGTGTAGCGCGGCGAGGTGAGCTGCGCTGAGCACGATCGATTCGACCGGGGTGATCGGCGTGACGCAGTCCCATAGGCGGTCGAAGTCGATGATCGCCTGCTGGTGCTGGTCACTTCCGATGCGGTGTGAGCGCTCTGCTCGTGCGAGAGCGGCTCGAGCTTCCACATAGCTCAGCAGACTGGTCGTCACCCGGTGGGCGGCGTTCCATGCAGTTCGGACTCGTGCGGTGGACGGCTCGTCGATGACCAGGGGCACGAGAGCGGAACTGTCGAAGTACGCGAGCATCGAGCTAACGGCGCTGCTCTTTGATCAGGTCGCTCACGGTGCCGTTGGCCTTGATCGGCTCGGGGAGAGGGGCGCGAGGCGCCCGTGGAGGGCGGGCGACGCCGAGACGGATGAGGCGATCGAGGGGGGACTCCTCCCCATAAGGAAGGATGCGGGCAATCGGCTTGCCGTGGTCAGTGACGACGATCTCATCGCCCTCCTGAACTGCTGCCAGATGACGGCTCAGACCGTCGCGCAACTCACGGATTCCGATTGTGGCCACAGTCATGCCTGAATTGTAGCCACTTCCGACGGCGAGCGGGTCTGCCAAAGATGCCTTCATGCGCCCATGGTGCACGGGATCGAGACGCTGAATATGCGGGAGTGGTCGTTCTGGGGATAAGTGGTCGATTCGGGGTGCTGTGCAGAGGGCGATGTCAGCCGACCCGACGGGCTGACTCGGCGGGGAAGAGGTCAACGGTGAGCCCGTCGATGAGGGAGCCGGGCGTCACGCCCAGGGCATCGGCGATGCGCACGAGGGTGAGAACGCTCGGCATCGCCCGACCGCTCTCGTAGCTGCGGATGTTCGACGAGTCGATGCCGGTCTCGGCCGCCAGCTGGTCGTGGGTCTTCGTGTAGCGGATCCGCGCGGCCCGGATCTGCTCGCCGACATAGGCGGCTGCGGCAGAGGGGACTCGGGGCATCCCTCAAGGTTCGACGCTCCCGGTCACCCTCACCAGGGCGCATGTCCCCGGGTACTTGTACCTTAGGCTCGGATCGAGTAGTGGGACTTGGGGAAGGGGCGTCGATGGCCGACGAGAAGCTGGTGAAGTCGCGCCAGCGGGTCGCCGATCACGGCGAGGTCTTCACGCCCCGCTGGCTCGTCGACGACATGCTCGACCTGGTGGGGGATGAGACCGAGCGCATCGACTCGCGGTTCCTCGAGCCGGCATGCGGGTCGGGCAACTTTCTGGTGCCGATCCTCGAGCGCAAGCTCGCGGTGGTACAGCGCAGGTACGGCAAGAGCGCCTTCGAGAAACGGCACTACGCGCTGTTCGGCCTCATGTGCATCTATGGCATCGAGCTGCTCGCCGACAATGCGATCGAGTGTCGCGAGAACCTCGCGGGTACTTTCGCCCGGGTACTGAAACTGGAGCAGTCGCCTGGCGGGCACGCGTCCCAGTCGTTGAGCGAGCGAAGCGAGACGAAACGCGACCCCCTCCTCGCCGCAGCCGAGGCCGTCCTGGCGTCGAACATCGTGCAGGGCGACGCCCTCGCGATGACGGATGCCGTGGGCGCACCCATCGTCTTCCCCGAGTGGGCATACCTCGGCCGCGGCAGGTACCAGCGACGGGACTTCCGCTATGACGCGCTGACACAGCGCTCCGCGGCATCCGGCACGCTCTTCGACGCCTTCGAAGAGCACGAGATCTTCACGCCGGTGCGCACCTACCCCGTGATGACCATCGAGGAGATCGCTGCATGAAGACGGATGTCGTCAAGCCGAAGGACATCTTCTACAACCCGACGCGCCTGACCGTGCCGCTGTTCCAGCGGCCGTACGTGTGGTCCCTCGACGAACAGTGGGCGCCCCTCTGGGAGGACATCGTCCGGCTCATCGACGTGATCGAGGACCACAATCCGGATGCGACGCACTTCCTCGGCGCGATCGTCATCCAGCAGGTTCCCACCCGGCTCGGTGCGCTGCCCACGTGGAACGTGATCGACGGCCAGCAGCGGATGACGACACTGCAGCTGCTCCTCGATGCGCTGCACGCTCAGCTGGAGCGCCGCGGCATGACCGACCTCGCCGAGCAGGTGCTTCCGCTCGTCGAGAACCCGAAGAGCTTCCGCAAGGCCGAGGAAGACCGCTTCAAGCTCTGGCCGACGAACCGCGACCGCGTGTCGTTCGCCGCCGTCATGGCGGCGACGCCGCCGATCTCGTACGGCAGCATCCCCGAGTCGCGGCTTCGGGACGCCCACCGCTTCTTCTCTGAGGCGATCGCGGAGTGGCTGGGTGGGAACGATGCGGATCAGCGGGCCGCTCTGCTCGTGGGAGCCGTTACTGAGCGACTGGAGATCGCGAGCATCCGGCTCGAGGCGCACGAGGACGCGCAGGCGATCTTCGAGACGCTCAACGCGCGGGGCACGCCGCTGTCGGCCGCCGACCTGATCAAGAACTTCATCTTCCAGCAGGTGGATGCCGCGGAGGCGGAAAAGGCCTATCTCGCGTACTGGGCCGATTTCGAGACGCCCTGGTGGGAGACGGAGGTCACCTCCGGGCGCATCAAGAACCCTCGGGCGTCGCTCTTCCTGTGGCAGTGGCTCGTCGCACGCACGCTGACGGACTTCCCGATCCGCGAGGTGTTCACGCAGTTCAAGCACTACGTCAACACCGTCGAGAAGGATGTGGCCGCGCTGCTGCCGCGGATCAAGACGGCCGCTGACCGCTATCGCGCGATCATCGAGGGCTCGGAGAACCCGAACGGCCCCCTGGACCGGACGCAACTGTTCAGCTACCGCGTCGGCACGCTCGACTCCGAGATCAGCCGGCCGCTGCTCATCTGGCTCGACGAGCCGGAGCAGGCAGAGGTGTCGCATGCCGATCGCCACCGCATCCTGGATCTTCTGGAGAGCTGGTTCGTACGGCGCGCTCTGGTGAAGGCGCCCTCGCAGGGGTCCAACCGCTTCATCGTCGACATGCTCCGCGAGCTGAGCCGTCGGCCCCGACAGGAGTTGGCGAGCGCGGTCGAAGGCATTCTCGTCGCCAACCACACGGCGGCCGGTTACTGGCCGGGCGACGGCGAACTGCGCGCCGCGCTGACGGACAGGAATGTCTACTGGAATTACCGTCGCAGCCGCCTGCGGATGGTGCTCGAGGCGCTGGAGGACGCCAAGCGCGGCTATCCGGGAGTGAACCCGCTGGCGATGGGGCCGATCGTGCGCGGCAAGGCGACCGTCGAGCATCTCATGCCGCAGAAGTGGCGCGCGCATTGGCCGGCGGACCTCGATGAGGAGCAGGCGCGCGAGCGGGACCGCCGCGTCCAGCAGCTCGGCAACCTCACGATCGTGACGCAGGCGCTCAACAGCAAGGTGTCCAACGGTGCTTGGGAGCAGAAGCGCGCGCACTTCCTCGCATCCGATGACGTCCTCATCACGAAGGACGCGCTGGCTCTCGCGGGCGGCTCGACGTGGGACGAAGACACGATCGCCGAGCGGACCGATCAACTGATCACCCAGATCGCCGCACTGTGGCCGGCTCCTGCGGGCCACGTAGGGCTCGATGTCCCGCCGCCCCCGCCGATCACGCGAGCCAGCGTCGACGTCGCGCAGTTGGTGGATGCCGGATGGCTGGAGGTCGGCACCGAGCTCGACCCCCGGTTGCGCGCGGTGCCCGGCGCGGTCGCGACCGTCGCGCAGGATGGCCGACTGTTCGTCGACGGGGTCGCGTACGACACGCCGTCCGCGGCGGCGGCCGTCGTCTACACCGCCAAGGGCGGCGTCAACGGCTGGTGGTTCTGGGGTATCTCCGGCACCGACAAGCGGCTCAACGACGTGCGCGCGGACTACCTCGCCAGCCTCGGCGCAGACGCGGCGGATGCCGGTGTGGAAGCTGACGCATGAGCGCACCCGTCCTCGAGGCGAAGGCTTCGTTTGCCCTGCGCAGACACAACCCCGATGTGCTCACGTGCATCGCGAACCTCTCGAACGATGAGGTGTTCACGCCTCCCGAGTTCGCGAACCAGATGCTCGACACCGTCGCGGATGCGTGGGCGGATGCCAACGACGGCGCGGTCATCTGGGAGAACCCGGATGTCAGCTTCCTCGACCCCTTCACGAAGTCGGGGGTGTTCCTGCGCGAGATCACCCGGCGTCTCACCGAGGGGCTCGCGGAGTGGGAGCCCGATCTCGAGAAGCGGGTCGATCACATCCTGACGAGGCAGGTCTACGGGATCGGCATCACGCAGCTCACGGCGCTCCTCGCGCGCCGCAGCGTCTACTGCTCGAAGGAAGCCACGGGCGAGCACTCGATCGCGAAGAGCTTCGACCGGCACTGGGGCAACATCTGGTTCGAACGCACCGAGCACACCTGGGCCGGTGACCGGTGTGCGTACTGCGGCGCCGCCAAGGCGGGGTACGAGCGCGGGGATGCGCTCGAGTCGCACGCCTACGCCTTCATCCACACGACCAACCCGCGGGCGCTGCTCGCGACCATGTTTGGAGCCGACGTGCAGTTCGACGTCATCATCGGGAACCCGCCGTATCAGCTGGATGACGGCGGTCACAACAACTCCGCAGCTCCGATCTACCAGCATTTCGTCGATGGCGCGATCCGCCTCGACCCGCGCTATATCGTGATGGTCACGCCGTCACGGTGGTTCGCTGGCGGGCGTGGACTGGACCAGTTCAGGCAGCGCATGCTGGCGTCACGTCGGATTCGCCGGCTGGTTGACTTCCCGAAGCTCTACGACGGCTTTCCGGGAGTCAAGATCCGCGGCGGGGTGTCTTACTTCCTGTGGGATGGCGTCGATGTCGGCCCCTGTGAGATACAGACGATGTGGGACGGGAAACCGCTCGGCGGGCCGTCGACGCGCGAACTGGGAACATACGACGTCCTGGTCCGCCGCAACGAGGCAGTCTCGATTCTCGAGAAGGTGCGCGAGCGTGGCGAGCCGACGCTTGATGCTCGGGTCTCGGCCGGCAAGCCTTTCGGTCTCCGTACGTTCTTCCACGGCAGCGCGGATGCCGAGGGCATCGCGGATCCAGTGAAGCTCTTCGGCTCTCAACGCGTCAGTTGGGTCGACCGCAGCGCGCTTGCGCAGAACGCCGAGTGGGTGGACGACTGGAAGGTGTTGATGACGGCCGTGCAGGGCACGAGCGCCGCTGTTGAAACCAAGTTCCTGAGCAAACCGTTGCTCGCCGGGCCCGGTACTGCCTGCACGGAGACCTACCTCGTCGCGGGACGTTTCGGTGATGAGACCGCTGCACGGAACTATGCGGCGTACCTGAGGACGCGCTTCCTGCGGTTCCTGGTGTCGCTTCGAAAGTCCACGCAACACGCCAACAGGGATGTGTACGCGTTCGTTCCGGACCTGCCCATCGACGAGGAGTGGACGGACGAGAAGCTCTATGCCCGGTATGGGCTGACCGAAGATGAGATCGCCTTCATCGAGTCGCAGGTTGCCGCTCACGACGACGAGCCCGCGAATGGTTAAGCCTGAGTCCGAGCTCCTTCCACCGAAGCCGGAAGCCCGACCGCGCCTCTATGCGTGGTCCTCCGACGAGGTCGCCCGGCGGTGGCGCGGATGCCTCAAAGTCGGGCAGACCTCGCGAGACGTGAACGCCCGCATCCGTGAGTCGCAGGGGCAGGCACGCGTCGATTACATACTCGAGGTCGACGAGCCGGCCGAACGGCCTGATGGTCCGCCGATCACCGACGTCGAGGTGCGCCGACGCCTCATCGAGAAGGGCTTCGAGAACGTCGTCTTCGAGTCGAGCAAGGAGTGGATGCGCTGCTCCGCCGACGACGTGAAGACGGCGATCGCCGAACTCCGCGCCGGCCAGGCCTACGAAGGCTCCCACCACGCCACCTTCGGGATGCGTGAGGAACAGGCATCCGCGGTCGAGCAGACGCTCGCATACTTCGCGAGCCGATGGGCGCAGGATGCCGACGCCGTGCCGGAGTTCCTCTGGAACGCCAAGATGCGCTTCGGCAAAACCTTCACGACCTACCAGCTCGCCAAGCGCATGAACGCGACGCGCGTGCTCGTCATGACCTTCAAGCCTGCCGTCGAGGATGCGTGGGACACGGACCTCAAGACCCACGTCGACTTCAACGGGTGGCAGTACCTCTCTCGCAAGACCGGCGGCGACCCGGCATCCGTCGACGCCGACCGTCCGCTCGTCTTCTTCGGCTCCTTCCAGGACCTCATGGGGCGCGACAGCGCCGGCAACTTCAAGCCGAAGCACAAGTGGCTGACCGAGCTGAGCTGGGACCTCGTCGTCTTCGACGAGTACCACTTCGGCGCCTGGCGCGACGCGGCCAAGGAACTCTTCGAGGGTGAGGACGACAAGGCGTCGAAGAAGGCGACCGAAGACGAGTTCAGCAAGGACCTCGAGACCTTCGCGGAAGAGCTCGAGACGAACGGTGCCGACGAGGACGCCTTTGTGCCGATCCGTGCGGGCGCGTACCTCTACCTCTCCGGCACGCCGTTCAAGGTGCTCAAAGAAGGACGCTTCATCGAGGAGCAGATCTTCAACTGGACCTACACCGACGAGCAGCGCGCCAAGCAGAAGCACGTCGAGCAGCATGCGGACGAGCCGAACCCGTATGCGTCGTTGCCCGAGATGCGGCTCCTGACGTACCAGATGCCCGACGAGCTCACCGCGATCGCGAGCCAGGGGGAGTTCGACGAGTTCGACCTCAACGCGTTCTTCGAGGCGAGGGTCGTCGACGGCGCCGCCGAGTTCGTGCACAAGGATGACGTGCAGAAGTGGCTCGACATCATCCGCGGGCAGTACGCGCCGACGCAGGTCGACTTCCTCAAAGCCGGGACGCGACCGCCGTTCCCGTACTCCGACACGCGACTGCTGCCCTACCTGCAGCACTCGATCTGGATGCTGCCGCGCACGGCATCCTGCGCGGCCATGGCATCGCTGCTCGCCGAGCCGCAGAACGCGTTCTGGCACGACTACACCGTCGTCAACGTCTCCGCGCCCGGCGTCGGCGTCGGGCTCGACGCGCTGCCGCCCGTCCGCCAGGCGATCGGCAGCGGATTCGACACGAAGACGATCACCCTCACGGTCGGCAAGCTCACGACCGGCGTCACCGTGCCGCAGTGGTCGTCGATCCTGATGCTGCGGAACCTCCAGGCGCCGGAGACGTACTTCCAGGCGGCGTTCCGCGTCCAGTCGCCGTGGACGATCCGCAACCCAGACGGCGATGACCCATCGCGCGAGGACATCCTCAAGCCGGTCTGCTTCGTCTTCGACTTCGCGCCGACGCGCGCGCTGCGGCAGATCAGCGAATACGGCATCGGCCTCGCGCCCGAGGAGCGCAACCCCGAGAAGGCCGTCGAGGAGCTGGTCAAGTTCCTGCCGGTGCTCGCCTACGACGGGTCGAACATGACACAGGTGGATGCCGGCGGCATCCTCGACATCGCCATGGCGGGCACCTCGGCGACGCTCCTCGCGCGCAAGTGGGAGTCGGCGATCCTCGTGAACGTCGACAACGCGACGCTGAAGAAGATCATGTCGTCGCAGGCAGCGATGGATGCCGTTATGAACATCGAGGGCTTCCGCGCGCTCGGCTCAAACGTGTTCGAGACGGTCGTCAACAAGAGCGAGGCCGTGTCCAAGACGAAAAAGGAGAAGGGCGACGACCTCACGCCGAGCGAGAAGAGGGAGATCTCCGAGGAGGAGAAGGAGTACAAGTCCAAGCGGAAGCAGATCCAGGAAAAGCTGATCAAGTTCGCGACCCGGATCCCCGCGTTCATGTACCTCACCGACTACCGCGAGAACACGCTCTACGACGTCATCACGAAGATCGAGCCCGACCTGTTCAAGGCGGTCACCGGCCTCACCGTCGATGACTTCAACTTGCTCGTCGGTCTCGGCGTCTTCAACGCGGGGCACATGAATCAAGCCGTGTTCGCGTTCCGCAGATACGAGGACGCCTCGCTGTCGTATACCGGGATCGACTCGCACTCCGGCCTGACCCGGTACGGACTGTACGACACCGTCGTCGCGGTGGATGCGTGATGTCGGAGAGCAGCTATCGCGATCTTGCGAAGGAACACCTGGAGCGGATCGTTCCCGTCTCACTTTATGTGACTACACGTCAGCGCAACGCCTGGCACGGCACGGCAAGTTTGCACTATCGCGGGCCGATTAGCCTTTCCTGCACCCTCAGCGAAGCGCAAGCCGTCGCCGAGGATTGGCGTGCGCAAGGTTCCACATTCTCGATCGAGCAGGTCCCAGGGCTTCACCTCATGTCGGAGTGGAGCGACGTGATAATCGTGGAGTTCCATTCCGACATCAGTTTCCTAGCTTGGGACCAGTCCCAATCCGATCAGATCCGGCGAGGTGCGGCGATGACGGATGCGATCGACGCGCTCGGAACACCAGGCCGCTGGAGGAGCCCCCGGCCAAGTGAGCAGTCCTTCATCGCAAGGCTGCTGCAACCGGAAGAGGCGCCTATCCCGTTGGGCTCGCGCGCGCGATTCATGGCCTGGTCATCGGTCTCGCACGGCGGCGGCTACGCGCTCGAGTGGAATGCTCACCCCGGTCGTCACAACGCGTCGGGCGTTCGTCGAATCTCGCGTCTCGCTCAGGACTGAGGCGCGGGACTGGAAGAAGGAGAACTATGCCATCGGCAAATCGGTTCGGCATTCGACTGTCCGAACGTGCGGCGGCACTCGTCGCCGACGAGGCAAAATGGACTGATCAAAGCAAGTCGGAGGTGATCTGCGCCATCCTGGACAGCGTCATCTCCAGCCCTTCGACGAAGGCCGGACGGCGCACCGTGCGCGTTTCGTTCTATGACCCGACCGCTCGGCGACTGGACGACGTTCGCAGCAAAGCGCATGAGTTAGGCACCACGGCTACATCGCTCATCAACGCCGAGATCGAAGAGGTCCTCGGTGGCGGATAGTACAGATCGGGATCGACCCAGGGGTCGGAGCGACCGCCTTTGACGGGCTGGGGGAGCCCGAGCGCATGGGTGGGCGAGCACGATGATGCGCGCCGCTCCGAGCAGGTGCACATCGATCGCGCTGAGCCCGCCGCCCCAGAGGCGTTCGCGATCGACGAAGTCGACGAACTCCTCGCGGCGCAGCGACGGCAGCCGGGTGAGGCGACCGAGGGCCGCGGGTACCTCATCGCGGGCGGCGAGGGAACCCAGTGCCAGCACCTGGATGACGCCGTCGTGCGTCGCAGCACGGTCGTCGAGAAGCAAAGTGCGGAGGGCGGGCTCCAACCGGTGCAGGTGAGCTATCCACACCGAGGTGTCGACGAGGATCATGCCGTCGAGTCGCGGCGGCGCGGCGCCGCGGGCGCGGACGGGTTCGTGCCGCCCAAGGCCGCCAGTCGGCGCGCGCTCTCCACTCGCATGAGCGTCTCGAGTGCAGACCGGAACAGCGCCGAACGCTCCGAGATCCCTGTCAGTGTGGCGCTGTCTCGAAGAGTTCGTCGTCGATCGTGACCGTAGTGCGCATCGTGACATCTCCTTCTGCATCACCTGATGCTCCCAATGATGCCGCCGTCCGGACCACTCGAGACGCGTGTTTCCCCCGCCAGGCAACCGTACAAGAGCGTACAATTTCGTCCATGACGACGATCAGCGCCAGTGAGGCCCGGCAGACTCTGCCAGCTCAGCTCGATCGCGTCCAAGCTGGCGAGCAGGTGGCGATCAGCCGTCACGGCCGCATCGTCGCGATGCTCGTTCATCCCGATGCCGTGCGTCCGCCACGTACGGCGGGCGCGTGGCGAGACGCCGACGCCCTCGCCGAACTCCTTGAGGCGGCGCGCGCCACGCCGCTGCGCACGGCGCGGATGACGCGGGACCGCGTGGACGAGCTGGTAGAGGCTGTCCACGCCGATCGCGCCGGTAGATGAGCGACACCGTCGCGTTCGACGCGGACGTCATCATCTACGCGGCTGCCACCGATCACCCACTGGGCGCGAGGGTGCGGCCGCTCATCGAGCGCACGGACGTCGCGGCGATCGGCTCGGTGCTGCTCCTGCCCGAAGTCCTCGCGAAGCCGATGCGGGCGGATGCGTCGTCCACCGAGGTCGCAGCGCTCATCGGCATCCTGAGTCGCCTCGAACTTCTTCCCCTCGACGCAGCGGCGGCACGGCTGGCCGTCGCGCTCGCCGCACGCCATCGGCTTCGTGCCGCCGACGCCGCACACTTGGCCACCGCAGTCGCCGCGGGCGCGGAGCAGTTCGTGACGAACAATCGCAAGGACTTCCCCCGCTCGATCACTGAGATCAATGTCGTCTACCCCAGCGACCTCTGACCGCGCCGGGCAATGTCGGAGGCCCTCGGCACACTGTCTATATGAGCTTCATCGGTGATCTTCGGGACGGCGTCGACCGTCTGGCGCAGTTCGCCGAGCTCGATTGCGAGGCGACGACCCTCGCGGCCGGTGCGAGCGCGCTCAGCGATGCGTCGGTGCGTGAAGCCTTCACTGCGGTCGCCGACCTCTCTCGCCACGTCCAGAAACTCGAGGTCGCTCTCGCGGGCGTCATCGCGCGCCGCTCGACCCGAGCCGCCGGGCACGCGGGCCTGGCGCAGACCGGCGGATTCCGCACTCCGGTGCAGATGGTGCAGGAGATCACCGGCATCCCGCGCAGCGAAGCCATCCGCGTCGTGAAGGTCGGCGAGACGCTGGCCGAAGGTGCGGATGCCGAGGGCTCGCGGGTCGTCGACGATGTTCTTCCGGGCAGCGACGCGCGGCGTCCCTGGCATGAGCCTTTGGGTGCGGCTCTTCTCGCTGGGTCGATCACGCACGCTCAGCTCGACGTGATCCGGCGTGGCCTGGGCGAGCCGCCCCTGATCGAGGGGCGCGCGGAAGACGATGTCGTCGAAGTGTGGCGAGTCGCCGCCGCCCAGCTCATCGACGAGGCGCCGCGCTGCACCGTCGAAGATCTCTCGGCGTCGGCGCGCGCCGTGCGCGATGCGATCGACCCGGCCGGGGCGGAGGCACGGTGGGCGGAGCACTACCAAGCCCGTTCCTTCCGGATGCGCATTGATGCTGACGGGCGGACGCACGGACACATCGTGTTCGACGATGTCACGGCCGCGTTCTGGCAGTCGGTGATGGATGCCGCACTGCGCCCGCGTCGGGGCGGCCCGCGGTTCGTGTCGGCTGACGAAGCGGCGCAGGCGCAGCAGCTCAGTGAGGATCCGCGGACGAACGAGCAGCTCGCGTTCGACCTGCTCGCCGACCTGGTGCGGGCGGGGGCGACCGCCGAGGCGAAGGACGTGTTCGGGACGAAACAGGCCGGCGTGCGGTTCGTGACGATCCGCGGCGCGGGTGGCACCCGCGGCGGGGGAGCCGGTGGTCTGGGCGCGCGGGACGCGTTCGGCCGTCTCCTTGCTGTCGCGCACACCGAGGACGGTCGGGTATCCGTTCCTGGCTCCGTCATCGACCGGATGGTCTGCGAGACCGGCGTCGTCCCAGTGACCGTGGACTCCTGCGGCAATCCGCTCGATGTGGGACGGGAAAGTCGACTGTTCACGCCCGCGCAGCGCACCGCGCTGGCCGTGCGAGACGGCGGATGCATGTGGCCCGGATGCGACCGACCACCCCTGTACTGCGAAGCGCATCACATCGACGAATGGTGCGCCGACGGCGGCCGCACCGACATCGATCGAGGCATTTTGCTCTGCGCCTACCATCACGTGCATCTGCATCTCACGGGGTGGAAGATCGTCCGCGAAGGACAGGGTGCCTTCCTGCTCGTCCCGCCTCCGGGCGAGGGCTCGCCGCCGATCGAACTGAGATCGAAGGCGCCCCTGCGGTGGATGTTCGACCCGCCGCCGAGAACGGGATGGCGCACTGCCGCCTGAACTGACGGACGGCGTGCCGCCCGACGGGTGACACGTCGCTGCCTGGGCGCCGCGCCGCGGTCCTGGGTCGGCGGCCCTGGCGCGACCTCTCGTCCCTTGACACGATGGGCCCATGCCGGAGTCACCTGAGGTCGACGCGCTCGCGGGTTTCCTCCGCACGCACATCGTCGGGCGTCAGATCGCTGGTCTGGAACTCGTCGAGTACGGCGCCCTCAAGACGCGGGGTCGCCTCACCTCAGAACTTGTCGGCCGCGCGGTCACCGGCATCCGTCGCTTCGGCAAGCACCTCGCCATCGACACCGAAGGTCCGTCACTCGTCGTGAGTTTCGGTCGCGCGGGATGGATGCGATGGAGCGGTGAACCGACGACGGATGCCGCGACGACGACCACTGCGACGGCCGCGTCGACCGATGCGACGGGTGGGGCGGCCGCGTCGACCGACGCGACGCCGACCGCGGCGACGGATGCCGCGAAGCTCACCACGGCGACAACCTCCGCGCCGACCATCGCCGTGCTGAGCTTCGCGGACGGCACGGAACTCCTCCTCACCGACGGCGGAACCTGGCTGTCCCTCGGGCTGTGGATCGTCGACGAACCCGCCGAGGTTCCAGCGATCGCGAAGCTCGGCCCAGACCCGGCATCCGCCGACGACACGGCCGACCAGCTCGACGGCGTGCTCGCCGGCCGGCGCAAGCAGTTGAAAGCGCTGCTGCAGGAGCAGGAACGGCTCACCGGCATCGGAAACGCGTACTCCGATGAGATCCTCCACGCGGCACGCCTCTTTCCCCTGACGCACGCCACCGACCTCGACGAGGCGCAACGGGCGGCGCTGTTCGCCGCCGTGCGCAGCGTGCTGGGCGGCGCCTTCGCGCGGCAGCGGAGCGTTCCGATAGACGAGCTCAAGGCGCGCAAGGTCGCGGCGATGGCGGTCCATGGCCGCACCGGTGAGCAGTGTCCGGACTGCGGCGGCACCGTGGCGGATGTGCCGGGGTCGAAGGGCGCCGCCCAGTACTGCCCCGTCTGCCAGCCCGAGCGCTGACCCTGGCGCGATCCGGCGACCTGCGCGGCACCGCGTGCCACCGCCCGCGCCACCACACGCCCGCCGCCTGCGCCACCGTGCAACCACCCGGCATCCGCCCCGCCGCACCCCGCAACTAGACTTGCCGCGTGATCGATCTCGCCCTGCTCCGCGACAACCCGGACCTCGTCAAGCGCTCGCAGGAGGCCCGCGGCGAGTCGCCCGACACCGTCGACGACGCGCTCGCCGCCGACCGGGCGCGCCGTGCCGCGATCACCGCTTTCGAAGAGCTGCGGGCGGAGCAGAACGCGCACGGCAAGAAGGTCGCGCAGGCGCCCAAAGACGAGAAGGCCGCGCTCGTCGCCCAGGCGAAGGACCTCAGCGACCGGGTCAAGGCGGCCCAGCAGGCCGTCACCGAAGCCGAAGCCGCCGCCGA